>JAGCYQ010000117.1 GCA_017960765.1 Treponema sp.
ATCTCGCAGAGCCGGAAGGTCATTTTTCACAACATCCCATACCAAATCTGTGTTGATGTCGAAATAGCCATGAGCAATGTGGTCGCGCATTCCCTTGACTGCCTTCCAGGGTATTTCCGGACGGAGGGGAAGCAACTGCTGGTGAGTACGTTCGTCAATGCGTTTGACTCCTTCACCAATAGCCTCAATCAGCATACAGTCAGCTGCCAGGGTCTTCATCCCATCAGGAGAAGTAAGCAGGTCGTTGATATCCGATAATGGTTCATTCCACAATTCAAGATTGCGGATGGACTAGCGAATCTGCTTTAAGAGATCCTCGACAATTCTAAGCTGCTGTAAAGACATCAATGCCATCTTGTTCTATTTGATCTCTAAAAAACGGACGAAGGTTCTTATGCTCTTGTATCAAGTCAACATTGCATCCAAGCAGTTCCTCCAAATACTGAGCGGCTAAGATGTGATTATAAAACTTCGGCGGCATCGTGACAAAAAGGTCAATATCGCTACCCTCATGTTGCTCACCTCGGGCAACGGAACCAAAGAGGCGCATAGAGGTGATTCCGAATCGTTCCTGCAACTCAGACTGGTGCGCCTTGATGATGTCGAGATACTCTTGTAAGGTCTTCATAATCAACAGTCCTTTGTCCCTGATGCCGCAAAGATAAGCATTATTTTCCAATGTTGCAAGAAAAATGCAAAAAAAGTTCTCCGAAGCGCCAGATGGGCGCTTCAGGGAATATATCAAAACGATATGAATCAAAATTTAACAGAGCGATGCCGATGATCACGGATCCTGACGTGTACTGAATAAGTTGACACTTTTGGAATCAAAAAAGTGTATCAGTATGCGACAAAAAGGAGAAATGACAGACGAGAAAAGACTTGCATTATTAGATGAATTCTTGTACTCTGGCAAGTCAAAAAAACGTTTTGAGACAGAAAAAGGCCTTTGGAATGGCTGTATTTCAAAATGGCTTCGTACCTTTGCAGCCGAAGGCAAACCTGTGCTGTCATCACAGGTAGCTGTAAGGGATATGAAGAAGGATCCAGACAAGGAAGAGCTGCTTCAGGAGATAGACCGTCTGAAGCAGGAACTGCGCCTCAAATCGATTGACTTGAAGCGCACAGAGATGGCTCGTGATGCCTACGAGCGCATGATTGTACTGGCCGAGGAACGCTATGGCATCCCCATCAGAAAAAAATCCGATGCCAAGTAATTACAGCCCTCGCGGTGGAGGTGAAGGTCTACAAGATCGCCCCCCTCTGCGAATTACTTGGCATATCCAGATGGGGCTACTACAAGCATGACGAGAAGGAGAACGAGGAGTCGGTCCTCATCACGAGCGTAGTGCTCTACTGCAACTATATCCGTGCACCGGACAACCTGCCGAAGGCTGGCTGCCGTGAGCTTTTGGAACTCTGCAAGCAGTATTTCGGTATGAAGTTTACGCTTGGGCGCGACCGTTTCTACGACGTGTTGCGTGCCAATGGTCTGATGTTGCGCAGGAAGCGCTACAGGCCCAAGACGACGGACTCCAACCACAGCAACCGTATCTGGCCCGACCTGCTGAACACCACGCCAAAGCTGGTGGCCAAGTATGCCGGGCAGCTGGTGGTGGCAGACATTACCTATGTCTATTGCAGTGAGGGCTTCGGATATCTGTCGCTGCTGACGGATGCCTACAGCCGCTATATCGTGGGCTGGTGCTTCCATGAGACGCTTGAGACTGACGGCCCGGTCCAGGCACTGACGATGGCCATCGAGTGCTATGTCGGCCTGGGTATCGACATCGTTGGGATGGTGCACCACTCTGACCGTGGCGTCCAGTATACATCACAGGCATATGTTGAGATGCTCCTTTCCGTCAAGGCGCAGATAAGCATGACACAGACGGGCGACCCGCTGCACAATGCAATGGCCGAGAGGATGAACAACACTGTGAAGAACTCCTGGCTCTTCAACAACGGTGAACTGGACTTCATAGCCACAGGCGGCTCCATCGCCAACTCCATCCGCATGTACAATACGGCAAGACCGCACCAGGCTCTTGACATGAAGACGCCTCTGGAGATGCTGACTGGCACCCCCGATAACCCATTGCTGAAATACGAACTGCCGCAGGCTGGAACAGACAGAGGCAATGAATCAAAACAAATCATATAACAATTTAAATATCAACGGAAATGAAACAGGAACTGATTACAGAAATTAGAAGCATCCTTGACTTTATGGAGGAGTTTGACACCTTAGTCAGCGAAGCAAGAGAGAAGGGCGACGAAGAATGGGAAGACAATCTCCACGCAGCACTTAGCCGTGCGGAATACAGTCTGAGAGACTACATTGGACTGCTCTTGGGAGATAAACAGGAACAAGGCGACAAACTGCCGTTCTGACAACAAAATCAGGAATAAACTTGCATAGTCCAAGGAAAATGCCTATCTTTGCACCGCCAAGAAGACGGCTGACAGAATATGCTCTGATCCTGTCATGCAGCATGACTGTCAACCGTCTTAGGACAAAGATTTTGGTGTGACAACCATCTTAGGAATAAAGCAAAAGTGTCTACCCTAATAGGAATAAAGTCTCAAACAGACAACCTATATAGGAATAAAAACAATGAAGTGTAAACCAAGTTAGGAATAACAAACAAAACTGTCAACCAAAATCAGTACACTACAGGGGGGAAATCTGCCCCGAATCTGAGGGAAGATTTTCCGAGGTCGGAATTATTTGCCTTGAATCTGGGGCACGTTTATGCACGGGGGGGGAATTCTGCCCCGAATCTGAGGGAAGTTTTTGCG
>JAGCYQ010000118.1 GCA_017960765.1 Treponema sp.
AGGACGAAGCTTAATCAAGGAGTAATCAAAGTCTAAAGCACATCGTGGAACTGGAGTACGCAATGAAGTAAATCATGGCCGTGGAGTATGCGCAAATTGCGGTGCACAGCAGATCAAGGTTCTTTATGAACAGGAAATCGACGGTAACAAGGTAAAGATTTGCAAATACTGCAAGGCAAACCTTAAGAACAAAGCACGTGCAGCAGAAAAAGAAGCTAAGAAGAACGCTCCTGCTCCAGCATCAGCAGGACCAGAGGTCGAAGCACCTGCTACAGAAGAAGCACAGGCATAATCTAAAGCCTGATGTTTTCAAGCCGCTCTTATTAGACAAGGGCGGCGTTTTTTTTTTGTGCGTTTTTTTTTTTGATGAAATATCCTACATTGAGAAGTCTTTTCCAAGGTAGATTTCACTGGCTTTGGGGGATTCGAGTATTTCGTCTTTTGAGCCCTGGATTACAATCTCTCCTGTGGATATGATGATTGCCCGGTCAGTAATCTCAAGTGTGTCGCGTACATTATGGTCTGTAATCAGTACTCCGATGCCACGCTTACTCAAAAGGCTGATGATTCCCTTGATGTCGGCAACTGCAATGGGATCTATTCCTGCAAAAGGTTCATCCAGCAGAAGGAACTTTGGTTCAATGGCAAGGGACCGTGCAATCTCTGTGCGGCGTCTTTCTCCACCGGACAATGTGAATGCGGGCTGTTTCCTGATTCTCTGGATGGAGAACTCGTCAATCAGTTCCTCAAGCCTTTCTTTTTTCTGTGATGTATTCAGGTCACGTCTTGTCTCCAGGATTGACCATATATTCTCTTCAACAGTCAGCTTCTTGAATACGGAGGGTTCCTGCGGGAGATATGATATTCCGGCCTGTGCGCGTTTGTACATCGGGAGGTGCGTGATGCGTTTCTCGTCAAGGAATACTTCACCGTCGCTTGGTTTGTAAAAGCCCACAATCATGTAAAATGTAGTTGTCTTTCCTGAGCCGTTTGGACCAAGAAGTCCAAGTACTTCACCTGTTGTCATTGAAAAATCGATTCCCTTTACGACTTCCTTTTTTCCGAATGACTTGTGCAGGGATGATATTCTTAGTGAATGAGCTGATAATTGATTTTCTTCAAGTTTACTCAAGATGTCATTGGCCATTTTTTGCCTCCGCTGATTCTGACGCTTGGGAATCCTGTTCGGGCTGTGCCTTGTTTTCCTCTGTTGTCACGCTTCCACGAACACGTCCGTCAAGTGTGATTTCCTGTGTATCCAGGTTCAGGACAATTTCCTGTGCGCGGAATGTGTTTTCTCCCTGTGTTACCTGAGGGTTTCCTGTGAGTGTCAGGGTCTGGTCGTTCTTCTTGTACAGGGCATAGGCGGCGGTACAATGGTTTTCTTTTTGTATGATTGAGACACCGATTTGCAGTACGGCTACTTCCGTGTTCTGGTTGTAGTCGATGAGGTCTGCGTCGGCATCAACATTATTCTGGTGATCAATAAGGTGAACGCTGTTCTGAAGCCTTGCAATTTTTGTCTCGCGGTCGTAAGTCATTTCCTGGCATGTAAAATCCATCTGGCTGCTTATGATTTTTCCGCTTATGTTTCCGGTTGCCTTTATGTTCCTGAAGTCCTTTCCTGACAGTTCCAGTGAATCCGCGCTAAGCTCCATGTCCTCGGTTTTGATTATGGCATTTCCGGTGAGTACGGTAACATCCCCTGATTTTTTTGTGCTGCCGGTCATTCGGTCTGCACGGAAGGTAATTTTTTCGGCAAACAGTGAAGAAGAGATAAAAAGCATGCCTAAAAGAATCAAAACGGAATGTTTCATTCGGAAACCTCCTCTTCTGCATTTTCTGCGTCTTCTGTGATTAATGTTCCGGATACACCTGAATTGAAAGAAAAACTGTTGCTTATGCCGCTTGCACTGAATCCTGTTCCGACTAAGGCCAGGTTCTCGCGAATGATTTCAACTTCTTCATCTTTGCCTGCGATAAGCTGCTTTGTGTTGCCGTTGAATCTGAGGTTCTGCGCATGAATCTCCACGTCATTGGAAGAATTGTTGATGAGGATGTCGGAAAAAAGCGTGTATACGTTTTCCTTTGAGTTTACGGCAAGAAGACTGCAGCTTCCAGTGGTATCAAGATTGTCGTTCGAGTCCCATGTTGAGAATTCCGGGTTGCGTGCGTATGTGCTTCCGTTGTCCTTGTACTGTTCAACCTGCTCAGCCTTTAGCTCCATGGTAAGCTTTCCGTCCTTGTAACGGGTCAGATCGGCATTGGTAAAAATCAGCTCAGGCATCTTGTCCTATATGTTCATGCCTTCCTCATATTTAAGTGAGCATGATGCAAATGAGACCGTAAGCAGAATCAAGGAAACGAAGATGGAAAGATTTTTTTTCATTGCATTTCCTCGCATGGGAAATTGTTCAGGATGTCTGGTGTAAGGACTGCAGAAATCTGAGGCCTTTCGGGCGGTAAGACTGTCCTTGATATGATGAATACGATTAATGATGATATCAAGAGGAATGCAAGGACACCGATGGCCCTGAAGCCGTCTCCTGATTGTTTTCCAAAGGCAGAGGCGATTAACGGTGCAAGGAAAAAGCCTGCAATGGCACTGGCAATGGGAAACAGCAGGGAAAAGATACCTTGAAATGCCTGTGTTTTTTTTGAGTTTTCAATTGAGACGATGTCACCGGTTTTTATCGGATAGTGGAATGGATTTGCGGTGACAAACGACTTTGACTTCTGCTTGCATTCAGCGGTACATGAAGCACAGCCCCCTTTTTGAATGGGAGTGACGGAGATTGTATTGTTCTGTATGGAAACAACTACTGCGGTAATCTTCATGCCTACCTGCCGGATATCTGCTTCAACTTTGCGTCACATTCACGTGCCCCAAGATGATTGCCAAGCTCTATGTAAGTGTCGCGGAGATTATAGATTGCATCGTAATAGTATGGGTTTATCGTAAGGGCCTGCTCAAATGCCTCTGATGCTGAGCCGTAATCCTTCTGGTTAAAGTATACGACACCCACCATATTCCAGAAGTGGCTGTTGAACGGATTAGTATCAAGTCCCCATAGCGAAAACCTCATGGCATCGTTCAGGTTGCCAAGTGAGAAGGAGAGAGTTGCTGTTGCCTCGATGATTTCCTCGTCCTCAGGATTGATGTCCAGTGCTTTCTCCATGGCTGCCTTTGCGGCTTCAAGGTCTCCTGAATCACGATATGTAATTGCCAGGTTGTACCACAAAAGTGCGTTTTCGTTTTCAAGTGAAATTGCACGGATAAAGCATGCTATGGCTTCCTTGTATTCCCCTTTGGCTGCGAGTTCAATTGCCTGATTGTTGAGTTTTTCCGAGCTTTCTATCATATTGCAACCTCCCCTGCAAAATCTGGAGGAATCATGGAGTTAAAAAGGTCCCTTATCATGTCGGTGGCATCGCTTTTTCCGTAAAGGGACTCAAATTCTAAACATCCATCCTTGATAAAGGATACACCGCGTTCTGCTGCCTGTGATATTGAGCCTGACTCCTGTAAAATGGATATTGCCTTCTCTACGCTGGGGCTTTCTATTCCGTATACCGAGGCCTGCTCAAAACATTCAAATAAAGTCTGGCTGCTTCCCTGATTTTTTTCTAGGAACAGAAGGACTGGAAGCGATTTTTTGCCTTCCACAATGTCATCGCCTCTTTTTTTGCCTGGATTGCCGCTTGTAAGGTTGATGCAGTCGTCGATTATCTGGAATCCTGCACCGATTTTGGCTGCGGTTTTTCCTGCCCTTGTAACCTTGTCATCGCCTGTACCCGCAATAAGGGTTCCTGTTTTTGCCGCAAGTGAAGAAAGGGTTCCTGTCTTGTATTTTACCATTGCAAGATATTCATCTGTTGAGGGACATAACTCAGGTGTCCTGTGCCACTTTATGTCCAGTGCCTGTCCAAGATGAAGGCGCCTTACTTCCTCTGTAAAAAGTGAGTATAGCCTTAGCTTTGTGGCATCGTCGGAATCAAGGCTGTTGATGCATGTTGAAGAAAGGAAATAAAGCCATGAACCTGCGTTCAGTGCCGTGTCGAGGCCGTATGTAATGTATGCGGCAGGCTGCCCCCTTCGTTCCTCCGATGAATCCTCTATGTCGTCGTGAATCAGGCTTGCTGTGTGTATGCATTCAACCAAAGGACAAAGGTGATAAGCGTTTTCTATTATCTTTTGTTGAAGTGGATTGTCTCTTGATGATGCCATTGCGCAGAATACCAGAAGCAGCGGACGCCATCTTTTGCCCCCCAGCTCAACAAGGGAACGTGTGGGTCCGGTCAATGTCTCCGTCTGTTCAATTGAGAACGGATCTTCAACTGATCCAAAAGCGGAGGAAGCCCACTTTGAGTCAGGAGCCTTGGGGAGAATTGAGTTTATTTCCTGTTCGCATCTTGCAAGATATTCGCTAAAATCCATATAGCTATATTATACTCTCTTTTGGCATTTTATGGAAGTTCTAGTGTAATTAAAACGGCCGCCGTGATTTTTAAAATAACGCACATCTTGCAGAAAATTCTTGATATCAGTATAATAGGGTAAAATTTTCATATATTTTCGAGGTGTTATTATGGTATTGTTTGGAGGAATCCTTTCAATTAAAGCCGTAACTTTTCTGACATTCTGCGTATTTCTTATCGCGGGATTAGGTTATCTGCTTGGAAGAATTACTATCAAGGGTGTTTCACTGGGAACAGCAGGTGTATTTATCGTAGCTCTTCTTTTTGGTGCTTTCTTATATTCACCGCTTAAAGCTCAGTTAATGGCTGGCGGCGAGACTTACGTAAAGGATGCTCTTAAGATTATTGAAAATCTTGGTTTAATTCTTTTTGTAACATCGGTTGGTTTTATTGCGGGTCCAAGTTTCTTTGGCGATTTGAAGAAGAACTTCAAGTCATACATCGTACTGGGACTCTTGATTATCGTAATCGGTGGCCTTTCTTGTGCAGGATGTATTGTATTTGATAATAAGGTTTTCGGACGTGATCTTGAAGAAGCTGGTGCTATGCTTGTCGGTCTTCTTTCTGGTTCGCTTACTTCTACACCTGCATTCTCTGCAGCAAAAGCAACTGTAAATTCTGCACTTGAAGATGCTGTATCTGTAGGACATGGAATTGCATACTTGTTTGGTGTAATTGGTGTTGTTCTTTTTGTTCAGCTAGTTCCAAAGTTTACAAAAGCAAACATGGAAAAAGAACGTGCAAAGCTTTCAGAATCTGCACCAGAAGCTCCTTCTAAATTGCACGGTTCTGAACTTGAGCTTGATCCATTCGGATTCTGTGCCTTCTCTGTTGTTGCAGTCCTTGGAATCTTCTTCGGCTCATTCAAGGTAGGAAACTTCTCACTTACCACTACAGGTGGCTGTCTTATTCTTTCTTTAATTATGGGACATTTCCAGAAAATTGGAAAAGTAAGCATTATGCCAAAAGAATCTACACTTAAGGTTTTCCGTGAACTTGGTCTTATGCTCTTTTTGATTGGTGCTGGAGTTCCTGGTGGTGCAAGCTTCCGTGAACACTTTAGATGGGTATACTTCATCTACGGTATCATCATGACATTGCTTCCGATGATCATCGGTTACATCTTTGCAAAGTATGTCCTCAAGCTCAACCTCTTGAACAACCTTGGTTCAATCTGCGGAGGCATGACATCAACTCCAGCCCTTGGAACCCTCATTTCAACAGCTGGAACGGAAAAGGTTGCGGGCGCCTATGCCTCAACATATCCGATTGCCCTTGTTGCGGTTGTAGTCGCATCTCAGGTTCTGATAAACATCTTCAGGTAATCTTGAAATAGAATAGAATGAACTGGCATCCTGACATGTTTCGGGATGCCTTTTTTTTACCATGTGACGCCCATTCCGGCCTTGAATGAGTGGAGCAGCTTTATGTCCTCGGGAGCGAATGAGCCTCTGGCCTGTGTCTCCGATATATAGTATTTTGCGGTAAAATCATATCCAAGCGTGAACATTCCCTTTCCAAAAATAAAATCGATTCCAATTCCTGCTGACTGGCACAGGCGTTTGTCTGTCTGATAATATGTCTGGAACTGAAGGACAGGCCTAAGGCATTTTGCAAAGGTAAAGTTGAATCCCCCGGTTAATCCCATCGTGTAAGATTTTTCCCCGCCGTTGTTATAGTCCAAGCCGCCGATGAGTCCTGCGTGTCCGTATTTGCCTATTCCAAGGACTGCTGTAAGGCTAAGGGTTTCAAGCCCTATGTTCTGTATGTTGAAATCCGTGAAGTCGTTGTTGGAGAATAACGTGTTTGCACTTGCATAGACGGCATTGCGTTTTTTGCTTGTGTCCGTGTTGTTTGAGACCGTGCTTGTCTGTGTCCTTCTTTTTTCCTCTGCACGCTCAACGTCGAGGATGTCGTTTGCCCTGCTGTTGTCCGCATCCTTTTCCTCTTTGGTGCGTATTTCAATCTGCGGATAGACGATAAATATTTCCGGGCTCAGGTCCAGCTTGTCGTAGGTGGCAAGAATCTTGTTCGTGTCGCTGTGGTATATCGTGAGTGTCTGGGGAATAAAGCGGTATTCGCTTGCCTTTTTCCATGGAAGAATCTTGTACGTGAGTTTTGCGTAGAAAATCGGGATTGCCTGCCTGAACATGCTGTCGTAGAGCTCGATGGCATGGTTGTAGAATTCAATCTGCTCGACATTCTCCAGTGTCTTTGGCGTATAGTCTTTTCCCGTCATCTGGTAGAAGCTTATGTCTATGTCCATGTTGAACAAGTCAATGTGGTCAAGGATCGTGCTGTAGAAGGTGAGCGTCCATGCGTTTTTCTTGAGCTTGTAGGTTGAACCGCGTATTATGAGCGAAGAGTCGATGGAAGAAGTGGTGTAGGTTGCGTCCTTTAGGTCTGCGTAGGCGTTCTGCAATTCGGTTTTGAGGAATTCGGTGCTTTCGCCTGTCTGGTCTTCCATCTGTACAAGAGAGATGGTTTCCTTGAGCTGTTCAATGAACTGAATCTTGGATTTTACCGCTTCATCGTCAACTGTATTGTTGATGTTCATTTTTGCGGCATTCTGATAGAACTCTTCCGTTTCCGCGTCTATGCGCCTGTTTTCGGCCTGGCTCCTTTTCTGTCTTGCCTTTTCCTCTTCGGCTGCGTTGCGTTCGTCAAGTTTCTGAATCTCCGCGGCCTGCTGCTGGATGATTGCGGAATAGTATTCTTCGTCCCTGTCTCTGGCAAAAAGGGGAAAGAGGGTGAGGGTGATTGTAATGGCAAATAAAAGTTTCCGAGGGTCCACCGTATGCTCCTTGTTCCTATTATAAACCATTATCAATCTTGGTCAATAAGGCGGGGGTTTTGCCTGCCATCCACTCATTTCTCTTCTATAATGTTTCATTTTTTTCATTCGAATTATTGACAAAAGGGGAAAAAAAATTTTATTATGTAGAGGTTACTGTTGATAATAACAGATGAACCAGGGGTAATTATGCAATACAATATTAAGAATGCTTACTGTAAGCGTGTTTGGGACGAGGTAAGTCAGCGTTATGCAGATCAGGATCACTTCCTTCAGGCTGTTGGTCTTGTTCTTGAGGCAATTTCTCCTGCAGTAGACAAGATGCCGCAGTTGGAGGAATATGCAGTTCTTGAGCGCATGGTTGAGCCAGAGCGCATCATTATGTTCCGTGTACCGTGGACAGATGATCAGGGCAAGCCTCATGTAAACCGCGGATATCGCGTTCAGTTTAACAGTGCAATCGGACCTTACAAGGGTGGACTCCGCTTCAGTCCTGAGGTAGGACTTGATGTTCTTAAATTCCTTGGATTTGAGCAGGTACTTAAGAACAGCCTTACAACATTGCCGATGGGTGGTGGAAAAGGTGGATCAGACTTTGACGGTCATGGAAAGAGCGATGCAGAGATCATGCGTTTCTGCCAGTCATTCATCACAGAACTTTACCGCCACATTGGACCTGACACAGACGTTCCTGCCGGTGACAAGGGTGTTGGTGGAAAAGAAGTTGCATATATGTTCGGACAGTACAAGAGGATCCGCAACGAATACACAGGCGTTCTTACAGGAAAGGGCCTTTCTTTCGGCGGTTCACTTGCACGTACAGAAGCCACTGGTTACGGCCTGATCTACTTTGCAGAATGCATGCTCGCAAAGAAGGGACAG
>JAGCYQ010000119.1 GCA_017960765.1 Treponema sp.
GACCCCCAATTTTAAAGGGGAAGAGAGGTGCCCTACTCAGAAGCGAGCTCCTCTCTCCCCCTTTAACCCCCACTCTCCGCGGCACTGCTTAGGGGTTCCCCCTAAGAACCCCAAAATATGAAACCATGGTTTACGGATTTTGTTTTTGCCTGTATACTTAATCTATAAATCGGAGGTGGTACATGAAGAATGTCTGGAAGCTGTTTTTCGCGGTGCTGCTTTTTACCCTCGGGATGAACTCCTTTGCCAAAGAGGCAAAAGGCAAATCTTATTATGTTAACCAATATCAAAATCCCAGTCGCCTTGACTACAACATCCGCTTACTGGCAGAAAATGACAGTGAAATAAGGGAAGCGATAGAAAAGAAATATATTGACGTCAATTTTAAGTATGATGAAGGAAGAACGCTGCTTTTTAGACTTACGATAAAATACCTTTCAAATCCCGAGCCGTTCATCAAGCTGGCGGATTTCCTTATCAAAAATGGAGCCGATCTGAACATTCCCGATGATGAAGGTTACACGCCTTTCTTGTTTGCTGTGGAACACATAAGGGACGCAAATCCTAAAATCATAGAATTCCTTCTGGATAATGGAGCTGATGTCAAAGTTCAGAATGACGATCATGAAACGGTTCTTTATTTTTTGTGTAATACCGATAAGCCAAATCTTGACTTAATCAGAAAAGTTATAAAAAAGGGTGCTCCGTTAAATATACCCGGATATTCTTTTACTCCTTTAACGGCTGCCCTATATCATGAACAAGTTGAACTAGCCAGACTTTTGGTAGAGAATGGCGCTGATGTCAATCTCAAGGATTCTGATAACAGATATCCGTTGAATCTTGCGTGTAAGGCCGGGAATTATAACCTTGTGGAATTTATGATTTCAAAGGGGGCAAAAGTTAATGGTTCCGGTAAAGAAGGTTATACACCATTACATAATGCGGTAGAATCAGGATCAAAAGACAGCCTGGAGATTGTAAAGCTGCTTGTTCAAAAGGGTGCTAATGTAAACGCCTCTACTGAAGCCGGCTGGACACCCCTTATCCTCGCAGGATGGGAAGATGTAAACGGATTTGAGATAATCAAATTTCTTGTAAGCAAAAAGGCAAACATCAATGCAAAAACAAAAAAAGGTGACAATGTCGGAATGACCTGCGCAAGACTGCTTAATCCAGATATATATAAATTTCTTGGCGATAATGGATTTGATTTTAATGCCCGTGATGAAGACGGGTTAACGACATTGCACCGTTTTGTAGACACCATAACATGCAGTTCCAGTGACTACAGTCTGAATTATATTGGTGTCTTTGACAAAAAAAATGAAATATGCCAGATCATCGATTATCTGGCAACAAAGACAAATATTAACAGCTCAAGTAAATACAATAAACAAACGGCTTTACATTACGCCTGTTACAGTGTTTTTGATGATACAACAGTTATTGAGGCCCTTATAAAAAATGGCGCAAATGTGAATGCTTTAAACGCAAGCGGCTGCACTCCGATTTTCCTTTGCCGTTGGAAACCAAAAATGGTGAGGGTCCTTGTTGATGCCGGCACAAATCTATCTGTAAAAAATGAGGACGGGAAAACATGCCTTGATTTATGCGAGGAAGGAATCAAATACGATGCCAAAATCCTTGAGTCAATAGAAATCATAAAGGCAAACATGAGCGGCACAAAAAAATATTCTTTCGTTCAGCTTGTTGAATATAACTATGCTGACAAGGCCCTAGAAATGCTAAAAAAAGGAAATGTTAAGGGGCTTGATGAATATGATGAAAAAGGTTTTACACCCCTCTACCATGCCGTTGTAAATAAAAATCAGGAACTTGTAAAAGAACTTTTGGATAAAGGCTGTGACATCAACAAACGGCAGAAAAACAGTGATGCGACAGTTTTACGTTATGCGGTGGAAAAGCTGGACTTGGAAATGGTCAAGCTGCTTCTAAAGTACAAGCCTGACCTTACAATGAAATATAAAGGCAAATATTGGGATTCTGAGGCAAACATCCTTATGCTCTGTGTAAGTCAAGACCATTCTTATGATGTTGTAAAAGTCCTTCTTGAGGCGGGAGCTGATCCTAATTGCGCCATAGAGAATTCAAATCCCGGACTTACCATAGCCGCTGACTCTTGTTCTGGTTCTGCAGATTACGATGTAGTTGAGCTGATTGTGGAATACGGTGGAAATCCTTTTGCAAAATGGGGTTATTCCCGCAGTGATTTTAGCTGGGATTCAATAGTCACAAAAAACTCTGGCTGGGATTATTGGGAAAGAAGAAATGCCGTCTACAGAGGACTTGTAAAGCAGTTCAAGAATAAGACCCTTACCGCAAGCGACAACCTAAGGCTCCGAACCGAGGCGTCTCTATCCGCTAGAACCATTACCGCAATGCAAAAGGGAACAAAAGTAAAGGTCCTTGAAGCCGACAACATGGAAGTCATCGACGGTATTCATTCATGCTGGGTAAAAGTTGAGGTTCTTCCTGGAAGCGTAGACAGTCAGGGTAAAAAAATCCCAAACGGAACTACAGGCTGGTGCTTTCTCGGTTACCTTGAATAGTGGCCTGATAACAGAGAAATAGTTTTTTTCCAACCGGCGGGATATGGATTTTACCTTTGTGGGGACCTGTCCTTTCTCCCAGAAATGAAGATGCTCATGCCCAGGGATCTGACGCCACAGGCTCACGGATATCAGCAAGGCACTGGATCTCGTTCAGGAACCACTGACCTGTGGAAGGTTTCTTGCGGAATTTTATGGGTCTGGGGCTGTCTGCACCACCGCTCTGGAGATACAATGTTGCCCAGTTCTCCTCAGGATATGAATAAGAATTGTCACTTACCGCTATCGTGTATGGAGTTGAAGGCTCATAATTGTTCTGAGGTGTTGCACCCGCAAAGAATGACTTTACCTTGTATGTTTTTCCAGAAAGCCTTTCCTTTATGAACTGCTTCTCGTAATTGCTCAATGGTTCAGGGCCTTTAAGGAAATTCAGCATCTCAAAGGTTACCTCGGGGTTCTTCTCATAGTGACAGAGAGCTGCCATTGCCAAAGCCGCTGTCTTAAATGGTGAATCAAGACTTGCCTCAGGTAAAGCCTTCAATTCCTCAACATTCTCCGGAAGGGATTTAAAAGTAAATGTTTCCATCCTATAGCCTCCAGAAATCAATTATAGCACGTAAATTTCACTTTGTCTTGTTTTTTTATATAAACGTACCTATCAGGTTCACCGCCGCCGCACAAAGCCATGCCAGGACACACTGCCATACGACGACACCCACAGCCCACTTTGCACCAAGCTCCCGCTTAACAGATGCAATGGCCGCTACACAGGGAGTATAAAGCAGACTGAAGACCAAAAGGCATGCCGCACTCAAAGGACTCAGCACAGCCTGAACTCCACCCACAAACAGAATCTCCAGAGTTGAGACGACACTTTCCTTTGCCATAAAGCCACTCACCAGTGCAATCACAATCTGCCAGTAACCAAGACCCGCCGGATTCATCACAGGAGTAATCAGCTTTGCAATCGAAGCAAGAATACTTTCCTCCGCATCGGCAACAAACTGGAAATGCCAGTTAAAGCTCTGCAAGAACCATACCACAATCGTTGCGATAAAGATTACCGTGAATGCCCTCTCAAGGAAATCCTTTGCCTTTTCCCACAAGAGCTGAACCGTATTGCGTAAACCCGGCATCCTGTAATTCGGAAGCTCCATCACAAACGGAACCGCCTCACCCTTGAACAAAGTCGACTTGAACAAAAGCGCCACAAGAATTCCGACAATGATTCCAAGGAAATAAAGCCCGGTCATCACAAGCGCACCATACCTTGGGAAAAACGCACTCACAAAAAACGCATAGATCGGAAGCTTTGCAGTACAGCTCATAAACGGAGTCAAAAGAATCGTCATCCTGCGGTCACGCTCACTTGGAAGAGTACGTGTCGACATCACCGCCGGAACCGAGCAGCCGAAGCCTATCAAAAGGGGAACAATGCTACGCCCCGAAAGCCCTATTTTCCTCAGGAGCTTGTCCATGAAAAATGCCACACGCGCAATGTAGCCTGAATCCTCCAGCATGGAAAGGAAGAAAAACAATGTCACGATTATCGGAAGGAACGAAAGCACGCTGCCGACGCCTGTAAATATTCCGTCAATCACAAGGGAATGAAGGATATCGTTTACGCCAACCCTGGAGAAAGCAAGATCCACAATCTCCGTAAGCTTATCTATACCCGTCTCAAGAAGTCCCTGCAGGAAAGAACCTATAACATTAAACGTCAGGAAGAACACCGCCGCCATAATCAAAATGAACGATGGAATGGCAGTGAATTTTCCCGTAAGTATTTTGTCCAGCCTCTGACTACGTTTACGCTCGTTACTTTCAACCGGCTTTTTTACAGTGGCAGCACAAAGCCTGAATATAAAAGAGAACCTCATGTCTGCAATTGCGGCACTACGGTCAAGCCCGCGCTCTTTTTCCATCTGCATGATGATGTGCTCAAGCGTCTCCATCTCATTTACATCAAGATTCAGACGGTACAGTATCCTCTTGTCATCCTCCAGAAGCTTACTCGCCGCAAACCTGGGTGGAATCTTCTCTTTCTCCGCATGGTCCTCAATCAAATGTATTGTCGCATGAATTGCCCTGTGAACCGCACCATTATGCTCATCCTTGGAACAAAAATCCTGACGCAACGGTTTTTCCTGATATTTTGCAACGTGAATGGCATGACTTATAAGCTCCTCAATTCCATGGTTATTCTTTGCCGAGATAGGAACAACAGGAATACCAAGGAAGGCCTCCATCTTGTTTACGTCTATGGTTCCACCGTTAGAGGAAAGTTCATCCATCATGTTTAGCGCAAGAACCATCGGAATGCCCAGCTCCAGAAGCTGCATCGTAAGATAAAGATTACGCTCGATATTGGTGGCATCCACAATGTTGATGATTGCACACGGTTTTTCGTTCAGGACAAAGTCACGGGAAATAAGCTCCTCGCTTGAATACGGTGACATGGAGTAAATGCCCGGAAGATCCGTAATGCTAGTGTTCTCGTGTCCGCGTATTGCACCGGATTTTCTGTCAACCGTGACACCAGGAAAATTACCCACATGCTGATTTGAGCCAGTAAGCGCATTGAACAGAGTTGTCTTTCCGCAGTTCTGGTTTCCCACAAGGGCAAAAGTCAAAAGCGTATCGTCAGGAAGAGGGGTCTCCGTTTTTTTATCGTGGAATTTTCCGCCCTCACCAAGACCCGGGTGCACAGAGGAATTCTCCTTTTCTTCAACTGCCAGTTCCGGTTTTTTCTCATCCTGAGCTACAGCCTCAACTTCAATTTTCCTTGCATCATCCACACGCAGCGTCAGCTCATAGCCGTGCAGCTGGAATTCCTTTGGGTCCCCAAGAGGAGCGCTTTTTATAAAAGTGATGTCCGTCCCCGGAATAAGCCCCATGTCAAGAAAATGCTGGCGTAATTCACCGTTCCCGCCAAGTTTAGTTACCCGAACCTTTTCATTCTGTTTAGCGTCATCAAGCGTCATATTATTGTCCTGTCTATATTATATAGAATATACTCGACTCTATTTTTCTGCAAGTATAGAAATTAAAAAGAAATTCTAACATTACCTATTGACTTAATAGGAATTAAACGTTATATTTCAGTTATGACTACTAACCTACTGAACAAGTAGGAAACAAAAAGGAGAATATTATGGCAGACATCAAACAGAGCTCATTGGAATTAATTGGTAAGACACCGCTTTTGCAGTTGAACAACTACTCAAAAAAGGCCGGTATATCCGGTGCAACCATTTTAGCAAAACTTGAATACCTGAATCCGGCAGGAAGCGTAAAAGACAGAATTGCCCTTGCCATGATAGAAGATGCAGAGGCAAAAGGACTCATCAAGCCGGGTGCCACAATCATCGAGCCGACCAGCGGAAACACAGGTATAGGACTTGCCGCAGTAGCCGCCGCAAAGGGATATCATGCAATCCTTACATTGCCTGACACAATGAGCGTAGAACGCCGCAACCTTCTTAAAGCATACGGAGCAGAAATCGTTCTTACAGAAGGTGCCAAGGGAATGAAGGGTGCCATCGCCAAAGCCGAGGAGCTTCATGCCTCAACACCAGGAAGCTTTATCCCGGGCCAGTTTGTTAACCCCGCAAACCCAGCAATCCACAAAAAGACAACAGGACCGGAAATCTGGGATCAGACAGACGGAAAGGTAGACATTTTCGTAGCAGGTGTTGGAACAGGTGGAACACTTACAGGCGTCGGTGAATACCTCAAAGAAAAGAACCCGAACGTAAAGGTAGTTGCAGTTGAACCGGCAACAAGCCCAGTACTTTCCAAGGGAACACCAGGAGCACACAAGATCCAGGGAATCGGTGCAGGATTTGTTCCTGATGTATTGAACACAAAAGTTTATGACGAGATCATCGCCGTTGAGAATGATGACGCGTTTGCAGTCGGACGTCTTTTTGCAGTCAGCGAGGGAATCCTTGTCGGTATCTCAAGTGGAGCCGCACTCAAAGCCGCAAGCATACTGGCAGAAAGACCAGAGAACAAAGGAAAGAACATCGTTGTCCTTCTTCCAGACTCAGGCGATCGCTATCTTTCAACCCCGTTGTTCAGCGATAATTAATCAAGATAAAAGGGAGGAGCCTGCTTGAAACTTCGTTGCAAGTCTCCCTACGCCCGCATTTTATTGCGTGCTACCCATCCAGCGGGGGACCATCCCCCGCAACGCCCCCTTGCAGAATATTCAAATCAAATTTCAGTTCACAATTCAAACCTGTCCTTCCACCAGTTTACTTGTTACATAATGTCAGTTATACTGTTAGATATATAGGAGTCTATTATGAAAAGTGTGAGGAAATTCGTTTTATCTATTATCTGTCTGTTTTTTGTTTCTGGACTTTATGCCAATGAACATGAACTCAAGAATGTACCAAAGGATTTTATCGGAACATATATGCCCGTTCAGATGGAAATGCTTCTAAAGGAATACATGTCCTATGAAGAAGCCCTGAGTACTATTGCCGAATCCAGCTATGACATCCTGTCACTGGAAGAAAACATCTGCTATTCCCAGGTTCGCTTTTCCGACGGCTATGCAGTACTTGCCTCGAATTTTGAAAAATGGTCCTTTGTTAAACGCGGAGATGAAAGATTCATTCTTGATGAGAACGGTTTGTCTTATCACAGGATATCCCCAAAGAAAAATGATTACGATGCCTATGCCGAAAAGGTTCTTTCCATAATTTTCGTTGATGCAATTCATAACAAGAACATCTCCATCAGCGGATCAAACGTCACGATTTACGGAAAACAGTATCATTTTGATCTTTACCCCAGTTATGTAGATGATCCCGGTGCACTTTACCTGTCCGGCTGTGTCCTAAAAATCGAAGGCCTCGGAGCAAACATCTACACAACAGAATCAACTGGCAAATGGACTTCACGCAGAACAAACAAAATCATACAGTCAATACCCTTATTCTACTGGGACGATGAAAACTATAACAATTTAAACGCCTCCAAATACCGCAACTCAAAAAATGACCTGAAATTACTAAGAAACCTCATCTATGCTAAAAACGGCTATAAGTTCACTACGGAGGAATTAAAGAACATTTTCTCTGATTTCGACTGGTACAAACCAAGCAATTCTTTCTCCGAGGATTCATTAAGCAATCATGAAAAAAATTTGCTGAAAACCATCAAGGAATATGAAAGCAAAAAAAGCAAGGGATAATAAATCATAATGAAAAAACGTAAAATATTTATAATCAGTTTTTTGCTTTTACCGCTTATCCTGACTTCCTGCACCAGTTCCAGTAGTCAGGAAGTAAAAGAATTTGAGGAACTGCTGAAAAGTGCAAAACCCGATGGACAGGACGAACCGTACCAGGCACTTCATTCCCTGGACACATACCCTTCCAGCGGAAATAAAAAATACGATGCTCTTGTAAAACGCGGAAAAGACATCAATTATTATCTAATCAGACGCATGCTTTGCAATAAACCAACAAAGTTCAACATTCCGGATATTGCCGCACCACTCACAGATGGCGACATAGCTTTTATGCTCTTAACAGACATCAACTGCGACGACGGATGGGAAAAGAAATTGTTTCCATCATTTGTCACAAACAAAGAGGGATATTCTTCTCGCTATCTTTTCGACTATCTTCATGCCTCAGAATCAAACCGCATCTATGTGGCCCAGAAACTTCTTGAGAATTATGTTGAAGATAAAGCCGGAAATCTTTCTTCGGATCTTGAAAATTTATCTAATAAAAAATTTGATAATCTGTACAGAACATTTGACGATGCAAAACCCCTGATCGAAAACGAAACGGACAAGAAAAAGCTTTCTGATGCCATAGAGCTTGTTAAACGGCTTTCAAAAATGGAAAAAACAGACTCTGAGATAGGCTGGGCTTATGATACCTACACAGATGGAATTCTTAAACTTCAAATACGGGAAGGTCATGGCGGATCTTTTAAAGGTGCAGGCGGACATTCAGTCAACACCGTGTTTTATCTTGACACAGAAGATTCCAACATAGACTTTTTCCTAACAGGAGATAACTACGATCTTGTTGTGGACATCGGTGGCGGTGGAGACAGAAAGGGGCCTCTGTACAACCCCCAGGGCGGAGATGAGGAATTAGATTTTGAACCCAACCGCTTTTATGAAATCAGCACAAAGTCCAAGACTGTAAAGGTCAGGGATTTCTACTGGTATTAGGCTCGTCCCTATCATGGTTTTTTGCCCTGGCCGGTCTGTTCTGGCCGGGGATTTTTTCTTTAATTCATAATTGTTAATTCTGCATTCTTAATTATGAATTATGCATTGGCGAGTCCTGCTAGCGACCGACTTGCCTTTATGTTAGAATAAAGATACAATTATTAATATGAAAACTTTTATAAAACCCTTAACCGCGATAATTCTTGTATGTGCTGCTTCATTACTCCTTGTTACAGGCTGTAAAAATACAACAGAACCTCCTTCAGGTACAGAAAATAACGAAACTCAAAAGAATTATTTTAATTATGGCGAGAACTGGAATTTTAATGTCTCCATAAGAAGCTCCAGAACCGTAAACAATGTAAAGCAATATGTTTTTAATTATTCAACAGTTGATCAGCAGAATAATACTGTAACTTGCAGTGCCCTTCTGGAATATCCTAAGCCAGCTTCTACTTCAGATATTGTTCAGATTGACTGTGTAATCATAGACTGTCACGGTACAATCCACAATAATTCAGACGCACCCAGTGTTAAAGGAGGGGCTTCATTTAGTGCTTCGGATCTTAAATCTCATGGAATAAGCGCACTTATCATTGCACCTGATTATCTCGGCTACGGCAGTTCTGCAGACAAGGTTCATCCATACATGATCACAAACCTTTGTGCACGAAACATCATAGATTCCATTATACCTGTTTTGGAAAACCCGTCGACTTTTGGCTATACTCTTAATGAAGGATACAAATCTTATGTTGTCGGCTATTCACAGGGCGGTCAGACTTCTCTTGGAACAATGCGTGCTGTAGAAAACTATATTCCAACAGCGTACAAGAATTTGATAAATCTTGAAAAATGCTACTCTGGTGCAGGCCCTCATGACTTACCCGCAACAATGGAAAACTTTTTGAATAAAGGAGAGGACGGAAACGGTATTGTATTTCCAAACCTTATCTATCTTGTTATCAAAGGTGTTCTGAGTGCTGATTATGAATGCATGCGGGGCTATGAGTTAGCAGATTTCTTTACAGATGAGTTTTTAAATTCCCGGATAAAAGCAGGCATTGATGCAAAAGAAATCTCCATTTCATCTCTTGCCCTGGAATTCAATAACTTCCAGGATTTGAACAGACTTGTAAAACCCGAGCTGTTGAATCCAGGCTCAGAAATCTATAAAAACCTTAAGAACGCTCTTTCCCAAAACAGTCTTTCAAGTGGCTGGACAGTAACAAAACCAGTCTATATCTTTCAGCATATAAATGACGACATGGTTCCGCCAATAAACATAAGGCAAGTTCAAAACGGAATCGGTGCAAATCAAACTTTAGTGACATGCCATGTTGATGAGACCGCTATTACAACATCTGGCCCGTTCGATTTTATCCACAGTAGAGCTGCAGGCAATTTTTATACACTATGTGCCCAGGATCTGTTTCAAATCTTAGGTTCATAAACTAGACTTATAGTCGGGAAGAAAAAGAATTTGAGATAGGATGGGCTTATGATACCTACACAGTTAGTATCTCACCCCTCCTTTCACGATAGATTTTTGCAACCTGAGCGCATTTTCTATAGCAAAAACCCGCTTTTCTTACTCACAGCTTCCTTTACTAAGTTCCTTTTATGGTTTATCATTCAGGGAGGGAGATTCACTTATGAAAAAAAACAATCTTGTTCTTTCTGGCAAATCTGCACATGAAATTTCACCTGACATGATCGGGCTCTTCTTTGAGGACATCAATTTTGCGGCGGACGGCGGCCTTTATGCCGAGATGATCGAGAACCGTTCCTTTGAGGCGGTCAAAAGCAAAGGTGAAAGCCACAATTATGTTCTGCGTGATGACAACCTTTATGCATGGTCTGGAGCCGAGGATGCCCTGGAGATTTCATGCAATGAGCCGTTGAGTCAGAACAATCCGCACTATCTGCGCTTTACTGCCAGGAACGACGGTGAGGGATTCAGGAACAAGGCCTATGACGGTATTTTCCTTAAGAAAGGAATGAAATACAACATCTCCTTTTATGCCCGCGAGGTAAAATATCCTGAGGGAAATATTCTGGTTTCCGTTAAAAAGGACGGCAAAGTCTACGGTAAAGCAGAAATCAATTTCAACAACTCAAAGAATCGTCCTGCTGAATGGATGGATACAATCAGGGTTACATGCGACACTTTGGAATGGGAGCATTACACAGCTGTCCTTACCGCACTTGAGGATGTCAAAGGCGCTGAGTTTGAGATCGCACTTACAAAAGCAGGCTCTGTGGAATTTGACCTTATCTCCATGATACCAGAGGATGCAGTTGCTGGTGTTTTCCGCAAGGATCTTTTTGATGCGCTTAAAGATTTACATCCTGCGTTCATCAGATTCCCGGGCGGCTGTATTGTTGAAGGCACAAGCATCATGCGGCGCTATCAGTGGAAGAACACAGTCGGTGAACTCAAGAACCGTAAAATAAACACAAACCTCTGGGCCTTGCAGGGCGGCAATGTCATGACTGCGTGGGAAACCCCGGACTGCCATTACATGCAGAGTTATGGCATAGGTTTTTACGAGTACTTCCTGCTATGCGAGCTTTTGTCATCAGAAAAACGCACATGTAAGCCGCTTCCAGTCTTGAACATCGGTGTTGCATGCCAGTTCCGCTCATACGAAGTTGTTCCGATTGATTCAGATGATTTCAAGCAGTATGTTCAGGATGCACTTGATTTGATTGAATTTGCAAACGGCCCCGTCACAAGCAAGTGGGGTTCCCTTCGTGCAAAGATGGCTCATCCCCAAAGCTTTAACCTGGACATGATTGCCATTGGTAACGAGCAGTGGGAAAGCGGCTGCGTTGATCTGGCTCCCCGCTACATTGCATTTGAAAAAGCGATTCATGAAAGATACCCCGAAATAAAATGTCTTGGCACGGCAGGTCCATTTGTTGACAATGACTTCCACAAAAACGCCTGGGATTTTTACAGGAAGAATGCGGCTTCA
>JAGCYQ010000120.1 GCA_017960765.1 Treponema sp.
CAAAAGATATGTGATGTTCAGTACAAGAGTATTCTTAAAGGCCCTCCAGAAAGTCTTGTCGCCGATAAACTGCTTGAAGTATTTTAATCCGCTCCACTCGTCACCGAAAATACTGTGGCCTGCACGGTAACGTCGGAATGCGATAATATTTCCAAGCATGGGAACGTATCTGATTACGATGTAATAGATGACAGGAACCAAAAGCATGGCATAATACTGCCAGTTTTTCTTCATGTACTTTGAAAATCCACTTTTACTAACCATAATGAACATGACTCCGCTTTTTTGGAATATCAAACAATACTAGTATACTAGTATCCTACAAACCTAGTATCCCATCAAAAATAAGAATTGTCAAGGAAAAAATTCGAATTTTGACAAAGAATTTAAAAAATTTTCAACTTCCATGCTAGTTGACAATACAGAAATTCAAGTTTATTCTTTATGCATGAAGATAATGAAAAAAAATGATGGGGAAACAAACCATGACTACGCGCTGAGGGTCATCAAGGAAAACATAGAGAATCTGGAACTCAAACCCGGTAGCATGATTAGCGAACAGGAAATTGCAAGCAACCTTTCGATTTCAAGAACTCCGGTGCACGAGGCATTGCAGGAGCTGGCCAAAACAAAGATAGTGGAAATCCTGCCGCAGAGGGGAAGCCTTGTGAGCCTTATAGACATGCAGCTTGTTGACGAGGCATGCTTTATCCGCGCAAACATAGAGTCGGCGGTTACAGAACTGGCTTGTGAAATGGCAACGCAAAAAGACATCGACGCACTTGAGGAAAACATAGTCCTTCAGGAATTTTATTATAAAAAAGAAAACTTTGAGAAATTCATGGAATTTGACAATGCATTCCACAGGTCAATGTATCAGATTACGGGCAGGATGCTTTGCTATTATACGGTCCAGCTGATGAACATCCACCACAACCGTTTCCGCACGCTGGGCCTGCACAGTTCAAATGCCCCAAGAATCATTACCGAACACCATGCCATACTTGATGCCATAAAGAAAAAGAACGTGAAAAAGACAAGGGAGGAATTTCTTCACCACATAAACAGGGTCCATATTGACGCTACGGAAATCCAGCAGAAGTATCCGGCTTACTTCAAGTAAAATGCAGGTGCTAATAGTTTTCCTTTAGTTCAAAACCATAGTACTCGTGTCCTGGATACACAAGTGTGTCCGGTGGCAGCTTTTTATACAGCCCCTCAAGACTATCCTGTATCTGTGACTCACTTCCACCCGGCATGTCCGTCCTTCCCCATGAATGGTAGAACACGGTGTCTCCCGCGATAAGGAGCTTTTCGTCCGCATTGTAAAGGCATACGCTTCCAGGTGTGTGTCCCGGAGTTGAAATGACGTTCCACTTGTTCAAGGCGGCAAGGGTCTTTGGGGAAAGCTTGTTCAGCTTATACATGCCCAGGGTCTTTCCGTCGCACAAAAAGTCATCGGCTTCCGGCAAATCGGAGCATGCCGGTAAAAACGACCTGAAACCGAAATAAGTCAATGCCTTTCCCTGCTCTATCTGACTGTCATGGCCTATACCTGAGGAATCTGCCTTGTGGATGAGCACAGGAATATCCGGCCAGCGTTTTTTCATCGTCTTTAATCCGGAAACGTGGTCAAAATGTCCGTGGGTAAGAATCAGCGCGACAGGCTCAAGATGCCTTTGATCAAGAAAATCTGTGAGTATGTTTTCGTCCCCAAACTCGGGGCAGCAGGCGGGATCTGTTATAAATACGAAGGAACCGTCCAGATGAACAACACAAGAGTTCACCCGCAACGGTCCCGTAAAGACTACATCTATCACTTAGTTTGAATTTCCGAAGCGTGACTTAACCTGACCGTCATCGGTTGTCTCAAAGAACGGCTGGATGTTTTCGTCATTTGCTGTTCCTGAAGAAACTGATGTCTGGCGTGCGGCAAATTCACTCTGCTCGGCGGCAATTTTTTCCATTTCGTTGTTTACGGAAGTATCTGCATGAGCAGTGTTTGTTACATTTGAAGGAATTGTATCATCACTGTATCCTGACTGAGAATCCTGTGAGCTTCCCTCGTATGATTTTGACTCAGATGATGAATTTGAATCTTCTGCACTTTCATCTGATTTTCTTGAATAGCTTACAGAAAGCTTTCTTCCGCGGTAGTCGTATCCGTTGAGTGCGGCAATTGTCTTTTCGCAGTCTTCGGTGTAAAGCTGGACGAATGAATAGCTTGTGAACACACGGATTTCTCCAACACGCTCACGGTCGAGTCCTGCTACGCTTACCAAGAGTCCCAAAAGGTCGCGTGGGAAAACACGGCGGTTTCTTCCGATGCCGACAAAAATCGTTGTGGCCATGGAAGGATCTATCTGTACGCGTGGTGTATGAGGATGATCATCACGTTCAATTCTATCGGTCCTTTCGATTCTTTCCCTGCGGTCTGTCCTGTCGTTTCTGTCGCGGGAAGCAAAACGGTCGTTTCTGTCATTGCGATCACGTCCAAAACGGCGGCCACCAGAAGCAAGCTTCAGCAGATAGGCGCATACATACTTTCTCTTTGAAAAAGGAACGTTTTTCTTGTACAATTTTGCAATGTCATTGAGAGCCTCGATTTCTGCAACAGAAGACCCTTCAACATTTTTTAATGCATCCACCAAAAAAGATGCAATCTGATTTTCGTTTACGGCGTGATTATTATAAGCCATATCATAACTCCTTAAAATGAAGATAAATCTGCAACATAGCCCGGACCTATTTTTTCGAAACCATTTTCATCCAGCAAAGGCTTCATCGTCTCGGACACAGAAGTGGTTGCAATCACAACCCGGCTGACTCCCTGCTCTTTAAGAAAGGTCATGCTTTTATTAAGCAAACTTTTACCTATACCCAGCCCTCGGGAATCGCGGTTGACAAAGAAATACAAAATCTCTGCGGTTTTCTTTGTCGGGGACATACAAAAGTCGGTAAGCAGACAGCCTGCAAAATCATCGGAAAGTGTTCTGCACACAAATCCGGATTTCTTACAGTTTTCTGACACACGGGCATCACGCTTGAATAAAGAAGACAATGCATTGCCCAAATCATCATCATACTGAACTGCCAACTCTCTGGCATATTCTTCTGCCATTTGATTAAACCCGCGCTCAACATCATTCCCGTCCCTTGAGGAATCATATTCACTAAACACAAAGTCATTTTGAACTATATCGCCTGTATCGAATTCATTGAATTCATTTTCTTCCAGACGTTCAAGTTTCCAAGACTCACGCAGGTCATTGTACCATGCTCGAACCTTTTCCTTCATTTTTTCATCTTTGAACAAATGCCATTTCCGTTCGACTTCCGGATACATTTTTAGTACATTTTTAAAATTCCTGAATACCCCCCTTCCGCCAGAGATTGCCTGCCTTAAATCTTTGCGGGCATCCGGCGCATGCAAATCATTTGTAAACTCTCCCATCAATCCGTAA
Source organism: Treponema sp. (assembly GCA_017960765.1). Taxonomy (GTDB): domain Bacteria; phylum Spirochaetota; class Spirochaetia; order Treponematales; family Treponemataceae; genus Treponema_D. Next base: position 3,465 of record JAGCYQ010000120.1, read on the forward strand.
CCGTCGTCACTAGTCCACAACGGCAACGGATAAAAATCTTCCTTACGCTCCTCGCCTTCTTCAACAATTATCTCTCGCATCATCTCCTCGGATGCAATCTGACCGCCAGCGGAATCCACATACCAGGATCCGCCCTGGTCTTCCATGGAAAAGATGATGTCGTCCAGTAATTCGTCTGTAAGGTCAAAAGTCATAAGGAAAAAAAGCCTATTTAAGTTCCGACCGCTTGGTAATGACCTTGCTGACAAGTCCATAGCTTACGGCTTCCTCTGCATTGAGCCAGTAGTCACGGTCTGTATCAGCGGCAACCTTTTCCAATTCGGTTCCGGTTTCTTCTGAAATAATCTCGTTGAGCTTTGCCTTTGTCTTGGCAATTTCCGCAGCATGAATCTCGATGTCTGTAGCCACACCCTTCATGCCTGATGACGGCTGGTGAATGAGATAATGGCTGTGCGGAAGGCTTAGACGGCGTTCCTTTGGTGAAGCAAGCAGGATCAATGCGGCCGCACTTGCAACAAGTCCCCATCCTATCGTATAAACCGGGGCATTTACAAAGCGGATTGTGTCAAAAATTGCAAAACCTGCATCCACGTCACCGCCCGGGCTGTCAATGTAGATATAAATCGGTTCATCGCTTTCTGCCTCAAGAATCAAGAGCTGGCGGACAATTTTCTCGGCATTTTCCTCGTTAATCTCACCGCTGAGCAATATCTGTCTTGTTTTTATGAATTTTTCCATCAGAGGGTCAGGAGCCTGCTCCTTTTTTCCCTTTTCTTCGTCTTCCTCATCAAGACGAACATTAGAAATCAAACCTTTCATGAAAACTCCAGGGATATGCAAACAAAAGACGTTTCCCATCCCGTACCTTATAAGAATTACCCTATAATATACTAAAATTTTGCAATTTAGTAAAGAAGAAAGCCACGCATGCACAAAAAAGGCGGCCCGGAACCGCTTGATTCCAAACCGCCAATATTTTATGGGTTTACTCCATCAGGCCTTATTATGCTTTCTTGAACTTCCAGGTTGCATTAATTCTTTCATCATACAAGGTGTACACACCGTCTTCTCCTGCCTGAAGCACAAATGTATCCGGGACCTCATCACCATCATCATTAAAAACAACAGAAACACTTATACCGGCATCAGTTATCTGATAAGAGAAAGAAGAAGCATTTGCTTCTGTTACCTGTTCAGTGCCATCAAATCCGAAACTAGTTACCCTACCGTCATCTGAAAGTGTCACAGACCTAAAATATTCGCGAGTTGCCCATCGATAATCCTCAAGATCTCCTGGCTCTCCGTCTTCTGTTACACTTGTAAGGAATCCTGTTGGATTAAACTTGTAAACACAAGTAACAGAAAAAGCGTCTCTTGCAAGGGTAAAATCCTCCTCCGCAACAACTTCAAAAGAATAGTAAGTTCCAGCCAAGCTTGGTGCCGGCTCCCCGCTATCCCCTGTATTGTGCTTACATCCTACAAACATGCCCATTGTTACTGCACAAAGGGCGGCCAAAATAATTGTTGATTTCTTGAACATTGATAAAAACCTCCTGTTGCTCAATATAGTAGAAAATCATATACCCCCCCCCGTATAATGTCAATAGGCTTTCGTATCTTTTTTATCCCCCTTGTTACATTCATGCGGACAGTATTATAATGGGGGCACAGTCTGATTCAGGAGATAATTATGTTCAACCAGAGAGATTCCAGACGCAACGCTTTTATGCTTGACGGGAAATTTGCACGGAGAGGATACGACTGGTGGTGGCATTCATTTACCGGGATTTGCGAGGAAACAGGAGAGGAAGTTCCCTTCTTTATTGAGTATTTTACCTGTAATCCATCGCTGGCAGAAGACAGGCCTGTGCTGGGTCAGGATCCGGAGAACAAGAGGAACACCAAAAAGCCCTCGTATCTTATGGTCAAGGCAGGTTGCTGGGGAAACAGCAGGACCGGCGGTTCAATAAAAAAAATGCAGCTCCACAGATTCTTTGCATGGAAGGATGTCGAGATAAAGAAAGGTGCCCCGTACTCCGTCAAGGCGGCGGATTGTTTTGCATGCGACACAAAGCTGAAAGGCTCAATCAATGTCACAGAGGAAGAGAGCACGTCACACCCGGAGATGATGAGTGACAGCGGTTCAATTGAATGGGACCTGCAGCTTGAGAAAATCACCGCGTTTAATGTAGGTTACGGTGCAGGAGGTCTTTTTCGTGCGCTAAAGGCATTTGAGATGTACTGGCATGCAGAGGGGATGAAAACCCTTGTCAGCGGAAAAATCAAGATGAACGGCAGGAACTTTATCATAAACAAGGAATCGTCATTCGGATATGCGGACAAAAACTGGGGATGCGGCTTTACAAGTCCGTGGGTATGGCTTTCTTCCAATGACCTTACAAGCAGGATTACGGGAAAGCGTCTGGAGGATTCGGTATTTGACATAGGCGGCGGACGGCCCAAGGCGTTTGGCATTGCACTGGACCGCAAGCTCTTAAGCGCATTCTGGTACGAGGGAAAGGCATACGAATTCAATTTCTCCAAGTTCTGGACGGGAACAAAAACACAGTTCTCCTACGAGGAAACCGACGATGAGATAATCTGGCACGTTGAGCAGAAGAATCACAGTGCGAAGATGGTTACGGAAATGCATTGCAAAAAAGCCGACATGCTGTTTGTGAACTACGAGGACCCCGACGGCAACAAGAGGTTCCAGAAACTGTGGAACGGCGGCAACGGCTGGGGCAACATCAAGCTCTATAGCCTGAAAAAGAAAACACCCGCACTCATCGACGACATAGACGTTAACCATCTTGGCTGTGAGTACGGGGAGTTTGAAGCTTTATGACAATCTAAAAGCATTTTCTATTCACAACTCTAGACAAAAAATATTTTCTCACTTTTTTTCAAAATATTTTGCAAATTTTTGTTAAAAATACAGGGTCGCATACTATTTATATAGTATGGGGAAATAATATCTCCCATGCGGACATTTTGATCCGATTATTTTATTTCATAAAGGAGATTTTATGCCAAACAGTTCATTTCACATTAAGCCCATCGAGGATCTGACTTTCACAGACGACGGAATGTTTCAGGCTGTGCTCCATGAGCCTGATATATGCGCTGAGCTTGTGGAGCGTCTTCTTCATGTCAAGGTAAACCGGGTGGAATATCCCGAGATTGAGAAACAGATAGCCCCCTACTTCACGACAAAGGGAGTTCGTCTTGATGTCTACCTGAGAGATTCTGAGAAAATCATAGACGTGGAGATGCAGTCATATCCGCAGGAAGCACTGGGAAAGCGTACTCGCTACTACAACAGCATGATAGACATGGACAGCCTTATGAAGGGACAAGACTACACAGAGCTCAAGGATTGCTACATCCTCTTCATCTGCAAGAAAGACCCCTTCATGGACGCCGATGAAAAGCCCTATGGATTACCGTGCTATACATTCAGCAACATATGTCATGAGGATTCAAGCGTGAATTTGAATGACAAAACGCTAAAAGTGATATATAATGCAAGTGCATACAAAGAAGAGAAGGACCAGCGCATCCGAGACTTCCTGCACTTTGTCTGTACAAACGAGCCTGGCAAAGACAGTTTTACGAACCGCCTTTCCGCCATTGTGGAGAAGCTGAAGGATAACGAGAAATTCAAGGGGGATTATTTAGCTATGAACCTGCATGACCGAGACTTGATAAGGATGACCAGAAAGGAAGCCATCGAGGAAGGTATTGCCATGGGTATATCTCAAGGTGCCCGAAACAATGCCATTGAGAATGCACTGAAAGCCCTGAAAATGAATTTATCTATAGAGCAGGTCTCCGAGATTACATCACTTTCTCTTGAAGAAGTCAAGGAACTTACTAAGGATATTGCTGCTACCTAAAAGGCTACTTCGAAATATTGTCACACGGATTTGAAATCCAAAACCGAAGTTTTAAGCAGGAATCCGTGTGACAACTTCTTTTTTTTACTTTGATGTCATTGTATAAACACCATCCCAGCGGGGTGGGAGGCCGTTCTGGACGAAGAACATGCAGCGCTGCATGAATACTTCGGAAGACTCGTCCTTGGGGTAGCACTCGAGGGCCTGCTTGAAGAACTGGTATGCCTTCTTTAAGTCCTCTGGGTCCTTGCCCTGATCCGGGGCCTCACTTCCCTTGAGGTACCATTCGATTCCCTTGTTGAAAATCTCGGCGGCCTCTATCTGTTCCGGGGGCAGCTCGCTCCTGAGACCAAGAATGTTGTAGATCGGGACCGGCTGAACGACGTTGACAACCTGTACACAGTCAAAGCGGCGTCCGATAAGCTCGTCATCATGCTTGGTGGCGGTTGCTTCCTTCCATGTGCTTTCTGAACACATGATCCGTGACTTATATGCCTTGGTGGGTCCCTCAAGACGGGATGCAAGGTTTACGTTGTTTCCCATGACCGTGTAGTTGAGCTTGCGTGAAGTACCCATGTTTCCTACAACCATGTCTCCTGTGTTGATTCCGACGCGGGAATTCAGGAAGAACGGTTTTCCGGTCTTTACGTTGATCGGGAGCTCTGACTCATGCTCGCGGTTGTACTGTGCCTCGGCCTGCAGCATGCGGATACCTGCCACACAGGCGTTCCATGCATGGTTCGGGTCGTCGATAGGGGCACCAAAGAAGGACACGATCTCATCACCGACGTACTTGTCGATTGTTCCATGCTCCTTCATGATGGCATCACTCAAGGCACCAAGGTAATCGTTCAGGTAGGCAACAAGCTTTTCAGCACCCTTGGCGGCACCCTTCATGGCAATCTGGTCATCAGAAAGGACTTCCTCCATCGGGAATTTTCCGTCCTTAACATCCTGGTTGTGCTCCATGACGGCCTTTGTGGCAACATTGTTGACGGTCTCGGTGAATCCTGAGAATGTCTTTACGTCGCTGAACAGGGCTGTGATGTGCTTGCTGTCTCCACCGACTGTTGCGGTCTCCGGGTGCTTAACAAGCTCGTCAACGATTTCCGGAGCAACGTAGGCACCGAATTTATCCTGGATGAATTTCTTTTCCTTGTTTGTGCTGATCAAGCTGATTGATGTCATGACAACGAAGGTAACGCCCATGGCTGTCATTGGCACTGCAACACCAAAATACGTCTTGGTAATGATGAATGTGACCAGGATTCCACCAACGGCAAGAATCAATACGGCCAGACCGATAAGAAGCTTGCGACCAGGTGTCTTGATCTTAAAGCAGATGAACACATAGAAGTAGCAGACAATCAGGGCGATTATGATTGAGAACCACCACGGGGCATCATCCACAAACTCGCGGCTCAAAAGCTGGTTTGCCATGGAAGCGTGCACACCGACGTTCGGGTATTTCTCCTGATATGTGATGAGTCCGTAATCCGTTGTACTTGAGGCTGTAGTTCCCACAACACAGAGGGCATCCTTCAGTTTGGCACCGGTCTCAACACGAGACTTCCTTATTTCCGTGACGAAGCTGCGGCATGCCTTGAAATATGCGTTGATGTCATCGGTAAGAATCTCGTTTCCTTCTGCCATCTCAAGAAGCTGCTCCTGATAGCCACCATCCAGGTATTCCTCAGTAACATCATAGAAGAGGTCCAGGTATTCCATGTAGGACTCAAAGGTATAATCCTCTGACTCACCGTTGTAAAGCTCCTCGCGGATGAATTCAACACCGTCGTAAATGTCAACAGGGGTCTCGTCTCCATCCCACACCGTGAAATAACCGTGGTCGTTCATGGCATTCAGGTTGGTGACGAGCTTCTTTTCCATAAAGGCGATTCTGTAAATGTCCCATGCGGAAATCTGGTTGTAGTCCTGATACTTCTTTTTCGGGAATTTTACGATTACTGTTCCGTCCTCAGCACGTGGAATCACAATGTCGCGTGTCTCGGTGTCGGAAATCTTGGCATCCTTGAGCGTAATTGTGGAATTGCTTATGATGACCTGGGGATCTCCGTAGTGATGGAGAATAGGAACAAAGACAAGCTGTCCGTAGTAGCGTCCCCTGAATTTCGTAACCAGGTTCAAGCGCCTGAGGTATCCGTCGGAATCCGGGTCTGCGTTGACAAATCCGGTAGAAGCGGAACTCTTTATGAGAACGTCGATTGCGGGCTGAATCGAATAGAATTCCGGCGTAAGCGTGTCACCGTCGGAAACTGCATTGTTGAGTGCAAGGACGTCGTTAAGATATACCATGTCAACATCGCTCATGTCGTATCCTACCTGCATCCAGAGGGTGAGGTATGAATTGTTGAAGAATTTGAGCGCGTTGGCCAGAGCAATGTCATAGTTTTTTGTGGCAGAGACAATTGAAGTCTTGAGGCGGTTCTTTATCCCCTCGTTCTCATCAACTATCCTGAAAAGCAAATCGTCGGCTTCCTCAAGTGCCGTTGTTCCATCAGCAAGAGAGGTAATTGCGGCCTCCACAGATTCATCTATTTCCTCGAAGTCCTGATCCACATAACGGGGCAGGTCATCGTTCAAATAGTCCTGATCAACCTGCATAGGGCTGTTGTCCACGAAGCTTAAATCGGAAATGAAGGCTTCCGCACCAAGCTCCTTCATCGTGATAAGCATGTCCGCATAGATGTTACGGGTCAATGGCCAGACACCTGTCTCGTCAATCAGGTTGTCATCGATATTTACCAGCAGGACCTCCCTGTTTTCTTCCAGCGGAGGAAGGGCACGCATGAACAAATCGTTGATCTTGCAGTCCATCTTGGTAATAAGAAGAAGGGAACACACAGCAACTACCAGAATCGGAAGCATCAGGTTGAACACAGTTCCCAGTATTTTCTTGTTTTTTTTCATTCTCCTAACCTTTATAAAAAAAATAATCCCGCAAACAGAAGAGAACCCCCTGTCCACAGGATTTAGAGTTTACCTCTGACGCAAATCAGAGGATTTCAGAGCAGTCTCTAGAGATTTAACAGATTGAGGATTATTCCTCTGCTGCAACCTCTTCTTCTACAGTCTCTTCAGTTTCTTCTGATTCATCTGCCCAATCCAAGTCTTCCTTGGCGCTTGATGCACGTGAAGAAGCTGTGCTGACTCCAGACTTGCTGCCGCTTGAATTGCCGCTTACGTTATTTCCGGCAACTGTTCCGCCAGCTTTGAGTGAGCCAGAGCCTTTTGCAGTAAGCTTGTCTACTGTGCCCTTTTTCATGGCAGAAATTGTGATGTCCTTTCCTTCAAAAGTCAGAACGACGCTTGATTTTGAACCAATGCTGACAACTGTTGAAGAAGAAAGGGTCTGTCCCACTTTTACATTCTCCATTTTTCCTGGAGAAACCTCATACTGAACCTTGCCCTTCACTGACTTAACTACATAAGAACCTTCAGCGAACGCGAAACATACAGAAAGAAGTGCAGCGACAACAAAAGCCAATCCTCTTTTCATAAAAACCTCCGTAGATGCAATTTTTTTTCAGCATCTTATAACTAACATTATAATCATTTTTTACAAAAAAACCACCTATTTTGATAATTTTTTTGAAAAAATTTTAACAATTTTATAGATTGCCGGATGCTTTCCGCGGCTTCGCACAAGTCCGGCAATGACAGCCTGTTATACCGTCCTTCTCCTTATGAACACGGCGGCGAGACCGAGGCCACAGAGGGAAAGAAGGGCAAGGATAAGGGCCGGATCAAGTCCCTGCTTCTGCTCATCCTTAACGCCACCCGCATCAGTTGCAGAGAACAGCTGGCCAGAAGCGTCTGAACCAGGCACCATATTCAAGGCAAGGTCTTCTTCCTCAAATATCGGACCATCCGGAGCCTTCCATGCATGATTTTGCAACGGCAGATTATCCGTATCGTACGCTTCACTGTTATAACCAACATCTTCCCCTACGGTTACAGTATCCGGTGCAATTCTGCTCTCTTCCACGATGCCCATGTTCTTACCGATGTTGAAGTTAACCTGCTTGTCCTCCGTGATGTAGGCAGGGGCATTCATTACGGAAACAAAGCTTTGCTGAACAGATATGTTCCTTTCTGTCGGCAGCACAGGTCCCGGTGTTGTGTCAGACTCATCCTCAATCAGGTAACGATCCGGCATACCGAACCTTCTGAATCCCGCGAAGACTGATGGAGCAAAGCCCGATGTTACCTTTAAGCTATCGTCACCATTAAGCTTTATGCATGAGGGAAGCGCAATACCTGTTCCTGTAAGGGTAAACGTTATTTTTCCGTCTTTGCTAAGATATGGACCGCCACTGATAGTAATCACTTTATCAGCGAAAGTAGCATCTATTTCTTTTGTAGTGCCGTCCCAATCTGTAAACGTTAGCTTACCAGAAAGATCATTAATACCAGTTGCATCAACCTCAATCTTGGAGACAGGAACTTTTACGCCGGTAAGAGTAACAGCCATCGAAGTACTTCCATCTCCAGTTATATTACATTTTGCAGAGAAAGACGGAGATGCCGGTATACTGCACCACCATCCGTTATCACCGTTTTTCAGTGCTGCGGCTGAATAAGCAGTGTTACCACTACCACTAGCCTGCGTGATATTCCCAACCTTATCCTTTAAGAGAAGCATGTAATTCGTGTTAAAATACTCAGTTTCAGGTAAAGATAGAGTAATTGGCGAACTTGTTGCATCTATCCAGCTTAAGGTATTAGTATAACCTGAATAGCCATTACCTTCTCCAACATTAGAAGCTAGGGCATAAGCCGCAATTCCTGAACCGGAATCTCCGTCACTAACTGGAATAGAAAGCGCTGTACCTGCAGCATATACATTTACTGTATAGCCATTTGGTGCTTTTGCAGAGGTTACAGAAGTACCGGGCGTAGGCTGAGTAAACGTCGGGGCAGTCTCGTCCTTTACCAGTGTAAGTTTAAGTCTATAGCTGACTTTTCCCTTATAATCAACTGCATAGATTTTTATCGCATCAGAAGGAATGGTTGATACATCAAGTGTCGTAGACGCACCTGAACTTGCATTTCCTGTCAAATTGTAGCCTATTACATCACCTGGCAGCTCAGAGCTCATGGTGATTGTCATAGCCGATGCACTTGTGTTGTAGTAAAGCTTGCTGTTTGTCGAATCAAGGTGTGCATAACCCGCACTGGTATCTGAACCGACCTTTGCCTCTATACTTGTAATGGCAGAGATTGCCGGGGCAGAAGGGGCTGCACTGGTATCACAGGCCCACATATCTTGATAAGATGAATCAATGGTAGAAAGCTTTGCGGAAGCAGAGTTTCCAAGATGATCCTCGGCATAGATGTAGAGGACAGTCGGAGTAGTCAGAGTTGCTGGCAAGGTAATCGTACCTGTATCTCCTTCGCTTGTGGAGGAAACATAAGTACCATCTCCCTTAGTTTGAGTAGTTCCAATCTGCCAGTAGGCAAGACCGGATCCGCCTGACTCACAGTTTTCGATATAAAGCTTGAATCCTGACTTGTACCATGTCACCGGAGTAGTAGAGGTTTTACTTTCGGTTCCTATTGTTGGATTTCCTGTTACAGTAAAGTTTCCTGATTCAATTGATGGTGCGCTTGTATCATTATACACAAGGAAGCTGCTTGTGTATTCTGCAGTATTGAAAAGCGCATCTTTGATTAATCCAGAATCAATCTTTATCTTATGTGTTTCTGTATCAAGATAGTCAGAAATATTGTATGTTCCACTCGTCAGTGATGAGCTATCCAGGCCAACACCATTTTCTGTTATTGTAAGAGTGAACTTTGCATAGTTTGAACCGGGATTCTTGAAATAGTAATTTGAACCGCTCTTATAGATAGAATTTTCAACTTCCGTCAGGCTGATAGTCACAGATGGCTCTGAAGCATCCTTTTTGAGTATAACAGTATATCCCGAGCTGACATTTCCTACTCCATCCTTTGCCTGGATTGTAATGCTGGTCGAATCTCCAAGACTGCTTGTAGGAATTGAAATCTTAGAAGTTTTATATCCTTCTACAGCAGATGCGCTTGCCCCTGTCACGACAAATCCGTCAAGACCGCTGGCTGCATCACTTTGTCCATAAAGAGTCAGTGTGACGGCAGTTGTAGAGTTGTTATAGTAAACGGTATTTTCAGAGACATAAACCTTTCCACCTGTGGCCTCCACATATGATACAGATCCCGGTGGATTAGGTGCAACGCTATCCTGAACTATATTAGATACCAACTCATACTCTTTTGTATTACCAACATTATCAAAAATTTTGTTGATTGGAATAACAATTCTGGTTCCACTTTGATCTTTATAATCACTGAGCTTAATCTCGTCATTATTCTTGAGCAGACTTGAAGCAGAGACTCCTGAGCCTGTGTCTGTGTCTGTAATAGAGAGCGTAAGTTTTGCAGAGTCATCCTTGAAGTACCATGTGCTTCCGATTTGAGTACAGCCTGTCATGTTACCTGGTGTGACCTGAGGCGGCGTTTCATCCTTTGTCAACGATATTGTCTGTTCGCTCATGTTTCCTACATTATCAAATGCATAAATCGTGACGCTTGTTGGAGAACTATATGTTGAGACCTCAACTGGATCTGTTGACGCACCAGAGAAATATGGGGAAGTTGAATAGCCCTTTATTCCACTTCCATTGTCACCGTCAGATGCTGTAGGTGTGATCAAAAGTTTTGAGTTAGATTCAGTACCATTGTAGAATATCTTTGTGCCAGAAGCTTTGTAATAAGTTGCATTTGTTGCAGTCACTGTATTTACAGCTATTCCAGTCGGTTTAGAATCATCCAATTTCCATGAAGTCACGGTATTTTGGGCTAATGGGACTGCTGTTACAGTTCCATTCGTGGCCTTAATGTAATAGTCAGTGCTCCATCCACCGTGATCAAATGCAATCCACAGGCAAGGCATTTCTATATTCTTGAAAGCTTCAGGAATAGAGATTTGTGAATTATACGAGAAGACCTTGTAATCAGTTCCATAAGTGGAGTGACCATAACCAATGGCATACTGGGTCGGAGAATTATTTACTTCGACTTTTATTTTCGCATCTTCACTGAACCATCCGCTTGACCCCTCAGAATAAAAACCTGATGAAGATATAATTGACTGGAGTGATGGTATTTGATCATTCGGCTTCAACATCAAGGTAAGAGGTGTGGAAGAGCAATTTCCTGCCTTGTCTACCGCATAAATATATCTTGTGATATTGGATGACTCTGAGACTGTATATTCAAATGTATCCGTGACCTCAGTTTTTGCATAGAAAGTCTTTGGGGTGCTTGTAGTTGACAGAGATACATATCCCATGACATCATTATCTGATGCATTCGGATTTGGTTTAACAGTAATTGTGCTGACACCTCCAACAAATAGGACTGTCACCTCAGAGCCACTGGAGGAAACCAGAAGACCGTCTGAGCCATATATATTGTAGCTAGTTTCTATAGAATTTGTTGTCGAGAAGCTATTAGAGCCATCATGAAGCAGACTCGGTGTTCCAGGTGCTGTAGTGTCCTTGACCCACTTGTTGCTTCCGTTATACGTCATTGAGCTATTTGAAGCATTGCCGAACCTATCCGAAACACTTATCACGAGAGACTTGTCTGATGTCGGCTCAGGGAGATCATTCACAAGGTTTACACTATCTGTGCTGAATCCTCCGTTTGCACTTGAAAGACCCGCATATTCATCGCTGATAGATATTTTAGCCGTTGCCTGTGAGCCAAAGTAGTTTACTACCTCACTTGTGCCGCCGGAAGTTTCCGTAATCTGATTTACCTTCTGCACGTCGGTAGCGGAGATTGTCGGGCCCTGGTTATCAACATATACCTTGAAATAAAGGTTGGTGACATTAGCCCCCTTATCTATGGCAGAGAATTTGATTTTTTGTTCCGTGCCCGGTGTACCAGGAATAGTTATTGAAGAAATGTACTGATGCTCTGCAGTATATTGCAGCGTTATAGGACTTCCATCATTAATTGAGTACTTATATTCCAAGATATCCGTAGTTGTTGTATACAGCATTACCTTTAGGGCATTAGAACTTGAATATAGCACAATAGGATTAGCAGCTGAGAAGCCCTTGTTTAAAGTAGCTCTTCGGAACATTTCGTTACCGCCCTGTATAGCAAAAGCATCACCGGTGTTATTGCCAGAATTTGCAAATCCAAAGCGCCAGCTTTCATAGTTTGAGGTGGCAGATGACAATTCCACAATAGAAGATTCTTCCGCCCACTTCAGTTTTCCTGCCTCAGCAGGAGATACATTAACCTGCAAGAGTGGTGGCGTGCTGTCCACAGTCACTCTTACTACAGCAGTAAGATCCTGTCCAACGGCATCGTAGACGTAGAAATAGAACTCAGCGTAATTCGTAGATTGTGCAGTCGCTTCCGCAATGTAGCTTTGAGGAATCTCAAGGTAGGGGCCTGTTGCATCTCGTTTTGCCTTGGAAATATCAGTATGTCCCTCATCATATCTTGTATGATTTCCCATGGCATAGCCGTAGATGGGGGCTCCGTTGTCACAAACCTTGTTGAACCAGTCTGTTGGGATGTAAACCTTTACGTCTCCACTTGTTCCGGCAGGCAAAGTTACGGTAAGTCTGGGTATGTCGGTGGCATAGAAGCCGTCGGATTCAAGATAGTAAGCTCCGTTCTCCATCTTCTTTCCGGTGTCATCTTTTCTCTTGGGCCATGCGTCTTGCACAGTCTCGTTAATCCACTGGCATTGGCTCATCTTTTTGGTGGTCACGTTTCCGGCGTAGTCCGCAACATGCAGGTAAATGTCCTTTGCCGTCACACTGTTCGCAGATACATCGCCCGAAGTCGGGAAGTTGACATTCACCTTGTTAGATGAGGTTGAGTTCCATCCCGATGCAGGCACGGTGTCGCTGTTGGTCCACTTATAGTAGCGTAGGTTTGCCGCGGTGCTGGGCGTGATGTCCAGGTCAAAATAGGGGCAGTAAGAGTTGTATAAATACACTCCGTTCCCCAAAGGAGTCGAGTTGGAACCGTTTCTGTTGTCCTGGCTGGAATGCGAGAAAGTCCAGACTGTCGTTCCTTCCGCATAGGCCTGAAGTCCGTTGGTTGTGGGCATCAGGGTCTGTATGTTCGCCGCGGTGATTGTCGCCGGGTCAGATTTTGCGGTGTCATTCACGGTGATTGTGGGCGCGGTGACACAGTATTTTATGCTTCCGCTTCCCTCGTGATAGTTAGGCCAGCTTGAGTCCGCATTGGGACGTGATGTGTTGATTGCCTCGTTCAATGTGCCGTCGGCCTTGAGGTAGGTTCCCGCTGTGTCATAAATCTTGAGCTTTACCTGCTTTGAACCGTCACTGCTCGTGTTGGTAAGCTGCACATAATTGATATAGAAATAATTGGGTGCTGAATCGTAAGATGTTCCGGTTGAAATGGGTGTCTCAACGACAAGGATGTTGTCTCCCACAAGATAGAATTTGTTCGTGTCATAGGCAAATGGAACTTCTGCTATAGAATCCTTGCTTCCATTATATACTGCGGTAAATTGATCATTTAGAGTACGAGAATTAAAATGCGCATCAGCGTTGACAGTTGAGGAATTTCCATAACTGTAATCACCTTTCATCTCTCTCCATTGTAAAACTGTCTTCTCAGTGAATTTGGCCCCCTCAAGGACAAAGGCCCTGATTCCAGAAGATGTCGGAGACGGTCTGTGCTGGTATTCGTTGGCTACAAATTTAATATTTACAAGAGGATTGTTGGTGTAGCCGGTATAAGCTGTATAAGTTCCGCTCTCAGCTACAAGGTTTTCTCCCTGCAGGACTTTTTCGCTATCTGTTATGGTAAGGGTTGCCTGATCAATATCGGCCTGGTCACGGTCTTCCGCAATGGCGGCAAGGGTCGGGTTGTCTTTGTCGTTGTTGTGTGTGGTATCCCAGGAACTCTGGTTTTGGGCAAAGTCATACATATAAACACTCACAGATGCCGCGCACCTATCAGCATAGTCAGTAGCAAGAATCTCAAGTCCCGTAATCTTAAGGATTACGTCATTTTCCGCCGTAGATCTGATAGCGTTCTCATTGGATACTTTCAGGTAATAGCTCGGGCTGGTTCCGCCTGTTGTACATGGAACTTCCGTAAATGTCGCACCGTTATCAAGCGACTTGTAAAGCTTTGTGTTAGATGTAGTGGCTATTGTCCTGCAGCTAGGAAGAGTGTTGTTATACGGATCCCAGCCAAAGTAATGATGAAGATATATAGTCTGTATTCCAGATCCACCTTCCTCAACTTTTATAAAGAGTGTGTTGTTCTCGCTGTGCGTTGTGTAGGTTCTTGGTGCGGAAAGACTAGAAGCATTGTTTACAACACCGTCAAACCATGTGTCCTTGACAACAGGAGATGTGTGGTCGTTGCACATGTCTATGGTCTTTTCCCCGCTTACGTTTCCGGCATAGTCGTAGAGGGTCACGTGCAGGGTGTAGTTGCCCTCTGCCACCGACGTGGTGTCGCTGATTTTTATGCCCCGGATGTAGTAGTATGCGGCTTTTCCATAGTTAACCGGATCCAATATGGTAAGCTCGTTGCCACTCTTGCTCCAATAGCTTGAGCTCAAAGTTGTAGCGCCAACTCTTGATGTACCTGCTGTACCGTAGCCCACGTATGCAACGCTGGCACAGGAAGCGGCTGTGGTCGCCACCATGTTTCCTTCCGTGTTTTCTTTCTTTACCTCTATCTTTATCTTTCTCACGCCGGAATTTGTCTCCGTCACCGGAATCACAAGATACTGACCGTTGATTGTAGCAGAACTGCTCACCCCCGGGATTTCAGACGCATCGTCCTTTACAACCCAAGTCATCGACTCAGTTGAAGAGCCGATCACAGGAGCTACAGTGTCGTAGATTACAGTCGTAGTTTTGGCAGGGCTTTCCCATCCGGTAAGGAACTCATACTTTGCGGAAAGTGAGTTGCTTCCCTCGGTCAGGCTAGTAAGCTCAAGGCCCGTAAAGTTCAAAGTCGTGGTATTGGAAGTGTTTACTATCGGATAGTTCAGCACGATTGTAGCGCCGTCGTCCTCCAACTGATAGCCCAGTGGTGTAGTCGTGGTACTTCCCTTGTAAATCTTTGTGCCAGTCGCACCGGAGTTTGCCTTTAGCCCGCTAAGCTTGATTTTCTTTACGCCGCTTTCTGTAATGATGGGGAGGGTAAGGCTTGCATCCAAGTTTACAGTCTTAGTGTAACCCTCTATTCCTGTTTCTTTTCCAGTCACGGTAAAGGCATCAGGAGCAGAGCGAGAAATGTTTGACGCATCCATCCATATTTCGTCATACAATGCGCTGTCTCCGGCAAAACTCAGCTTCTTAAAGTTGTTGTCGGCCAAAGTCGCGTAGTCTTTTACAGAGGCAACAATCTCCCTGCTTCCAGTGTAAGAGCCAAGGCTTATGTTTGTTATTTTAAGCGTAAACTTATCGTCATCCCTTGGAGCGGTTGACTTATTGGTAAAGCGTATTGTGGTGCTTCCCACTGTTTCCACATTGGTAATCTGGTTCCCGGCTGAATCCAACACCTTTGAGTCAGAAGTCAAGGCTGCATCACTGCCCAAAGTTATCTCGTAAATTCCCGAAGTCTTTTCCGTAAACTCAAGATCCAAAGTCACCTTGGTGGCTGCTGAGCTAGAGTAAGCGGATGAAGTAAGGTAATATTTTTTTGTTCCCGTAGCGGAAGCCTGATATTTTACAGCCTCTTCCACAAGCATCTTTTCGATTTTTGGAGCCGTCTTATCAACAAAGACCTCCACGGTCTTTTCTACAGCCTCGTTCAGGGCAGTGTCGTAGAGCTTTACCTTTACGGTATAGATGCCTTCCAAAACTGAAGCCTCATAGTCGGCTATCTTGAGGTTATCCAGATAGATG
>JAGCYQ010000121.1 GCA_017960765.1 Treponema sp.
CACAGACTGATGAAACAGGAAATCAGATTTCAAAGAATGGAAAACCTGGAGCAGAAAATGGAAATACTGTTTACGAAATAATTCCATTGACTGACGATGTCAATGCCCACTTTGAAAAGAATGTTCTTCCATACAACAAAAATGCCTTTATGGACAGAAGTAAAGATAAAATTGGCTACGAAGTTCCATTCACAAGACTCTTCTATAAATTTGAACAGCCGGAATCCAGTGATGATATTTTTACCCAGATTAAAGAACTTGGCAACGAAGAAGCAGACTTGATGAAAGAATTGTTTAACTAGGAGAAGAGTATGTCAAAGATGAAAAACAGTGGAGTTGAATGGATTGGAGAAATTCCGGAAGATTGGAATGTAATCCGTTTTAAAGATAAATATCGAAATGTAAAAGAAATAGCAGGTGAAAAATCATCTGAATATGAAAGACTTGCGCTTACTTTAAATGGTGTAATAAAAAGACCAAAGGATGATTCTGAAGGTTTGCAGCCAAAAGAATTTGATGGATATCAGATCTTAAGAGACAATGATTTTGTTTTTAAAATGATTGACTTGCAAAATATTAGTACAAGTCGTGTTGGACTTTCTCCTTATACAGGATTAGTTTCTCCAGCATATATCAGATTTTCTGCAAAAAATAAAAATGAATACACAAAATATACTTACTATTATTTAATGAGTATGTATTATAATTGTGTTTTTAATAGCCTTGGCGGTGATGGTGTACGTAGTGCACTAAATGCATCAGATATGGGAAATTTAAAAATCCCTATGCCATCTCTTGAAAGTCAAAAAGCAATTGTAGATGCAATTGAGTCCAAAACAACAAAAATTGATGCTCTTATTTCAAACGAAGAAAAACAGATTGAAAAACTTAAAGCTTATAAACAGGCCTTGATTACAGAAACTGTAACAAAAGGTTTAGATAAGAATGTAAAAATGAAAGACAGCGGTGTTGAATGGATTGGGGAGATTCCAGAGGGGTGGGAAATATATTATCCAAAAGCTTTATTTAAACAAAGAAAAGAACGAGCAATGACTGGTGACAAACAGCTAACTGCAAGTCAACAATATGGCATTATGAATCAAAAAGAATATATGGAAATTACAGGTTCTCGAGTTGTCGTTGTTGAAAAGGATTTTGATATTCTTAAACATGTAGAAAAAGGCGATTTTGTTTTAAGCATGAGAAGTTTTCAAGGAGGATTGGAATATAGTGAAGTCACAGGTTGCATTAGTTCAGCTTATGTTATGCTCATTCCTTATTCAGAAAAAGTCTATTCTCCATATTTTAAGTGGCTCTTGAAATCAAGTGTTTACATAAATGCAATTCAAAGCACATCAAATCTAGTCAGAGATGGTCAAGCTATGCGTTTTGCAAATTTTATTCAAATCTGGTTGCCGTGCCCACCACAAAAAGAACAAAAAGCAATAGCTGAATTTCTCGATAAAAAATGTAAACAAATCGAAATATTGATATCTAAAAAGCTTGAATTTATCGAAAAACTCAACACATACAAAAAATCTCTCATCTACGAGTACGTAACAGGAAAAAAGCAAGCCTAAAGATTCGGAGACTAACATGGACAAGAGCGAAAAAAGATTTGAACGAGATATTGAAAACTTTTTGATTTCACCTACAGGCGGTTATGTTCAGTTTAATGGACAGGATGCTGACGGTAACTGGATTCGTACCAGAAAGAATGATTTAGAGCACTGTATCTATATGGGTGTTCTTACTGAGTTCATTGAAAAGACTCAGCCTAAGGAATGGGCCCGCTACACTAAATACTATGGAGCAAGAGCTTCTGAACAGTTGTACAATCGTCTTGAAAAAGTAATCTCCGAACAAGGTCTTGTTTATGTTCTCCGAAATGGCATTGATGATATGGGCTGTAAATTAAGAGTCTGTTTTTTTAAGCCTGAATCTGATTTGAACCAGACAGATAAGGAACGCTACGAAGCAAACATTCTTGGCTGTGATCGTCAGTTCCATTATTCGACACGAAATAACAATTCCATTGATATGGTATTAAGTGTAAATGGTATTCCTGTTGTAGCAATTGAATTGAAAAATCAGTTTACAGGCCAGAGTTATTTGAACGCTCTTAATCAGTATAGAAATGACCGAAGTTCAAAAGAATTTGCTTTTCGCTTTAATCACCGATTCTTAGTATATTTCGCTGTTGATTTATATGAAGCCTGGATGACAACAAGACTTGCTGATGATAAAACTTACTTTCTGCCATTTAATCAGGGCTCAAATGGACCTGGTGTTTCTGGCGGTAAGGGAAACCCTGACACAGGAGACGGTTACGCTACCCGATATCTTTGGGAAGAAGTTTTGCAGCGTGATTCTTTAATGGATATAATTCAGAAATTCATCTCTTATGTAAAAGAAAAAGAAACAGATTATAATGGTAAAACGGTAACAAAAGAAAAGCTTATTTTTCCTCGTTACCATCAGTATGACGTTGTAAAGAAAATAATATCTGATGTAAGAGAATATGGACCTGGTAAGAATTATTTAATTCAGCATTCAGCAGGTTCTGGAAAATCTAACAGTATTGCATGGACGGCTTATCGACTTGCTTCATTGCATGATGATGATAACAACAGCCTTTATGACAGTGTAATTGTAGTAACAAACCGTGTTGTACTGGATGGTCAGCTTCAGGATACAATCAACAGTTTTGAACACAAACTAGGCCTTGTCGAAGCAATTGATGAAAGAAAAAATTCTAAAAGCCTTGCAGAAGCAATCAACGACAAAAAAAGAATTATTATTTGTACAATTCAGAAATTCCTTTTTGCCTATAAAGATATGGATGCATTCAAGGGAAGAAACTTTGCAATTATTGTAGATGAAGCACATCAGGGACAGAACGGTGAAAATGCACAACTGCTTCGTCGTTCATTGATTGACCAGGGAGTAGCTATTAAGGAAGTCTCTGAAGACACAGGAATTCCAGAAGAAGAAATTGATGTGACGGATGAATATATTGCAGCACTTTTGGGACAGGGAGAACATAAAAATCAAAGCTTCTTCGCTTTTACCGCAACGCCAAAAGGGGAAACTCTTGAAAGATTTGGTTGTGATAGTGGAGACGGAAGACACATACCGTTCCATGTATATTCAATGAGGCAGGCCATTGAAGAAGGATATATTCTTGATGTTTTACAGAATTACACAACAATAAAAGAATCCTTCAAACTTGTTAAAACAACCGAAGAAAACCCAGAACTTGTAGAAGGACCTGCAGCAATGGCCTTATTCAGATACTACAAAGAGAACGGTTATACAATTGGACAAAAAACAGACATGATAATGTCTAACTTCCTTGAAAATGGACGATATCAGATTCATGGCAAAGGTAAAGCTATGGTTGTTGCAGATAGCCGTGCAAATACTGTGCGTTATTATCTTGCAATTAAAAACTATATAAAAAATCACCCAGAAGAATGTGCCGGAACAGATGTTATGATTGCTTTCTCTGGGGAAGTTACATTGACAGAAACTCCTGATATAACATATTCAGAAGCAACAATGAATCTGAATGAAAAAGGAAAATATATCACCACTGATAAAGAATTCCGAAAGGAGTTCCATTCAAGCAGATACAACATTCTTGTTGTTGCAAACAAATATCAGACAGGTTTTGATGAGCCATTACTCCACTCCATGTATGTTGATAAGAAGCTCAAGGATGTTACAGCTGTCCAGACTCTTTCACGATTGAACAGAACTTGTCCTGGTAAGACCAATACTTTTGTTTTAGATTTTGAAAACACAAGTGAAGAAATCAAACAGGCATTCCTTCCTTATTACGGACAGACTGTTCTTGAAGGGAATACAGATATTAATAAAGTATATGACTATCGAGCAAAGATAAACGATTATATGCTTTATAATTATGATGATGTTAATAAGTTCTATGAGTTGATGAGTAAGGAACAAGGTAAAAAGCAAAGCGCTGGTGCTCTTGGAAAACTTGCGGTAATGTTTAAGCCTGTCATTACACGTTATTCAGAGCTTTTGGAAGAACAAAGATTTACTTATCGTGATTATCTTCGAGTATTTAATAATGCATATTCTTATGTAACTCAACTTGTCAGACTACATGATAAAGAATTGTTCAAAGAGTTTTTGTATACATCACATCTTGTTCGTATTCTTCCACCGGAGCATACAGATATTCCTTATGTTGATGACATGATAAAAATGGAATATGCAAGTCTTAAAGAAACATTCAGCGGTGCAATTACTTTAGATGAAAAGCCACCAGTGTTAATGCCTAAGCCTGGCACTGGGGTAGAAAAGACTCCTAAGAAATATGACACTCTTGAAAGTATTATTCAAAAGGTAAATGATCGTTTTTCTGGAGACTTTACAGAAAGTGATAAAGTAATTATACGTGGCATTTACGATATGTTCATGAAGGATGAGGATGTAGAAAAGTACAAGAAATATGCTCAGGATAATAATCCTGAAATGTTTGAGAAATCTTTGTTCCCTGATAAATTCAAAGATTTGGTTACACAATGCTACATGGATAATATGGAAACCTTTAAGAAGATTTTTGAAGACCCTGAATTCTATTCAAAAGTAGAATCTGCTATGTCTAGTGAACTGTATAAGGCATTGAGAAAGAAATAACCCCCATCAACGCCGACACATCAGACCTCGAGTCCCAGATCGACGAACTAGTCTACACCCTCTACGGCCTGACAGAGGAGGAAAAGAACATTATCCGCGAAAAGTGACATCCAAACAGGAAACGGCGTTAGCCGGTTCGAATCCGTGTGACAACAACCTACATCTTCAAAAGTGATATAAGCGGTGTGGTATCTGCAACGACTATCATTTTTGGTTTGTAAAACTTTCCACTCTCCACTTTCATCTTTCCGCTCTCAATTCTCCCCTTCCACAGCCTCGGGAACAGGAACTGGATCCACATACCCCCACACCATCTTTGCGTCGGAGTTTGCGTCCCATGCGAAATCCCAGCCGGAGGGAGCCTTGGAAGCGTAGGACTATATCGTCTGCGAGGATGTCCAGAACCAGAACGCGTAATTCTTCATGGTCTTTACGGAGCTGGGAATCACAATCTTCTCAATGGCCATGCAGTTGCAGAAAGCGTAGGAACCGATTGTCTCAACACCCTCGTTCATGGTCACGGAGCTAAGCGAGGAACAAGTGTCAAAAGCATGGTGTCCCACGGTCTTAATCGAAGTCATGGTAACTGAATTGAGTTTTGTGCATCGGTTGAATGCATAAGTTCCGATTATTTCCACCGACTCAGGAATGGTAATGTCTCCAGCTGCGGCAGGCCATTCCACAAGGGTCTTTCCGTCCAAACTCAGAATCGCGCCGTTTGAGGCAGTGTAATTTTTGTTCGCGGGATCCACGGTAATGTTCGTAAGCGAAAGACACTCGGCGAAAGCACTACCGTCACAGCGTCTGACCGAAGCAGGAATGTTCACCGAGACAAGCGAAAGTGATTTTGAGAATGCGTAAGACTCAATGCTCACCACATTTGGCATTGTAATAGAAGAAAGATTGCTGCAAGCCGCAAAAGCCTGATGTCCGATCTCACGGCAGGAAGCTGGCAAGGTCACGGATTTTATTGCGTCCTGATTCTGAAACGCGTTGTCCTCAATGCGTGTGATTCCGTCCGGGATTTTTATGGTGCCGGTTGCGGAAGGCCATGCGAGAAGTTTCTTTCCGTCCGCCGTAGTAAGAATTCCCCCGGAAGATTTG
This sequence comes from Treponema sp., assembly GCA_017960765.1. Classification (GTDB taxonomy): domain Bacteria; phylum Spirochaetota; class Spirochaetia; order Treponematales; family Treponemataceae; genus Treponema_D. The sequence goes on from JAGCYQ010000121.1 coordinate 5,776, forward strand.
AACGAGCGGTTTTCAGGAGCCACGGTAATTGCAGAGAGAGACGGACAGTCCTCAAACACATTTTTGTCAAGAGACATAAAAGATTTTGAAAGCGAGAGAGATTTCAGACTCCGACATCCTAGGAAAGCAAATTGTTGTATTTCCTTCACTCCCGGCATGTTCAAGGAAACGAGACCTGTGCATCCGGAAAAAGCATACTCATTCAGAACCTCAACAGTCTCAGGAAGCTCCACGTCTCCGCTCACGGCAGGCCACGCTACAAGGTATTTTCCGTCGGCAGTACAAAGGCATCCGTCCTTGCAGGTATAGAATCTGTTCGACGCGGAAATCTCCAGCTCGGAAAGCTCCACGCATGATGTAAACGCGCCTCCCTCCACGGATCTTACCGAAGAAGGAATGTTCATATAGCGCAGCGATGTGCAATCAGTAAACACGTCCTTGTCAATGGCGGAAACGGTCTCGGGAAGTTTCAGTGAGCGGAGTTTTTTGCATCCGTAGAAAGCATGGTAGCCCAGAGTGATGTTCGGGCAGGCCTTCATGTCAAGACAGACCGGATTCGGAGAAAGGGACACGCGTCTCTGCAAAAGATTGTCATATCCCAGCGTAATGTAAGTCTTTTCCTTCACCACAAGGGCAAGGCAAGACGGAGCAACATCATTTTTTAACGCGTCTGCGGCATTGTTCAGGGACGAGCAATATTCTATGATTGCATTTGTTTTCTCAGGTCCCACGCTTATGAAAATCTTCTGGTCCACATCACCAAGATAGAGCCTGTACTCGCCCTCCAGAAGTTTCGCACGGTAAAGTGTGGACTCCTCGCTTACCTCAAGTTCCAGCGGAAAAATCCCCGTGATGATTTCCTCACCCTCTTCCGTGACTTCCACCGTATATTCACCGCTTATGTCTCTCAGCGTGTATTCTGGATAATTTCCGACGTATGCATCCCCGTCCGACCTCAGGGCAAGCGTAAAATCATATTCCGGAGGAGGCAGTTCCTGCTTGTTACTGGCACAGGAGAAAAACAGCGATATTATTCCAAAAAACGCAAGCAGCGACGTTCCAAACTTTTTTTTCATCATAAACCCCCTTTACACAGGTAGACAGGGATTATCCCTATTCTTTAAATCATACCTAAAATCAACCACTTGTTCAAGTGGCGGAAGTTCAGGTCTCGCATCACCTGGTGCGCACTACACGGAAACCAATAACAGAACTACTTTCACCTCGCTCGTATGGAGCAGAAGCTCCCGGGATGGCAAGCTCCATAGTGTAACCCTCATATACTGCTGTTTTACAATCCCAACCAGCCGTACAACGTCCTGAAGAACTGGACACAGGGCCAGTCTCGCCCGTGGTTGCAGAAACGGGTCCACTCCAATCCCAGCACCATTCCCATACGTTTCCCGACATATCATAGATATTCAGCGAATTTGGACTCTTAGTCTTAATTGTATGAACCTGATTTTCAGAGTTGCCCGAATACCATGCGACCGTATCCACATTATCTCCTCCGCTGTAAAGATATGTTTCCATCACTCCGTTATTTCCGCTCCTGGCAGCATACTCCCATTCCAAACTTGTAGGCAGACGGTAGCCGTTTGCATTCATGTTCATGCTCACACCGTCAAAAGTCGTGTTTGCCCCCGACGGACCGCAGTATTTTCCCCCAGATCCAGTAACACCGGGCCACGAGGAAGGATGTGTCATACCGCCTATGCTGTAAACCGGAGTCAGTCCTTCCGCAATGGAGCGCAGGTTGCAATACACAATGGCATCATACCAGTTCACGTGGTAAACGGGCATATTATCCCCTGTTCCAGAACCCAAGCTGACTGAATCTCCATACTTACAATAAGTCAAATACTCCTTCTGCGTCACTTCATGATTGCATACCCACAGATTGCGTATTGTGACATCGCGTCCATCTATAAACACTGCCGAACCATAACCATCGGCATCTCCAGACACATTGCCTCCTGTTACGGCGACAAAATCAGTTTTATTCCAAAATACGGCATTTACAACCACATTCCCAGCGGGCATGACAAAAGTGTTGCCAGTCACAGCAACAGAGGAACCGGACCTTGTTCTTACAGTAAGCGAAATCAGCTCATGGTTAGTCTCCGGCACAGGACTTAATGACACTGTGGTTCCCATTCTTGCGGCCTCAGATACCACAACGTTTCCTCCGGTTATCGCCGGTGAAAGAGTTATATTGTAAATTTTCCCCACAAATGTAACATTTACACTCACATCGCCAGCGGGCATAACAAAAGTGTTGCCTGTCAAGTCAACAGGGGAACCATCAGCCGTCATTACACTGCAAGAATCCAGCTCATAACCTTCATCCGGTATAAACCTCAGCTTGATTTAGCTTCCTGCAACGGCATAATCTTCCGAAAGCCCAACAGTTCCGTTCGACATACTTGCCAAGGAGATTTCATAAGCCTCCCTCAGACTGAGAGAAACATTGACTGTCCGTCCCGCATGAATTCTTACCGACGTACTGCCTTTATAGCGCACTACACCATCAGTAATGGCTTCACAAGTGATTTTATATGTTTCAAAATGAAGATTCGCAAAGATTATGTACTGACCGGACCCAAGATTCTCTTCCCTATGCTTGGAGCCGCCATTCTCATCATTCAGACTGATTGAATATGACAGCGAAGGATCAGAATCAGGCATCTGAAACACAATTGCTCCGCCTCCCTGATCCAAGTCAATAAAGCTATCCGCGTCAAAGGAGTCCGAATCACATACGATTACTTCCATTTTGCTTTCATCCGGCACATCCGCACAACCGGCAAAGAAAAAAGAAACCAAGGCAAATAAAGCTGCAAACCTGAACAAAAACTTTTTCATAGACCCCGCCTATTTTTCACAATATAATCTTATTTTAAACCAAAAAAGTAAAATTTTCAACTTCTGATGGGGACATAAAAAAAATTCCGGTACCCTTAAAACAAACCTTGCCATAATTTAAGAATCGGGGTATACTATTTGTTATGGAACATAAGATGATTTTGTCCGCATCCGGCTGGAGAAAAGTCTTTGCGGAATCAGGAGACGGTGAGGACAGCTCGCCAGACATAGGATATGAAAACGCTCTTCTCTGTGCCTTGATTGCAGAAACCTTTGCGGAATACATAAAGGAGCGGTGCAGCGGAAGACCCACGATTGCTCTTGGCATGGACTCAAGACCCACCGGAAACCAGATTGCGGATGCCATACTCAGAGTGCTTTCCAGCATGGACATTGCCGTACACTACATAGGTATAGCATCTGCCCCGGAAATCATGGCTTATGCAAGAAATCTGGACGGATTCGTTTACATCTCGGCAAGCCACAATCCCATAGGATACAATGGAATAAAATTCGGACTGAAAGACGGCGGCGTGCTCCCGGCTGAGGAGGAAAAAATCCTTGAGAAGAACTTCCTCAAAAAGTGCGCCATGGAAGACTCCGGTGAATATGCCGAAATGCTTCTTTCCAAGGCATCCGACGGAGAGCTCACGCTGATTTTCACACTCGGCGACAAATACAAGAAGGACTCGCTCTGGGCTTACGAAAGCTTCATCAGGACGGTGATTTCAGGAACAAGCGACCCGAAGACGCAGGATCAGTTCTTCCTAGACATAAAGGCCGCAATGAAAAATTCCCCGCTGGCAATCGTGGCTGACATGAACGGTTCGGCGCGTGCGGCATCCATTGACTCATCATTCATGGAAGGTCTGGGGATTGAATTCCTTCCATTTAACAATGAGGCGGGAAAAATCCACCATGCCATTATCCCGGAGCCGGAAAATCTTGTGTTCTGTGCCGACGTGATGGACGACCTCAGGAAAGACGGAAATGAAAACGTTACCCTGGGCTACATGCCTGACTGTGACGGTGACAGGGGAAACATAGTCTATTGGGACGCAATCAAGAAAAAATCCATAACCCTTCCCGCGCAGACGGTCTTTGCCCTGAGCGTGCTTTCTGAGTCGGCATTTGAAATCTGGCAGCAGACGAACATGCCAAAGAAGGGACTCCTCTGGAAGGCGATAAGCCACTACGGAAAACATGCTGTTGCGGTAAACGGCCCCACATCCATGAGGATTGACGAAATCTGCAAGGCATTCGGACGCGATGTGTTCAGGGCGGAGGTCGGTGAGGCAAACGTGGTCAACCTGGCACGAGAAAAACGCGACGAAGGATATCAGGTGCGCATTTTCGGTGAGGGAAGCAACGGCGGAAACATCACCTACCCCTCAGCTGTGCACGATCCTTTGGCGACGGTGTTCGCTCTGGTAAAACTTCTCGTAATCAGGGACAAGGAAAACCCCGACGGCACCCTGAACAAGGGACTCTTCCATATCTGGTGTGAAAAATCCGACCAGGAATTCAGGTACAAGAATGATTTTACACTGCAGGACGTTCTGGACTCACTCCCGCTCTACACGACAACCGGAGTCAGCGACGAGCTTGCCATCCTGAAGGTAAAGACCGAGGACAAGGGACATTTCAAGGAGAACTTCCAGAAAGTCTTCATTGCGGACTGGAACCAGCACCTTGAGGAGATGGAGGCCATCTACGGAATCACGAGCTATAAGACCATACTCACGAACGGAACAAAGGAGCGCTTCGTAAGTCCCGAGGAAAGCTGGAACAACGGCAACGGCGGCCTGAAGATAATGTTCTATTACGAGGAAAATCATCCTTTCGGATACATCTGGATGAGACCCAGCGGAACCGAGCCCGTGTTCAGGATTCTCTGCGACATCCGTGGTGATGAGTTCGCGGCCGAGCGCAGCATGCTCAGGTGGGAAACCTCCATGATCAAAAAAGCGGACGAAATGAGCTGAGATTTTTTTGTGAATACCAAGATTGCTCAGGCGGTCTTGGTTTTTACAGTTTTGACAATGAATACTTTTAAAAAATTTCATTTACCCATACAGATAAAAAACCGCCGACCGACACGTTAAGCATCAATCAGCGGTTTTCATGCAATCAGACAAGCATCAAAGTCCGTCAAAAAATCCCTTGGCTTTCAAAAGCTCCGCGTTCAGGATTCCTCCGAGTGCGGCACCACGCTTGGTGTTGTGGCTCAGGGCAACGAACTTCACGTCAAAGACATTGCACTTTCTGAGCCTTCCGATCACGCAGGCCATTCCCTTTTCGGTATCCCTGTCGCGTCTCGGCTGAGGGCGGTTCTCCTCATGGCGCACCACAATGGGATGCTCAGGAGCGGACGGCAGCTTGAGTTCCTGGGGTACTGAGCTGTATGAGGTCCACACGCGCTCAATCTCCTCAAGGCTCGGCTTTTTGTCATCGCTCAGGTCAAACTCAAGGTTCACGATGGCGGTATGTCCGTCAATTACCGGAACTCTGGTACAGGTGGATGAGACCAAAGGAGCCGACGCATTCTCAATCACGTCGCCGGAAACCTTGCCCAAAATCTTCAGGCACTCTTTTTCGGTCTTCTCTTCCTCACCGCCAATATATGGAACAATGTTGTCAATCTCGTCATAGCTCGGCACACCCGGATATCCCGCACCGCTAACAGCCTGCTCGGTGGTGACAATCATCC
>JAGCYQ010000122.1 GCA_017960765.1 Treponema sp.
CCAGTAAATCATCGACTCATACTCAGACCGCAGCCCCGTAATGAATTCCACTGGGCAGAACGAGTCAGTCGTCAATGCATTCATAAACATGGGAAATATCTACGCAGGTACAAAACAGGGCACCGTTGCAACAGAATACCTGAACAAGGCGTCTTCCAGGGCCACGGATCCGCTCCTAAAAGCCGAAATCCTTTACCGCATGGGAAAAGAAAGCTATTACCTCAAAGATTTCCACAGTGCAACAAGGTCGCTCCAGTATGCAATCAAACTGAATCCCTCGCACAACAAGGCAAGGTTCATACTGCAGCAGCTCCAGGAAGAAGAAAACCGCAAATAGAACCGTAGGACAAAATTACTCAAATAAATTTGCCGAAAAGCGGATTTTTTAGTATATTATAGAAAGACAGGAGCAATTCTAGGTGTTCCTGTGATTTTTATGGAGGAAAATATGAAAGTAAAACCTTTGGCAGACCGTGTATTAGTAAAGCAGGCCGCAGCAGAGACAAAGACAGCTGGTGGACTTTTTATTCCTGAGACAGCCCAGGAAAAGACTCAGCAGGCAGTTGTAGAAGCCGTTGGACCTGGAACTGAAAAGGAAAAAATCACTGTTAAGCCAGGTGACAAGGTTTTGTATGACAAATATTCTGGAACAGCCATCAAGATCGACGGCGAAGACTATTTGATTCTTAAAAACTCAGATATCATTGCCACCATAGAGTAGAACTTTTTTTTATGGACGGAACTGCCTTCATTCAGCTTTTCCGTCCTTATCATTTACCTGCGTCAAATTGACCCAAAACTTCAATCCTAAAATCTTTCCTGTATCAAAATGCCACTTTTAACATGACAGACAGGCGGATTGTCCCCAAAAAGCACGAAAATTCATTCAAAATTCGCTGATTTTTAACTTTTTTATTGAATTCCGGCACATTTTTAGCACTTGGCACGGTACTTGCTTATTTATTATCAAGAAACAAAACCGCAAGGAGCGTAAAACATGATTAACGACAAATCAACCCTGAATATGTACTTGAAGGAAATCAACCGCATTCCCCTTTTGACACGTGAAGAGGAAAATGAACTTGCCGCAAAAGCCGCTCAAGGAGATAATGCCGCAAAGGAAAAAATCATCAACGCCAACCTGCGTTTTGTCGTAAAGGTAGCAAAAAACTACCAGAACCAGGGCCTTGACCTCATAGACCTGATAAGCGAGGGAAACATCGGTCTCCTTAATGCAATCGAACGCTATGACGTAAGCAAGGGGTTCCACTTCATCTCCTATGCCGTATGGTGGATCAGGCAGGCAATCCTCAAGGCCATCTGCGAAAAGAGCCGCATGATCCGCATTCCGCTGAACAGATGCAATGAGCTTGTCCAGATTGACAAGGCACGCAAGATGATCGGCAGCAAGAAAAGCGAGGAAGAGGAAATCATGGAAATCGGAAAAATGCTGGGCATGGATGACGCCCATATCCGCGAGATGATGAACCTTTCACGTGACATGATAAGCCTGGACGCTGAGCTGTCTGGTGACGGTGAGAAATCAAGGTCAGTGGGAGAACTGCTTGAGGACACAAGCTCTGTATCACCTGAGGAACACGCCATAAACGAATCCATGAAGGACGACATTTCACAGATTCTGGACACACTCAGACCAAACGAGGCAAAAGTACTCCGCCTGCGCTACGGATTAAACGGAGACAAACCGATGTCACTCAAGGAAGTCGGAGCAGTATGCAACCTTACAAAAGAAAGAATCCGTCAGATAGAGAAAAAGGCCATAGTAAGAATGCAGCACCCCGCACGCATGGAGCGTCTTGCATCATACGTTGCCTGATACATTCCTCTGGCACTCGGTAAAAGCATCATAGCGGGCAAGGTTCAGCATGTCTTTGTCCCTCACCAGGTCTGCAATTCCAAGAGACAGATATCCTGACTGGGCAGTACCGCTCATCTTTCCAGGCCCCCTTAGCTTAAGGTCTTCCTCCGCAATCACAAATCCGTCTGAGCTTTCATGCAGTGCCTTCATGCGCTGTATTCCATCCTCACTTATGTTTTTCCCGTAAATCAGGAAACAATAGGACTGATCTGAACCACGGCCTACCCTACCTCGAAGCTGATGCAGCTCTGCAAGTCCAAAGCGGTCTGCATGCTCAATTACGATACATGTGGCATTGGGAACATCGACACCGACCTCCACTACCGTAGTGGCAACAAGAACCTGAATCGCACCGTTTCGGAATTCCTTTAATATGCGGTTCTGCTCTTCCTCGTCAACCTTGCTGTGTATAAGCGCAACCTTGTGTCCCGGGAAAACACGGCTGCTCAAGAACTCGTACATTTCCTCGGCTGATTTCAGGGTTCCAGATCCTGACACGGAGCTTGAATCCGTTCCTTCCTCTCCGAACTGCTCTGCTATGCGTGGATAAACAAAATATGCCTGATGTCCCGCGTCAATTTCCTTTTTAACTGCCCTGTAGACGTTATCCTCATGCCCCATCACGCTCAGGTAGGTCTTTACGGCCTTTCTTCCCTGAGGCATTGTCCGTATCACCGTAATGTCAAGGTCACCGAATACCGTAAGCGCAAGTGTCTGGGGAATGGGTGTCGCGCTCATCATAAGGACATCCGGACTGTGGGTTTTATCGCCGGCAGTTACACGTCCCTTTACAACAATCGATTCCCTCTGTGCCACACCAA
>JAGCYQ010000123.1 GCA_017960765.1 Treponema sp.
ATAACAATTATGGAAATAAAGTTAATCCATTTGGAAGTTATGATACCAGGGAGGATGTTTTAAAAGATGCTTCACAAGAAACAGGCTATAAACGCATGTTCGGTGATGATAATAAACTTAATCCAGATCTTGAATCCAATACAGATATAACAATGGATGTTAGTTTAGCATCATACCTTATGAATAAAGGTGTTACTTTAAAAAATGTTGTAATCACCGATGAAAATAATACTGGATGGACCATGGAACCTAAAAGTAGTTCAACTACTCAATTAATAAATTCTGTTGTTAAAGCAGATATGTCAAATATAAATACTATTAGAGTAAAGGGTTTGGTTCGTTTTGAAAAAAAATCTCCAAAAACTCTTTCTGGTAACGAATATAGTAAAGTTATTTTTAAAGATGAAGATACATGGAATGATGAACTTGTTGCTTCAGGTAAAAGTACCTCTAACTATCCGTTTCTTGACATATCAAGTTTGTCAAATAAACAAGATAGCATAGGAACAAAACTCGGTTATGCATACCTTTCAGAAGATAAAGTTAATACAGTGATGAATTCTTCAGCTGCAAGTTATCTTTTTGGAGAAAAATATTATAGAAGAAATAATTTTGATTATAATAATGCTTCTCGTGAAACATATGGAAATAATGGAACTATTCCAACAACAGTTGGAAATAGAACTAAGGTAGAGGATGGTGCAACTGTACCTCTTTCTCGTGCTAATAATATCAAGCTCACACCCATGCAAAAGTTGTTGTATGATAATCAAAACACTACAGAAAAAATCTCGTAGTGATTTCAAATCCGTGTGACAATAAATTTTTGCAAGTTAATACTACAAATCGTCCTCTCTTGTCTTTTAGAAGATGGTAGTTGTATAACTGCCCAATTCTTTATATAGTAATCATCTAAGATTAATAAAATAAAAAAACCGCTCCATGTTGATGAAGCGGCTTATGTGCCCGGAACAAGACTTGAACTTGCACACCATTACTGGCTCTAGTACCTGAAACTAGCGTGTCTACCAATTCCACCATCCGGGCAGATAGTATGATATATTATAGCGGATTAGGCCCTCTAATGTCAAGGTATCAAACCCGCCTGATTACAGTTTTTCTTCTGTATATCCTAAAATTCCTTCAATTCATTGTTGAGCGTAAGGTAATACTGTGATACCGGAGCCTGTGAATCGCTCTTGTAGAATGACAGTCCGCCATCAGAATTAAGGCACACGAATTTTTTCCCTATGATTGCCATCTTGACAGGAGCGGATGCTGCGCGCTTGTAGATTTTTGTACGCCCTGTATCGACATCGTAAGCGTAAATCTGATTGTTGCCAAGATTTGAATAAACGGTCGGATAGTCCACCAGAAGGAATGAGTCCGAGTCTTCCTGATTATGCTGCATCAGGATGCCGCTCTTTTTCTCTGTGGGATTAAATGTAAATACATGTGACACTGTTGAGGAGCCGATTGATTCCAGGGTTATTCCATAAAGGTTTCCTGATTTGCCTGAGTCAAGATAAAGGTCAAATGCTATAAAACCAGGTGTCTTTAGAGCAAGCGTTTCCTTGGATTGGATTCCGACAGATATTACGGATGAATCCTTGCTTCCTGTGTTTGCCTTTGCGACATAAATCGTATTTGAATTCACAAGAATGCAGTCTTCGATTGAAACTCCCGTATATATAAGGGTTTCACGCTTGGTATCCAGGTCAAAGGAATAGACTCTGCTTCCGCCGGAGACATAAACGATTTTCCTTCCAGATACGTGCAGGTTGTTCACGTTGCCTTTTGGAGTAAACAGGAATTGGCCGGACTTTGGGCTTTCCTCTGAGAAGTTAACCAGATATACGTCCTTCCTTGTTTTTTTCGTCCATAATACGGCGCTCTTGGAATCAACCAGAGTGACCTTATCCGCCGATTTGTTTATTGCAATTTTTGAAATCTCCTTTGTCTCGGAGTTTGTTGAATAAAGTGAATCCTTGGTAAGCAGCAAGACGGAATCTTCAGTTCCTGCAATGTCAATAATTGACTCATATATGGGTTTTGTAAATGAAACGAGGGAATAATTTGAGCTGTCCTTTACACAGGAATAAAGCTTTCCCTTGTTTGTTCCCATCATGAAAAGGCCCTCATCCTGACAGGCAATCGAAGAAAGGTTGTCACCTATTTCCGAAAATGAAGCTATCAGTTTTGGCGTAACGGAAGAAGAAGATCCCCCTGAAACTTTTGATGCTATTGCACTTTCCGGATAATGCATCAGATTGATTTTTGATCCGTTCAATACTGTGAAATAAAGTCCCTGTGTTTTGTTTTTGTTTGAGATTACGATCTGAGGGGAAGGTCCCTTGTAGGAGCATACAGTTTTTCCCGTCTGGGAATCGATGATGTAGACTGTGTCATTCTTTACACCGGCCATAAAACGGTTTTTCATGTTGCCGCTGCCGAAAGTCTGTGTCTGCTTAAGGGCTGACTCGGTTTTCCAGTGAGGCTGCTCAAACAGCTCCATTTTCTGAAGGTTAAAATAATATATGTCGCCGGACTCGCAGTAGAACATGGCGCTTTTTTCTGAGTCTGCGGTTTGAATAAGGGAAATCTTGCTGGGAACTGAATCAATTCTCTTTATGAGGTTTCCTGTATTTGCGTTCAATATGTAAGAGCCGTTTACAGATGCCGTAGAGACAAACAGGAGAGAACCCTTTGATGAATATGATACTGTTTCAATGGGATCCTTGTACTGCTTGGAGTATTTTTGTGAGAATGTTGACAAATCACTGACCGTCAGCTTGAAAATGCCAAAGCTGTCAGATTCTGTCGTCACAAAGTCGTTGTTCTTTGGGTTCACAAGAATCTTTAATAACGGAGATTTACTGATCTGATACTGTTCTTCCATTTTGTCCTGTGACCATTTGATGACATTTCCATCACTTCCTGCAGAAAGAAATGTTCTGGAGTTCTCACAGGGAACCAAACTGGTTACCGAACCATCATGTACTTGTGTTGAAACCTGTTCCTGCTGTGCAAACACGAAACTTACGGAACAAATAAAAGCCAGGCAAATTTCAATGATGAATTTGTACAGTTTTCTTGTCATTGACACATCTCCAATAATGATTTTCTACTTTATAAAATAAACTATATCCCCAACTATTGCAAGAGCAAGAAGGGCAAGTAGCAGAACTAAGCCGGCCATCTGTATGTAGTACAAAAGCTTAGGGTTCATTTTTCTTCGTGTGATGCATTCAATAAATGCAAAGAGTATGAGTCCACCGTCCAGAACCGGAATCGGAAGCAGGTTTGTCAGGAAAAGAGATATGCTGATGAAGGCAAGAAATTCAAGGGCATTTATTATGCCGATTCTTGCACCTTCCTCAAATCCCGTTGAAATCATGTCACCGATCATAACCGTAGTCCTGACAGGTCCCGAGACTGCTGAAGTCAGATTCACACCCTTGAAAAGAATCCCGATACTCTTAATGGCAATTCCAATGGTATTTACTACTTCTTTTGCGCCTTGTGCCAGAGCGGGGAAAAATGAATACGGACCGTAATTTTTCTGAATGATTGAATCCTTGTCCCAGACTATGCCCATAAAGCCTGATCCCGTCGATTTGTCAAAGCCCATCGGAACGTCAATCTCAAGATATTCATTGCCGCGCAGGACCTTTACGCGGACTGTTTTTCCACCGTTCATGGTGATGAACTGCCTTATTTCTGTATAATCATTTACTTCAGTATCGTCCATGGAGAGGATTATGTCTCCGCTTTTCATTCCTGCCTCAGCCGCTGGTGATGATGAATCCTTGTATTCCTCTACGTCAGTGGACATCAAAACCTTGTTGCCTGCGGTGGTATACGTATATCCCATTAGCGCTATGACTGTAAACGCTATGAATGCAAAAATCACGTTGAAGAAAGGTCCCGCAAACGCTATCAAAAGCCGCTTGAACGGATGAACCCCATAGAAAGAGTCATTGTCACCGTGTATTTCCTTCTGGTTTGTATCAAGGGCATTCTGGTAATCCTTTTCTCCCTTCATGCTGCAGTATCCGCCGATGGGAATAAGGGAAATCCTGTAGTCTGTGGCACCCCACTTATGATGGAGCAGAACAGGTCCCATTCCTATTGAAAATGCCTCCACGGTTACGCCCATGGCCCTTGCAATCAAAAAATGTCCGAGCTCATGAAAAAAGACAAGGAAACTAAGCCCTAAAAGCCCCAAAAGAATCTTCATCAAAAAGTCCTTGCATCCAGAAGTTTTTTTGCCGTTTCGTGGGAATCCCTGTCAGCCTCCAGGACTTCCTCTACGGTCCAGGGTTCTTTCTTCCAGTCATGGCCCAATGTTGCTTCTACAATTTTCGGGATGTCGGTAAAGCCTATTTTTTTGTTTATGAATGCGTCAACCGCTATTTCATTTGCGGCATTGTATGCAATTGGATATGAACCGCCTTTTTCGGCACATTGGTATGCAAGCCTCAGCATCGGGAAATCATCCATGCGCGGCTCAAAAAAAGAAAGCTCGTGTCCAGCCAGGTTGAATGGCTCCAGATAATTCGTCCTGTTTTCCGGCCAGATAAGGGCAGAAAAGATGGGATGCCTCATGTCAGGGTCGCTCATCTGTGCATAGAGCATTCCGTCATTTGTCCTGACAATGCTGTGGACTACGCTCTGAGGGTGAACAAGGACCTTTACGTTTTTTGTCTCTGCATCGAAAAGCCTGCATGCCTCGATCACTTCAAGTCCCTTGTTTGCAAGACTTGCGCTGTCTATCGTGATTTTTTTACCCATGTTCCATGTAGGATGCTTAAGTGCGTCTTCGACTGTGACTGATTCAAGCTGTTCCCTGGTATAGCTCCTGAAAGGACCTCCGCTTGCCGTTATGATGATTTCGGATATCCTTCTGCTTCCGTAGTGGTTTACAAGGCTGAATATTGCACTGTGCTCACTGTCCACTGGAACAATCGAACACCTTTTCTTTTCAGAGAGTTCCTTTATCAAAGGCCATGCCATTACGACGCTTTCTTTGTTTGCAAGGGCCAGGTTTATTCCGCGCTCAAGTACCTCCACAGAGGACAAAAGACCCTGGGATCCCGCAACACCGTTTACGGCAATGTCAGCCTTGGATTCATCCAAAAGCTTTTTCAAACCGGAAATCCCGTCAACATTCCAGTTGGCTCCCATGCAGTTGAATTCCGCACATAATGATTCCAGGGCTTCTTGATTGTGTCCTACGGAGAGTCCCGCTACTTCGAACAGGTCTTTTTCATTTCTGATTATGTCAAGGGTCTGGCTCCCGATTGAACCTGTACACCCCAAAACCAATACTCTCTTTTTCATAGCGAATAAAAATGCGTTATCAATACGTAGTATACAGGGGCAGACATCAGGATTGAGTCGATGGAATCCAGGAGGCCGCCTCTTCCGGGAATTAAACGTCCGCTGTCTTTTGCACCCGCAGAACGCTTGATGACCGATTCCGCAAGGTCGCCGACAATTGAGCTGAATGCTGTTGAAAGTCCCAGCAGGATTACCTTTGCAAGTGAGCCTGCGCTTGTACCCGGGAAGAATTCAGGATAAAGCTTGTAGACTATGATTCCGATGCCGATTGAACCTGCAAATCCACCGATAAAGCCCGCTATGCTCTTGTTTGGGCTGGCTTTGATGAGTCCGCGGTTGTTTTTCCCAAGCAGTACGCCGAACAGCCATGCAAGACTGTCGCACATAAAGACCATAAGGAGAAATACCGCTATGTATATGCAGGAAAGGTACTCCTGTCCCGCATCAGAGATTGTAGTCATTTTGGAAATAAAGGAAATAAGATATCCGACATAAAGGACGATGAAAGAGGATGCTGAAATCCTCTGGATGGATTTTTCAAACTCCTTGGTGAATATTACCTCAACTAAAAGAAGGAGCAGGATTACAAAAACAAATGAAGTCGTGATTATGTCTCCGCTTCTTGTCAGGATGCTTGGAACATAATCAGGAAAAATTGTAGTCACGGCTGCAATTATCGGCAGAAAAGCAGTGCAGCAAATTATAAGCGGCTTGGGTAAAAGGGATACCTTTGCTTTAAAGAGGTTGTATAATTCATTGGCACCAAGAATTGAAGCAAGGATTATGAGGAGGTGAAGGGGAAGATGATTGCAGAAAGGCCAGAGTGCTATGGCAATTACAATGGGAACTCCGATAAAGAAGATTAAAAGTCTTGAAATTACTTTACTCATAGCGGTACGGCTCCAAATCTGCGGTTTCTGTGCTGGAATCGAACAATATCGTCATAAAATGCCTGCTTGTCATAATCCGGCCATAGTATATCAGAAAAAATCAGTTCTGCATAGGCTGATTGCCACATCAGGAAATTACTCAGCCTCTGTTCTCCGCCCGTACGGATGATCAGGTCAGCATCGGGAAGGTCCGGCTGGTCAAACATTTTGGAAAAATCGTTTTCGGTGATGGATTCTGTCTTTAAATCGCTGTCCTTGAGTTTTTTTACGGCACGTATGATTTCATCCCTTCCACCGTAATTTATTGCAAGGCAAATTGACATGCCGTCAAAAGATTCCGTGTCTTTCTCCGCCTGAAGTATGTCGTCCTGTATCTGTTTGGGTAAGCCGCTCCTGTCTCCGATTAGCCGGACACGCAGGTGGTTGTTCCGGTAAAAATCCAGTTCCTGCCTTATGTGCGAGTGAATCAGCCCCATGAGGAAACCTGTCTCTTCCTGGGTACGCTTCCAGTTTTCTGTTGAAAAAACATAGAGCGTCAGATAACGGATTCCCAGATCAGAAGCTGCCTTGGCAATCTCCTTGGCACGCTTCAATCCCTCTGTGTGGCCGAATGTACGAGCTTGATTCTGTTTTTTAGCCCATCTGCCGTTTCCGTCCATTATAATTCCAACATGAACGGGCAGGGCAGCCAGGTCTATCAAAGACTTGGAATCCACGGGTTTTAATCCATTATTTCCTTTTCTTTGGCTTCATAAACCTTGTTAATCTCATCGATGTACTTGTCTGTAAGTTTCTGAAGCTTGTCTGTTTCTGTTTTCAGCTGGTCTTCTGTGATTTCTCCAGCTTTCTGCTGCTTTTTGAGGTCATCGTTACCGTCACGCCTGATGTTGCGGATGGTTGTCCTGTAGTTTTCTGCTGTTGCCTTTGCCTGTTTAACAAGTTCCTTGCGGCGGTCGGCTGTTAGCGGGGGAATTGCAATGCGGATTACTTTACCGTCGTTGCTTGGGTTGAGTCCCAGTTCTGCCTTCTGAATGGCTTTCTCGATGTCAGAGATAAGAGACTTGTCAAACGGAGAGATAACCACCATGCGTGCTTCTGGAATGGAAATTGTTCCGACCTGAGCCAGTGGAGTAGGTGTGCCGTAATAGTCTACGCGGACTTTGTCAAATATAGAAGCACTTGCACGTCCTGTGCGGATTGTGTTGTATTCTTCCTTAAGTGCATTTACAGTTTTTTCCATGCGGCTTTCATTATCTGCCATAATTTCCCCCTAAAATACTTGTAAAAAATTTAAAAAATAAGGCTGTCCTCATCATTGTCATCAAGATTGAAGCATGATGCGGGCAGCCCCTTTGTTTTTAGTTACCGAGAACCAAAAGCTGAACATCACCGAATGAAAGCTGTGAACCAACTTCCTTTCCGATTTCATCCAGTTTCTGTGTAACGGTCTTTTTGTCATCCTTTACAAAAGCCTGGTCTACGAAACAGATTTCTGCAAGATGCTTCTTGATTTTTCCGTTAAGGATGTTTTCCTTTACATTCTCTGGCTTTGATGAATCCTTTGGATCGTTTGCCATCTGTGTACGGAAGATTTCCTTCTGTTCGTCGATATAGCTCTGTGGAACGTCAGACTGCTTGAGGTATGCAGGTGTAAATGCAACGAGGTGCATGCAGCAGTCACGTGCAAATTCCTTTACCTTGTCATCTGTAGAACCCTTTACTACTGTGATGGCGGCGGTCTTGAAGTCTGTGTGTACATAAGTGCCTGATACTGAGTCAGCTGGAACTTCTACAACTGTGATCTTGCTTACAGACATGTTCTCACCAGTCTTTGCGGCAAATCCCATCAGTACATCAGAAAGCTCCGGTACTACTTCTGTATATCCCTTCTCAAATACCAAGTCCAAAATCTTTTCGCCACATCCGATGAATTCATCGTTCTTGGCAACAAAGTCTGTCTCACAAACAAGTGAAGCGGCAGCAATCTTGTTGCCTACCTGACGCATGAAAATACGTCCCTCGTTTGTTGATCTTTCTGAGCGCTTTGCAACTGCAGCAAGTCCCTTTTCCTTAAGAATCTTGATTGCGCCTTCGATGTCGCCGTTTGATTCTACACGGGCGTTCTTGCAGTTCATCATGCCTGCTCCGGTCAAATCGCGCAGTTCCTTTACCTGTGAAGCTGAAATAGCCATTTTTTTACCCCTGTTTTTATTTTGAATATGCCCTGTCTTCGTCAATCAGGTCTTCTTCGTCCCTCTTGTC
>JAGCYQ010000012.1 GCA_017960765.1 Treponema sp.
AGACAGTCACAAGCAACGGAGAGACAATTCCTCAGGACCAGATGCAGCTTTCATTAACCGACGGTACATTCAAGCTCATTGACAAATATGTGCCGCTCCCATCTGGAGATACACCACCCTCACAGGCACAGACAACACAGTCAAGAATTCCATGGGGAATCCCAATTGAATATACGGTAATTCCGGTTCTGAATTCTTCTGACAAGCTGAATAAAGACGGAAAGCTGCAGTCCAGAACATCGTTAAGAGAAGATCTTCCCTATTCCAGCCTTGATGACATTTCCAAAAAAGGAAGTACATTCGGCTACGGATTGAATATCAGGGCTTCAAAATCTGAAAGCTCAAAGAAAGTAACGGTCACCTGGGATTTGCCATACGGAAACCAGATTGGTGAGTCAACCATAAGGCCTGTTGTCTACAGAAGGGAAGCAGGCACTACGGCGGAAATCAATGACGGAAATGTCACGGTAAGGACCATAACGGACAGCGGCGCAAAGACTGCCATTGCACAGTGCCAGACCCAAAATGAAAAGACCCGCCCCTATGAGTATGTCGTAAAATACCTGAATGTCAGCTCTCCTGATGTAAACCAAAACACACCCTTTGTTCCTGAATATGTTGAATACTGCAAGACCGTGATGGATACGGTTTATTCCCCGACAGAGGCAAAAAATGTCGGATATCCGTTTGACATCCCTGGATTTACCGCAGAAAATGTATCTGACAACGGAACGGACGAAGGATTCAGCGAGGCAGTAACATGGGAGGAATGGGATTACAGCAAGCGTAAGGTTGGTCCCGCCGATGACGGAAGCACACCCGCCTATACAGTATGGACTAAAAACAAGAACAATGCGGCCGGCTGGTTCCAGATAGCTTCAATAAATCAGAACGGAGCCATCACCACAGCAGCAGATCCCGGCTGGTATGATACCACGATTACCGAAATCCACAAGGGACTTAAGCTGACACCAAAGAATGTAAGCGACAGCAGCGGAGCTAACAACGGTCTCCTTAAAGTACAGAGAGACTACAAGCACTATTACATGATAAGGGCGCAGCGCAAGAACAGCGAGGGAAAGACGGTTTATACATATATCGGTCTTGATGAGAATACCTGGACGTACAGAAGGATATCTCCTGAAGAGTTAGCGAAGGCGGCATTATTGATTGTGGCAGATGCAACTCATGTTACAGGGCCTACAGGTGCTACTGCGACTAGTTCTAATACAAAAACAATTCAAGGAGCATATGGATCATTCTCTATTACAGAAAAATATAATGCAGCTGTCAGATATGAGTTTAAGTATAACTGTAATTCATACATTCACAAATTTACAAATTGTCCAGCTGGAACCGAAATTAACTCTTTCCTTAGATTAAAAACAACGAGTCAAGGAACTGGAGTGTCCAATGATAATAAAGTTTACTATTTTGACACATCCACATCATCCGTGGAAGGAGCAGATGATATAACTAAAAATCTAAAATCTTACAATGGTACGATTACTTTCTCAGCCGGTAAGTATGTTAGCACGTTTGCTTTTGGTGCAAATGGCTCTCCGCATTACATCTTATCGGGCTCAAGCACAATAAATGAAGTTAAGTATGATTTACCAAACGTAAATGAAAATCAAACTCAATTTGAATCCTGGTTCCCCTTCCTTTTGGGGAAAAATCTTAAAGATCAAGACCGCTCCAGCTACGATACTGACTATCCATGCTGTAATAACGAATGGTGGCATGCACGAACAGGTGGCACAATCACAACTGATTTTGTGGAGGAGAAAGAGTAAATGAAAAAGCTAATTCTTCCGGTAGCTGTAATTTCGGCCTTCACTTCCCTGTTCATCTGTTCCTGTGCTGAATTGTTTCAGGGAAAGATAGACATAGACACATCATCCACCCTGGCATCTCTTGGTGACATACTCAAGGAACCGGTTAAAATCGACAACCTTGAGACCCCGGCACAGATTTTCGTCTCTGACGGCGACAATTCCGGTACAATAAGGATTTCATGGAGTTCCGTTGATGGAGCCCAGTCATACAGGCTTGAGCGTGCAGTGGTTACCTCCAAGAACGAAAACGGAGTATTTGAGGAGCCTTCTGAAGCGGACTTCAATCCCATAACCACAGGATACGGCAGTACAGCCCACATCTACGGAAAGACAAGTTTTGACGATGTGATTCTCGCAAATCCGTCTTATAAGAGCCCAGAATACGGATATAAGTATTTTTACCGCGTAAGCTCTGAAAACGAGGCCAAGGGTTACGGTTCGAGCGAATTTACTCCTATGGTATCCGGTACCCTTTTTGCCCCTCCGATCGGACTTACGGCAAGCGCAGGCTCTTTCAAGGACAAGATTGAGTTGAAATGGACACCTTCCGCATCACATTCAACTTCTTCATATGAGATCTACCGAAGCATGTATCCGGACGGATCCAACCCAACCTATGTCGGTTTCGTAAAGTCAAACATGAGGAACTATACGGTCAATGTCAATGAGGCAGACCGCGGAATAGAGTATTACTTTTTCGTAAAGGCAAAAAACAGCTCAAGTCAGGAATCGGTTAATTCTTCAATTGCACTTGGATATGCCCAGGCAGAAGGAGCACCCGCACAGGTAGAGGATGTTTCAGTTACCCGCGCAGTAGAAGCCGTTACAATCAGCTGGTCGGGAGATGCTGACACAAGCTACGCCCTTTACCGATCAAGCTCCAAGGACTCTGCATTAACCCTTGTGGTCAACGGACTTACAGGAAGAACCGATTATTCCGTGAACACAGAGGATTCCAGCTCCCTTGAATATTCAACCTACTACTACTACATGGTTCAGCCTTCCAAGACCGCGGAGGACGGAACACTCATTAAGGGACCGCTTTCTGACACAGGTCCAAACTCAGAGACACCTGCGGAGGCATACCTCATAAGCCCGCCTGAGACCATAACGGTAACAAAAGAAGCTATCGGACATCAGATCTCATGGACACCGGCCATAGGCAATGATGAGGAAAGGAATTCTTTCAGCTACAAGATACTCGGCTCGAATTCAAGTACAGGCACATTTGATGAACTGGAAACAATCTCTGCATCTTCCCTGAATCTATACGGCGGCTATTATTACTTTGACATATCGAATGCAAAGAAGTTCTATAAAATCAGCACATCAGGAACCGGCGGAGAAAGCCCTGCAAGTGATGTTGTGGCTCCTGCTCCATTTGCCCCCAAGTCGATTACGGTAACGGCATGCCAGAACCTTTCCAACGAAATGGGTAGCTCATGGAAGTCAAACGTAAACGAAGTCTTCCCTGTAAAGATAACCTGGCAGGGACCGGATGATTCAAGCGATGTGGCAGGATATTACGTATTCCGCTCTGACAAGAAAGACCGCGGATACAAGAAGCTTTCCGTAAACAATGACGAAAAGACCTTTGTAATTACAGGCAACACATTCTATGACATAAATCCAACAGCACGTCCAAAGCAGGTGTATTATTACAAAGTACTCTCACTGAACAGTCTTTATGGCGGAGCAAATTACTCCGATGCAAATTTCGGATACGGAGCGCTTACAGCAGACCAGTACATGAGGGAATACAACCTCACATCCGTAAGCTCGCACAAAAAGCTCACTCTCATGCACAAGAGCGGAAACACTGACAAGCTGGGAACAGAAACTGCTAACGGCTCAATCAGCGGAACACTTTACTACAACGCAAGCGTACAGGGACTTGGTGGCCGCGTAATCATGCGCTATTCAAATTATGCGGATTATTACATACATAATGACGGCAAGATGAATTCAACTCCACTTTCAGCCGGTGAGGACAAGGTCGGTAATGCAGGCGGAATCTTCTTCCTGTACGAAGGCGGAGAAACAAATACAAGCGCAAGCATGGACACCAACGGAACAATGGACGGTACTGTAACATGCAGGGGAATGTATCCAGGCTCAGTATGCTATGACAACATACAGATAAAAGGCGGTGCTGCAGGCGGCGGCTATTATGTCGTTACGCGTCAGGGCTTCGCTCCGGAAAACGTTCACTGGACTGTGGCGGAAGAATAAGGGGTAAATAATCATGAGGAATATAATTATGAAAAACAAGATTGAAAGAAAAAATATTTTGACGTTCACTCTCTCGCTGTTTGCACTCATCCTACTGCTTTCTGTCGCAGGCTGTTACGCTCCATCACCACTCTACGGGACATGGGCGGACAACATGGGCAACAAGATTACGTTTACCTCTGACGGAAGCTTCAATGCAACGATATCCTCCAGCGGAGTAAAGGAACAGAGCATGGGCTCATATACCGTGCTCAAGAACATCCTTACATTTACACGTGATACTGGAACTACAACCAGCACGGAATGGGACATAAGGGGAAACATACTCTACCTTAACTGGGTTGATTCCTCAGGCATCCAAAGGCAGATTCAGCTCTACAAGATCTCGAACTAGGAGAACAAAATGAAAAAAAAGTTTTTGCTTTTATGTTTGATTTTACTCCCCATGTTCGCCCTCTTTGCACAGAATTCCGCTGAGGATGAGGAGCTGGATCCGGTTACAGGATTTCCGGTAATAAAGGAAAAGCCATACCTGATGTTCGACTGGGGAGCCGCAGTCAACTTCAACACAAGGATAAAGTTTCAGGAGCACAGGAGCAATTTCGTAATGCAGGACACCATGGTAGGGGCATATTTTACCATGGAGACCGTAAACATCAAGCCATTGGATTCAATCACGCGTATTGCCGCATATTATCCTCTGGCGGGCACTTTCAACGGTGTGCCACAGATTTCCGCGCAGGTACTCCTGTATTCCTTTGACTTGATTTTTGCACCGCTTTTCCGCCTTGACATGTGGAACTATATAGGCATAAACATCGCACCGGGCCTTCATTTCATGTATCAGCTAACGGACGACTACCATTACATGCAGCTGGGTGCGGCTGTTATGGCAGGACTTGAATTTCCCGTGTTTGAACGCTGGACATTCCTCCTGAACGGTGTATTCGCAGTTGATTACCCCAACCTCGGCTCAAACAAGGACATGTTCCCGATAAGCCTTGCATGGGACTACCAGGTCTCCATAGGGGCACGCTACAGCAAGAAGGGAGCCAACAAATACTCCTACGTAAAGAGCAGGAAACAGGCCAAAGAGAAAAAGGCAAATGAGGACGAATCTGCTCCAGCAACTTCGTCAGATAAGGAATAACAGTTTCGTCTCATAAGATAGCCGGATCAAGTCCGGCAATGACATTGATCTTCGCCTGATGTTTTCATTATTTCTCAATCAACAGCATTCTGTATGCTGCCTTGGCGGCTTCCTGCTCGGCGGCTTTTTTGCTTTTTCCGCTCTCAGGACCGTATGATGTGTTTCCAAGATGCACAGTCACCCAGAAAGTCTTGTCATGATCGGGACCCGTCATCTTGACAAGCTCATAGGAAGGACATGTACGGTACTTTTTCTGATAGTATTCCTGCAAAAGCGATTTATAGTCCTTGTTGCCCTTGTCCTGCTGAACCTTGCGTATTTCCGGTACTATCAGCTTCAGGACGAGTTTCTCAGCAGCCTCATAGCCTGAATCAAGATAAAGCGCACCTATCACGGCCTCAACTGCATCTGCCAGAATAGCGGGTTTCTGCCTTCCTCCTGAGAGCTCCTCGCCCTTTCCAAGAATCAGGTACTGGTCTATGTGCATCACGTCCTTTGCAATCGGAGCAAGAGATTTCTCACTTACGACATTCGACTTGATTTTTGCAAGATCTCCCTCAGGATTGTCCATCATGTCCTCATAAAGGAAAGCGGCCGTAACAAGCCCCAGAACGGAATCCCCGAGGAATTCAAGCCTCTCGTTGTTGTAGCGGTGATGCTCAGTGTTTTCGTTAGAAAATGACCTGTGATGAAAAGCAAGATCCAGAATGTTCAGATTGCTGAACGAAAGCCCAAGGTCCTTACAAAAGGCTTTTAGAGCTTTCTTCCGCTCCGGGTCAAGTTTTTTCTTTTCATAAAATAAATCGCGTGCGTTCATATTTGATTGACGAAAAAAAAAGCACAGTAACATGTACCGTGCTCTTTTAATAATTCTGAAATAGATTACTGCTTCTGAGACTTGATGTACTCGTAAGCATCCTTTACAGTCTCAAATTCATTAGCCTTTTCATCCGGGATGTGTACACCGATTTCTGCTTCGATAGCAAATACCAAGTCATAAAGGTCCAAGCTATCTGCACCCAAATCACCACGGAATGTTGCATCAAGTGTAATCTTGTCTTCGCTGATACCAAGCTTGTCTGCAATCAGTTTCTGAATCTTCTCAAACAATTCGTCCATTTTCAATCTCCTGACACTTAGCCGTTTACTTCTGGAGTAATTACCTGACGTCCACGATAGAAACCGCACTTCGGGCATACATGATGCGGAAGAACCAGGTTTCCACAGTTGGCACAAGCAACAAGATTCGGTGTAGCAAGATGCATGTTAACACCTCTTCTTCTTTTTGTAACGGCCTTTGATGTTTTTGATCTAGGTACTGCCATATTATATTACCTCGCTATATTATTTTAGTCGTCTGTATAACGTTGAATATATTACTACAGATTCCTATATCATGTCAATAATTATATAGAAAAAAACGCATAATTGTCAATAGAATTTCTGACATTTTTTTAAATTTTGTCAAAAAAAAAAGTTTTTATGCTAATTCCTGTATTTTTCCTTTATCGCCTTCTCCACACAGGAAGGAACCATTGCGGAGATGTCGCCACCGAAGCGTGCAAGCTCCTTGATGCTGCTTGAGCGTATAAGGAAGTACCTTTGCTCTGTAGGAACAAAAAGAGTCTCCACATCCTGATTTATAGAGCGGTTGATGAGGGAAAGGTCAAATTCGTATGAAAAGTCGTTTGTATTGCGAATTCCCCTCAGAAGCACCTTAGCGCCCACAGAACGGCAGTATTCGCTTATAAGGGTATTACAGATATGGACAGTAACATTGCTCAGGTTCCGCGTCATTTCCTTTAGAAGGGACATCCTTTCCTCCGCGGAAAAAAGGTATTTCTTCTCGGGATTCACGGCAATCGCCACGTCAATCGTATCAAACAGGCGGCTGGTGCGCTCAATTATGTTCAAGTGTCCTAAAGTGGGCGGATCAAAAGACCCAGGAAAAACTGCTAGCATAATGCCACTTTAGCATAAAAAATCATATTGGGCAATATTGAACGTCCAGATTACATTGCAGTGCCGGACATGGCATATACTTGAAAAATTGATTGAATTCGGGTAGAATTACGGTGTTTTTCAGGGGGAGTGCTATGGAAAGAGGTGGAGACATGGTTTGGGTCATTGGCAACAAAGGAATGCTTGGACAGGAAATTACGAAGCAGCTTGAGGAAAAATCGATTGTCTGGGTAGGAAGTGACTCTGAGGTAGACATAACAAATCCGGCCGCACTGGATGATTTCGCAGAGTCCCATGACCGCAGTGCCAACAGGACAGGAAATACCGCAGCAAAAGGTTATGTTCCGCAGAAAATAACATGGGTCATAAATTGTGCCGCATATACAAAGGTTGATGACGCGGAGGAAAACCAGGAGACCGCTCAGAGACTGAATGCCCAGGGTGCCCTGAACATTGCCCGCGCAACACGCAAGATAGGAGCAAAGCTCATTCACATATCAACCGATTATGTTTTTGACGGAAGAACCAACATGCCGTACAAGGAGGATGCCGCAAAAGCCCCCTTGAGTGTCTATGGCCGCACAAAAAGCGAAGGCGAGGACCTGATCCAAAAAGAGATGACACAGTACTACATCCTAAGGACATCATGGCTCTATGGATTTGACGGAAAGAATTTCGTGTACTCAATGACTAACCTGATGAATCAGAACCAGAACCTTAAGGTCGTAAATGACCAGAAAGGCTGCCCCACATGTGCCGTTGACCTTGCATCCGTGATAATAAAGATAATCGAGACCTCAGCCAACGCGACACGCCTGTTTGGAAAGAACTCCGCCTTACCCTATGGCCTCTATAACTTCAGCAACATGGGAGAGACCACATGGTATGATTTTGCCCGCCAGATCTATGAGCTGGGTAAAAAATACAAGAGGATATCAAACGATTGCGTAGTTGACCCCTGCACCTCTGCAGAATACCCTACACGCGCCCTCCGTCCGTTTTATTCAGTGATGAGCAAGGACAAGATACTTTCCGCTATGAAGATAAAAATCCCAAGGTGGGAAGACAGCCTGGATAAATTCATCAAATCAACAAGATTCTGCCCGAGGTGAGATAATGTTAACTCTTTTCTCTGAAATCTATAAATACCGGCAAATGGTTTTCTCCTTGGTCCATAAAGAGCTCAGGGGAAAATACAAAGGCTCTGTTTTAGGCTTCTTTTGGACTTTCCTAAATCCTCTGCTGCAGCTTATTGTTTATACCTTTGTCTTCTCCATCATCATGAAGCAGAACATCGACAGGTATTACCTCTTCCTTTTTGTTGCACTTGTTCCATGGATTTTCATGAGCTCATGTGTCTCATATGGCTCCAACTGTATATTGATATACGGAGATCTGGTCAAGAAAATATATTTTCCGCGTGAAGTACTGCCAATATCTTTCGTGACAAGCCAGTTTGTCAACATGCTTTATACTTTTATTGTAATCTTTGCCGTCATCATCGTTACAGGTCACGGAGTTAACTTTATCGCCCTTCTCTATCTGCCAGTCATTATGATTGTTGAATATTTTCTGGCTATGGGAATGACGCTCCTGTTCTCTGCAATTACGGTTTATGTCCGCGACATAGCACACATTCTGGGAATCGTTACAATGGCATGGCAGTTTTTAACTCCAGTCATGTATCCGTCAAGTAGAGTTCCTGAGCAATATCTTACTCTTTGGAACCTAAATCCCATGGCACATATAATCGAGTCATACCGCGATATCCTGTACTACAAGCAGATTCCTGATTTGAAGACCCTCGGTACTGCCGTAGCAATGGGGATTTTCTTCCTTATCATTGGTGAGCTTGTATTCTCCAAGTTACAGAGACGATTTGCAGAAAACTTATAGACAGAGGAAATCATGGACAGCGAAAACGCAATTGAAGTAAAAGACATAAAGAAATCCTTTAAAGTATATTTCGATAAAAGCAACCTCCTCAAGGAACGCGTGTTATTCTGGAAGCGCAACAAGTATGAGCGCAGGAACGTCCTGAATGGAATCAGTTTCAGCGTAAAGAAGGGAGAGGCCATTGGTCTTATAGGCCACAACGGATGCGGCAAAAGCACCTCACTTAAGCTCCTTACCAAAATCATGTATCCTGATTCGGGTACAATAGAGATGAAAGGCAGGGTTTCCGCACTGATTGAGCTTGGAGCGGGATTCCATCCTGATATGAGCGGAAGGGAAAACATCTATACCAACGCAGCAATTTTCGGACTTACAAAAAAGGAGATTGACAAAAAGATAGATGACATAATAGCCTTCTCTGAGCTTCAGGAATTCATCGACAATCCTGTCCGAACTTATTCCTCCGGTATGTACATGAGGCTTGCATTTGCCATTGCAATCAATGTTGACGCGGACATTCTTTTGATAGATGAGATTCTTGCAGTTGGTGACGCTTCGTTTCAACAGAAATGCTTTAACAGGCTCAAGGAAATTAAGAAGGAAGGGACTACCATAGTCATCGTTTCCCACTCTCTCGGACAAATTGAGGAAATATGCGAGAGAAGCATCTGGATAGACAAGGGGCTTATAAGGGCTGAAGGAAGCCCCAAGAACGTACATGCACAGTACCTTGATTTCATGGGGGTCCAGCAGCAGGAAAACAAGGCCAAGATCATGGAGCAGTTCAAAAAACTTCCTTCTGCCAGAACTATATTTGAGCCACAGTTCTGGAAGGAGACGGAAGGTGGTGAAGAAGCTGACCATTTAATTAAACAGGCGGAATCCACCGCATACATTGTACTGGATAAAGGCAATCCAACATCCGTACAGATCCGCCTTGGAATCCTAGCCCCCGACGGAAAGCTAAAAATCACAGTAGAAGATGCCCTTCCTCTGGAATTGGACAGAACAATTGCGGGAGAATACATTTTTTCATTCCCATTGCAAAACTGCAGCAAAAAAGCCGAGGACAAGCTGCGCATGTGTTTTACTGCCGACGAAACCCTCAATTCTGAAAAAGTTTCCGTAAAGGCGGTTGCCGTGGAATATAAGAATGAGATAAAAGGA
The DNA here is from genome assembly GCA_017960765.1 of Treponema sp. Classification (GTDB taxonomy): domain Bacteria; phylum Spirochaetota; class Spirochaetia; order Treponematales; family Treponemataceae; genus Treponema_D. The sequence goes on from JAGCYQ010000012.1 coordinate 10,246, forward strand.
TAGTCTTATTCTAATAATACAACGCCGAATCAAAGGATTGAATCATTTTAAATCGGTTGTTCGATGTCCTTTGAATCACTCCAACAAGGGAAGAGTTTGCCTAATCGAATTCAAATTTTCCGCTTCTCTTCTTGTTTTCTGTTGCATTTTAACATATTTATAAAAAAAACAACATTTTTTTAGTTAAAAATAATGCAAATTTAACTACTTACATGTTGAAAAATTATTATTTTCCGTGTAATATACTTCAAGAGGTTCTTATGGAATGTAAAGTAGAGAGAATTCTTGATGTTTCAGATTTAATTAAGAAAAAGTCGCTTTTTTTGTTCGGACCAAGGCAAACGGGAAAATCAACTCTCGTTAACCAGCTTCCTGACGATACTTTTGCACTAACGTTGAATCTTCTAAAGGGAAAGCTGCGACTGCAGATTCAGACAAACCCAAGCTATTTGACAGAGCAGGTTGAGCTTCTAAATTTATATGACTGTGCCATTTTTATTGATGAAATTCAGCTGTGCCCTGAGCTGCTCAACGAGTGTCACTTTTTGATTGAAGAGCGAAACATTAGATTTCTTCTTACCGGATCTTCGGCAAGGAAGCTTCGCTCGTATGGAACAAACCTTCTTGGCGGAAGAGCATGGGAGCGTCATCTACATCCCTTTACTTTTGCTGAAGTCGGTCGAGATATGAATTATAACCTTCCATATATTTTTGAGCACGGACTATTGCCTTCAATGTTCTTTTCTAGGGACATAGAAGAAGATCTTTCTTCATACATAGGAACTTATCTTACAGAAGAAATTTCTGCAGAAGGTGCAGCACGCAACTTGGGAGCTTTTGCCAGGTTTCTAAAAACGGCTGCATTAACAAACGGCCAGCTTTTAAACTTTACGAACATAGCAAGCGATTCTCAGGTTCCTGTTCAGACTGTAAAGCAGTGGTACAAGGTTTTGGAAGACACATTGCTTGGCTTCATGGTAGAGCCGTATACTGCCGGTAAAAAGCGGAAAAGCGTGAGCGTTTCTAAATTCTACCTCTTCGATATTGGGGTTGCCCGTGCGTTACAAGACATTCCAGTTCCCAAAGAAGGAAACGGGGAATTCGGAGAGTATTTTGAGCAGTTGGTCTGCATGGAATTAAAGGCATGGATTTCTTATAAAAGTCCCCGCTCACGCCTTACTTTCTGGCGCACTACAAGCGGGAATGAAGTTGATTTTTGTCTTGATGATAATCTTGCGATAGAGGTTAAATCTACGGACACGGTAACGGACCGGCACTTGAAGGGACTTAAAACACTGAGGGAGGAAGGCATCTTTAATCGGTACATTGTAGTTTGCCGAGAAGAATACCCCCGCAAAGTTGACGGCATAGAAATACTACCGTGGAAATACTTCTTTGAGGCTTTGTGGTCAGAATAAACGCCATCTGGCCATTGCCTTTTTCCTCTTGTTAGTGTGGTCACCGACATTTTGGCATATCCAGTGACCTTTTTCAATTATATCAAATTGCTAACTAGAGTTGACACAATCCATTCCCCTGCTTCCAATAAGCCAAATCATTTTACCTTCCCTGATCGTTATAGTTTTTCTGAATCCACTCCTTGTACGAACCGCTCTTTACATGGTCTATCCACTCACTATGACCTAAATACCACTTGATTGTAGCAAGCAATCCCTGCTCAAAGCTCATCTTGCGTTCCCACCCCAACTTGGTCTTTGCCTTGGTACAGTCTATTGCATAGCGCCTGTCGTGTCCCGGGCGGTCCTTTACGTATGTTATTGTCGCCCTTACATCCTCAGGATTCTTTCCGAGCTCCGCTGATTCCAAATCTATTACAGTATTCAAGAGGCGGATGTTCTCCCACTCGTTTTCTCCACCAAGGTTCCATTTTTCACCTGCAGGAGACTGATTTACAATCTGCCATACGCCACGGTTATGGTCCTCTACATAAATCCAGTCTCGGATGTTTTTTCCATCACCGTAAACCGGAAGATTCTTTCCGTCCTTGATGTTTGAGATCATTAGCGGCAGGAGTTTTTCGGGGAACTGGAAAGGACCGTAATTATTGGTGCAGTTTGACAATGTTATCGGAAATCCATAAGTATGGTAATAGGCCATTACAACATGATCTGAGCTTGCCTTGCTTGAAGAATACGGGGAGCGAGGATCGTATGGAGTTGTCTCAAGGAAATATCCTGTCTCGCCAAGGGTGCCGTAAACCTCATCTGTTGAGATATGGTGAAACAGAACATCATCTCGGATGTTGTCTAGCGAGCACTTCCAGTAGTTTCGAGCAACATCAAGAAGAGTAAAGGTTCCCATCACATTGGTGCGCATGAAGGCCTCCGGTCCAAGAATCGAGCGGTCAACATGGCTTTCCGCCGCAAAGTGGATTACGGTGTCTATGTCATATTGCTTGAAAATGCGTTCTATCTGAGGTCTGTCGCAGATGTCAACTTTCTCAAAGAAATACCTGCGCTTTGACTCTTCCACACCGCTTCCATATTTTGCCTCTATGTCCTTAAGGCTCTCTGCATTTCCTGCATAAGTCAGGCAGTCCACGTTAATGATGCGCCCCTTGAAATCGGAGTCAGTGAAGGCTTCTCCTCCTGCCGTGCTTTCTCCAAGAAGATAGTGTATGAAATTACATCCGATAAATCCACAGCCACCAGTTACAAGAATGTTAGTCAGTTTTCTTTTTGTCATTTTATTCTCCTATCCACTTGGCGTTCAAATCAAAATATTTACCATTCATATCAAATGAAGGATGCTTTTTGTCCTTTTCAGAAAGAAGCGGTTCAATTTCCGGTGCAATAGATTTCCAGTCTATTCCGATTGCAGGATCATTCCACATAAGCCCCCCCTCCCCCTGTGGGTCATAGAAATCCGTACACTTATATGCAAAAACTGCAGAATCAGAAAGAACATAAAAGCCGTGAGCAAATCCTTCAGGTATGTAGAACTGATTCTGCTTCTCAGAATCCAGAACCACACCATAATACTTTCCGAAAGAAGGAGAACCTACCCTCAAATCCACTGCCACATCATACACTTTGCCGGAAACTGCACGAACAAGCTTTCCCTGTGGATGTCTTGTCTGGAAATGCAGGCCGCGGAGAACGCCTTTTGTAGAAGAACTCTGATTGTCCTGAACGAATTTCATATTCAGTCCAGCTTCAAAAAAATCACGTTCTGAATAAACTTCAGAAAAATATCCACGGGAATCGCCAAAGACTTTAGGCTGGATTTCGTAAAGTCCCTTTATTGTAAGACCTTCTGATATACATTCCTTAAATTCAAATGCCATACCCCTATCCTTATTTACCCGCAATGTATTTTAGGTATGCACCATAATCCGTCTTATATCCTTCCGCCAGTTCCAGAACCTGTTTCCTGGAAATCCATCCGTTCCTAAAAGAGATTTCTTCGATACAGCTTACATACATGCCCTGCCTCTTTTCTATGGTGGCGATAAAGTTTGATGCCTCAAGAAGTCCGTCGTAAGTTCCGGTATCAAGCCATGCCATGCCGCGTCCAAGAAGTTCCACGGAAAGGGTACCGCGCTCAAGATAGGCGTTGTTCACGGCCGTAATCTCTATCTCTCCGCGTGCACCGGGCTTTACATTCTGCGCGATTTTTACAACCTCGTTGTTATAGAAATAGAGTCCGGGAACGGCATAATTTGATTTTG
>JAGCYQ010000124.1 GCA_017960765.1 Treponema sp.
AAGACCCGCTTTACAATGGACTTTGCTGCTGATGCAACACAGCAGGAGATACAGGATGCTGTTCTGGCCAATGAGAAGGCACAGGGATATATTGACGGTAAGCCTATCCGTAAGGTGATTGTAGTTCCGCGCAAGATCGTGAACATTGTACTGTAAATGATATGAAACTGGTCTTTGCCACCAATAACAGCCATAAGCTTGAAGAGGTACGCCAGATACTTGGCGACCGCTTTGAGGTGCTATCTCTTAACGACATAGGCTGCCATGAGGATATCCCCGAAACAGGTGATACCTTTCAGGATAATGCCCTGCAGAAAGCCCGTTACGTTAAGGAACATTACGGTTATGACTGTTTTGCCGATGATACCGGCCTTGAGGTGAAAGCCCTGGACGGAGCACCAGGAGTACACTCCGCCCGTTATGCCGGAGACCACGACTCAGAGGCTAATATGACCAGACTTTTGGGTGAACTTGAAAAAAAAACAGACCGTAGCGCACAATTCCGCACAGTTATTGCGTTATTACTTAACGGACAAGAGCTTCTGTTTGAGGGAATTGTAACAGGAAAGATAGGAACTGAGCGCCATGGAAAGGGTGGATTCGGGTATGATCCCATCTTTATTCCTGACGGTTATACTCAAACATTCTCTGAAATGGGAGCTGAAAGCAAGAACCTGATAAGCCACAGGGGACGCGCCGTAAGGAAACTGGCAGAATATCTTAACAATTATGATAAATAAACTGACAAGAGGAATCGTTACCGCACTCATTGCGATAACGGTTCTTTTGCCTTTTAATAAGGTTAAGGCAGGTATCCCTGTTGGTACCTGGAGAGCACATCCTGCATATAACAACGCTACTTTCTCACTCAAAGCCTTTGGTAAAATAATGGTCCTGAGTGAAGGTGCCATATACTATTATGATCCCTCTGACAATTCTGTCTATACCATTGACAAAACAGGTGGATTAAGCGATACTGATATAGCAGCCATAGGTTTCTGTAAAACTGAAGATGCTGTTCTGTTAGCATATTCTAACGGTAACATCGACATTCTCTACAGCGATGAAACCATATATAACTGTACGGATCTCAAAAACAACACTATCGGAAGCGTTACAGTAAACGAACTTAAAATTGTTGATAATCTGGCTTACATTTCCACAAGTATAGGATTAGTTGTATTTGACATAAAACGCAGGGAAATAAAAAATACATACCGTTTTGAATCACCTGTCCATACATCTGTCATTCTATCCGATTCTATACTTTGCAGTACTAATGCAGGAGTTTATTTGGGTCGGATGTCAGACAATTTGCTTGATAATTCAAAATGGAAAATGTTTTTAGCCAGAAAATGTATAGACCTTTTTGTATTTGACGGAAGATTATTCTGCCGCTCCTGGAATAATATAATCAGGACTTTAAAACGCAATAACGCAAGTTCAACTGATATTAAGAAAGACGTTGATGGAATAAGTTTCCTGTCTGACGGAAGACTGGCACTTATTCAAGATACATTGGTAACTATATATTCTTCATTTACAGACAGTAAAGAATATCTTTTCAATAAAAAACACGTTAATCATCTGATGGTTGACGGTGAAAATTTTTGGGTAAGCCAGGGAGATGATGGACTCTGCCTATATAATTTATCAGATGAAGAATGTGTTTGTAAATCACAAGGAATCAAACCCAACAGTCCTCGCAGAAATCTGTTTCATTCAGTTTCATGGCCAGAACCTGATAAACTTCTAATTGTAGGAGGGTATCACAACTATCTTGGAATCAATTAGCCAGGAAAAGTGATGATTTATGAAAATGAACGCTGGAGCTCACTTGATGAAGACATTGAATCCAAGACAGGTCTTAAATACATTAATCTTACAGAAGCAGCACAAGATCCTAATGACCGCAATCATATATTTGTAGGATCTACCGGTCAGGGTCTTTATGAATTCAAGGACAACAGTTTTTACAAACTTCATTCATGGAATAACAGTGCTCTCAAAAGTATCCTTACAAATAATGATGATAACAAAAAAAACTACATCCGTATAAGCGCTTTACAATATGATAATAAAGGTAATCTTTGGATGGCAAATAATGAGATTGATACAGTAATCAGGGTGTTGCAACCTGATGGAAACTGGATCAGTTTATATTATGATGAATTATCAGGATTACCTACTTTAAAGCAATTAAGGTTTGATAAAAAAGGGCGTATATGGCTTAATTCATCCAGATATTTACCGGGAATATTCTGTATAGATACAAAAAACACTTTAAAAGATAGCAGAGACGATATTGTACGTTTTTCAAGTCCATATTTCAAAAATCAGGACGGAACAACTGAAGAAATATATGATTTATACTGCTATGAATTTGATTTGGACGGGCAGATGTGGATAGGAACAGATAAAGGTATATTTGTTTTAAGGAATCCTGATACATTTATTTCTGACGAAAATCCTGTCTTTGAAAGAATCAAAATACCACGTAATGATGGTTCAGATTTAGCTGACTATCTTTTTAGTGGAGTGTCAACTACGGCTATTTACATAGATCAGGGAAACCGTAAATGGATAGGTACTCTTGATAATGGAGTATTTCTTATGAGTCCGGATGGAACTGAAACCCTTGAACACTTTTCAACAAAAAACAGTCCACTTCCTTCAAACCATATACTAAGTATTACAGAAAACGGTCAAAACGGCTCTGTTTTCTTTGGTACAAACGGTGGGTTGGTTGAATATGGTGGTCAAGCACGTGATCCAGAAGAAACGCTCTCAGAATCAAATATTCTGGTTTATCCAAATCCTGTGAAACCAGACTTCTACGGATATGTCACAGTAACCGGTCTTACATCGGAGAGTACAATACGGATTTTGACCAATTCAGGTAAACTTGTCAATATAGGAACATCAAACGGAGGCTCATACAGCTGGGATATGAATGATTTGAATGGACATCCGGTTCCTGCAGGAGTCTATCACGCTGTAATAACCAATCTTGAAAACGATAAGAGTGAAAGTGCATCAATCACAGTAATCAGATAAAAAGAATACTTATGTTATCTTTTTATTTTAAATGATTATTTGATGTATTAAGGGTGTTGAAACTGTTGATATCTTTCTTCAGTTTTACAGCTTTTTATTTCTTCACTTCTGATAACAGGTTATAAACAAGTTTATCTACAATTCAATTACCTGTTTTTCAATATTATATGTAATTATAAACAATCAGTTTATAAAGTTTTCATCGTAATAAGACAGTTTATTTCCAATAGTTGTCTGTTTATTTCCGGTTTGAAAAAAAACAGAAAAAATATGGTTATTGACAGCTTAGTTACGATTATTTTTCCAAGTCAATCATTTATTCCAATATCCAAATTTTAAAACCCTTTTTTACTTCATTTTTATCAACACCAATTAATACTGTTATGAACAGGAATAATGATAAAATGAACTAATTTTACACCGCAAATAACAGTTGTTTCTATGAGAAAGCTTAATGTTACGGAACTTGGCAGAATTAATGCTGAAGAATTCAAAAACAGTACTAAACTGCCTATTACTGTGATACTTGATGATGTACGCAGCCTGTATAACGTAGGTTCTGTATTCCGTACATCAGATGCTTTCAGAGTGGAAAAAATAGTATTGTGCGGTATAACCGCTACTCCTGATAACTGTCTGGTTGAAATACATAAGACAGCTTTAGGTGCTGAGGAAAGTGTTGAGTGGTCTTACTCAAAAGATTGTGCCAGTGTTGTCAAAGAGCTTAATGAAAAAGGTTATGTAACCGTTGCAGTAGAACAGGTTGAAGATAGCATTAAGCTGGATAATCTTGTTGTTGATAAGAGCAGAAGATATGCACTTGTATTAGGCAATGAGGTAAAAGGGGTTAATCAGAATGTTGTTAACCTCTGTAACTTTTCACTTGAAATACCACAATACGGAACAAAACACTCACTGAACGTATCAGTGAGTGCAGGTCTTGTAATCTGGGAGTTTGCCAGGCAGTTTAAGGATATTTTTTAATGTGCCTCAAGCCAGTTAGTTCCCCAGCCTGAATCTGCTACCAGCGGAACTGACATAGGCCATGCTTTCTGCATCTCTTCTATCACGATTTTTTCTACCTTTTCTTCTTCCTCTGGAACAACATTGAAATTGAGTTCATCATGAACCTGCAGGATCATGGTTGATCTGATGTTCTCATTCTTGAAGCGGCGATAGATAGCTATCATAGCTATTTTGATAAGATCAGCAGCACTACCTTGGATAGGAGCATTTATGGCATTTCGCTCTGCAAATCCACGTACAGTTGCGTTGTGTGAATTGATATCGGGTAGATAGCGTTTGCGCTTGAGTATAGTCTCGATATAACCTTTGGCACGGGCATCCTCTATGGCATGATCCATATAGTTCTTTATTCCGCTATATGTCTTGAAATAGTTTTCAATCAAATCCTTGGCTTCAGTGCGGCTTACACCCATACGTTGTGCCAGACCGAAGGCTGAAATACCATATATGATACCAAAGTTGGCTGTCTTGGCTTTACTGCGTTCACTCTTGGTTACTTCATTGATGGATTTATGGAATACCTTGGCTGCTGTGGCCGCATGGATATCGTGTCCCTGACGGAAGTCATCAATCATGTTCTGATCCTGGCTAAGGTGAGCCATGATACGGAGTTCTATCTGTGAATAATCGGCCGAGAAGAACTTGCAGCCAGGCTCCGGAATGAAGGCTTTACGAACCTCTTTGCCGTCTTCATCGCGTATAGGTATGTTCTGGAGGTTAGGGTTGCTTGAACTCAAGCGTCCTGTGGCTGTAACAGTCTGGTTATATGAGGTGTGTATTTTACCTGTAACCGGGTTGACCAGTTGCGGCAGTGCATCGATATATGTACCTAACAGTTTCTTAAGACCACGGTACTTGAGTATAAGGTCCACAATCTTATGGTCTGCACGGAGTGACTCAAGTACATCCTCTGATGTTACGTACTGTCCGGTCTTGGTTTTCTTGGGCTTATCCACAATCTTCATGCGGTCAAACAGAATATCACCTACCTGTTTAGGTGAAAGGATGTTGAACGGCTCACCTCCCGCCTCCTGAAATATCTCACCCTCAAGAGCTTTCATCCTCTCGGTAAAGAGCTTGGATGTCTCAGCCAAAGCAGCAGGGTCAATCATTGCACCGTTTCGTTCCATATACGCCAGTACACTGACCAGCGGCATTTCAACATCACGGAACAGTGGTGTGGTGCCGTCTTTTTCCAGTTCCTTTTCAAGAATGGACTTAAGCTGCAGGGTGATATCAGCATCCTCACATGCATATTCATAAACGGCGGACGGATTAAGGTCAGCCATATTACGTTGGTTCCTACCCTTCTCCCCTATCAACTCTTCTATATGAATGGTTTTGTAATGAAGATATATTTCGACCAGATAGTCCATGTTGTGATGAAGCTCCGGTTGCAGGAGATAATGGGCTATCATGGTGTCAAACATATGACCTTCAACACTGATGCCATAATTACCCAAAACCAGTATGTCATATTTTATGTTCTGACCTATTTTGAGCGATGAGGGATTTTCAAAAACGGAACGGAAAATTTCAAGCATTCGCTGCTTACCTTCCCGCTCCCGTGGCATTGCAATGTACCAGGCCTCATGTTCCCGTAGTGCGATGCTCAAACCTACTATTTCTGCTGCTATGGGGTTGGTACCGGTGGTTTCCGTATCAAAACAGAAAAAATCCTGTGCAGCCATTTTACGGGCTAACGTTTCAGCATCTTTTTCAGTCTCAATAAGATAGTAACTGTGTTGCACGGATTTTATGTCCGCCAGATTTGAAAATTCCTCAGCAGGCTGTATCTCAGGCTGAAATATATCAAAGAGATCGCCGTGAAAACCGTCATTCTTGGCAGGTTTGGACGGAGCGGCCGGTTCAGATTGTTCAGGTTGGGATGCTGACTCCGGGAAAAGTGTGGGGGCAGCTTGCCTGGTTCTGAAACGGTTCATCAGAGTGCGGAACTCCAGGTCTTCAAAAATTGAGAATAGTTTCTGTTCATCGGGCCCTTCAAATTTCAATGACTCCATATTGAGATCAATGGGGACATCGGTTCTGATGGTTGCAAGAAGACGGCTGAATTTGATCTGATCAACATTGCCTTCAACTTTTTCCTTGAGTGCACCTTTCAGTTTATCGGTATTGGCAAGCAGTCCGTCTATTCCACCAAAATCATTTATAAGTTTGACGGCTGTTTTCTCTCCGATACCGGGACAACCCGGGATATTGTCAGAACTGTCACCCATCAGGCCAAGCATATCAATAACCTGACTGGTGTTCTGCAATCCGTATTTCTCCATCACCTGGGCAGGTCCCATTATCTCATAACCGTTGTTTCCGTATCTGGGGCGATATATAAGCGCCCTCTCCGTAACTAACTGACAGTAATCCTTGTCAGGAGTCATCATATATGTGGTTATGCCCTTTTCATCAGCTTTTTTGGAAAGTGTTCCTATCACATCATCAGCCTCAAAACCAGGTACTTCCAGTATAGGAATACGGTATGCCTCAAGTATATGTTTGATAACGGGAACAGACTCACGTATTACTTCAGGCGTCTCCTCACGCTGCGCCTTGTATTCCTTGTACAGTTCATGACGGAATG
>JAGCYQ010000125.1 GCA_017960765.1 Treponema sp.
AAACAAAAAAAGGCTGTTGTAGTAGTTCCTTGTTATTTCCACAGCAATATCTTTAGGAGATACAACAGAAATAGGCCAGCCGCCACGACAGAGAATGTATGCGGCTTCCACCAGAGTGAAATCCTTGTTTTCATCAAAAATCTCAGGTTCGCATCCTTTGAACAGTTCAGAAAGAGAGATCTTTCCTTGTGAGTCCTTTGATTCAAATAAAGACATCGGCCTCATTTTTATTGGTGTTATTCTCCCTGCTCCGGAATGGTGAACCTGTGTTTTATCTGCAGGCGTTGAACTTCCCGTAAGAATGTATTTCCCAAAAACATATTCTTCATCCAGATCATTCTTGACTTGATTCCAGATATCTGGGACTTTCTGCCATTCATCTATGAGCCTTGGTTTATCTCCATTAAGAACCAGAGAAGGATTCATTGATGCAATTTGAATCGATTGAGTTGTATTGAGTTTTATGAAGCTTCTCTGGTATCTCATGCATGTTGTGGTTTTTCCACAGAATTTGGGACCTGCAACAAGCAAGGCACCAGATGTCTTAAGCGCTTTTTCTATCTTCTCATCAATGTAACGGTAAAAGTATTCAAGCATGGGAATAAGAATCCTCCATCTGACATAATGATAGATAAAATTCCCATGATTTTCAATATAAAACTCCCAAGTTTTTCAATTATAAATTCCCACGATTTTCAATTCATGCCAAAAAACGGGTACTTGTCAAGAAAAGTGGACAAAAAAAGTTTTTATCTCGATTAAGTATTTTCAAAAGTAGACTCCACCGGTTCGTTTGATTTGTTTTCATTTTTAAAAGTGGACTTATGCTAATGTTTTTGCAAAGACCCAGAGCCCAGATATTTACATTTTAGTAAAACAACAATACAGTAATTGTTCTTCTTTTTCTGTCTTTTTCACTCTCTTTGATTCTCCAGTTTTTACCATTCGATTTGTTTTCACGGCCCAAAAAAAAAGAAAAAGTATCAATCAGCCGTAATCTGGGATACAATCTATCGTGTGCGACGGCGCATCATGGAGGATTGATATGAGACAGTTGCTTAAGAACGCCAGAATCTATGACGGAACAGGTTCGGAACCCTATATTTCTGATATCCTTGTTGAGGATGACCGCATTGCAAAGATTGCAGCGAATATCGAGGATCAGGCGGACAATGTTATTGACCTGACCGGTAAATCCATTGCATCAGGCTTCATCGATGCCCATTCGCACAACGACTGGTTCGCCATCAGGAAGGACCCTCTTCCCTACTTCAGCCCCTTCATAAGGCAGGGCATAACATCTTTCATCACAGGAAACTGCGGAATCTCCGCCATCGGATTTGACAAGGACAATCCATATACAGACAAGCTGGGAGGAGGAATCTTCGGCTTCAGGGACACGACCGGCAGATACGGCATGCCGGACGAGTATTTCAAGGCCACCGACAAGAACATGCCCTGTAACATCGCGATTCTCGCAGGCCATTGCTCCGCGCGTGCGGCTGCAGGCGGCAACGAGAACCGTCCGCTTACCCCGGAAGAGGAGAAGCACATGCTCGCCATCCTCGAGGAGTCCCTTCAGAAAGGAGCCGCAGGCCTCTCGCTAGGCCTGATGTACACTCCTGGCCTCTATGCGGGGACTGATGAGCTCAAGAAGGTCGCAGATCTCTGTGTCAAATACAACAAGCCCCTGACAGTCCATGCCCGTGCGCTCGGAAAGGTCTCCATGGCCTACCCTGAGATATTCGGCAGACCCCATCTTCTAAGGGCAATGGATGAGCTGGTGGAGATCGCAAAGGGCACTCCGCTGAAACTCCAGTACTCACATGTCATCTTCATTGGAACCAAGAGCTTCAAGTGCAAGGACGAGCTCATGAAGATGTTCGATGACCTCAGGGCCAGCGGCGTTGACCTGATGTTCGACATCTACAACGAGTGCGTGGGCACAACATCAATCCCCGTGATCCTGCCTGCATGGTATCAGGGAATGGATCCCAAGCAGCGCAAGAGCCTGCTCTCAAGGCTGAAGCTCGCAGTGATCAAGGCATCAGGCATCCTGCTCGGATTCACATTCAACGATATCCTGGTAGCCTATATGGGGCCAGGGCTGGAGCGCTACGAGGGCAAGACCGTGCATCAGATCGCAAAGGAAGAAGGCATGTCAGACCTTAACGCATACCTGATGCTCTGTGAGAAGAGCAACTTCGCAGGCCGTGCAAACATGGGGCCCTATTCCACTCCCGAGATCATCCGTGACCTTGAGCACAAGGACAACGTCCTCTACATGACCGATGCCTGGGTGGAGGACTTCGGAGTCCAGAACCCCGCCATCTACGACTGCTTCCCCAAGTTCCTTCAGGATGCGGTCACCGGACTTGGAGACACGTTGCCCAATACCGTCCGCAAGATGACGGGCGCTGTCGCAGACAGGTTCATGATCAAGGAGCGCGGATACCTGAAGGAAGGCTATTACGCGGACCTGACGGTCTTTGATGAGGAAAAGGTCAAAAGCGGAATCCCGGACCAGGAGAAGGCATTCGGAATCGAGAAGG
>JAGCYQ010000126.1 GCA_017960765.1 Treponema sp.
CGTAAAGAAGGGTCAGGAAATTGAACTCAAGGTTATCCGCCTTGATCCGGAAGGAAAGAGAATCAACCTCTCACTCAAGCACTTCTCAGAAGATCCATGGGTACATTTTGAGGAAAGATATCATGTAAACGACATCGTAAGCGGAAAAGTAACCAAGCTTACAGAATTCGGTGCATTCATCGAGCTTGAGGAAGGAATCGAGGGTCTTGCCCACATTTCTGAATTCAGCTGGACAAAGAAAATAAACAAGCCGTCCGACATGGTAAAGGAAGGTGACGAAGTTCAGTGCATGATTCTTGGCTATGACATTCAGGCCGGTCGTGTATCACTGGGGCTCAAGCAGGTCACTGAGAATCCATGGGATACAATTGCAGAAAAGTATCCTGTAGATACCAAGGTAAAGGGCAAGGTCGTAAAGATTACAAACAGCGGTGCATTCATTCAGCTTGAGGAAGGCATCGATGCATTCCTTGCCGGTGAGGACCTCTCTTGGACAAAGAAAGTTAAGCATCCGGGAAGCGAGATAAAGGTTGATCAGGAACTTGAAGGTGTTATCCTTGAATGTGATCCTGAGAACCACAGAATCCGCATCGGCGTAAAGCAGCTCACAGATAACCCATGGGTTCAGTTTGCAGAGGAATATCGTCCGGGCAGCACTCTTGAAGGCGAAGTATCAAGCATCACAGACTTCGGTATCTTCGTAAAGGCTCCAAGCGGAATCGAAGGTCTTGTCAACAAGGCAAACCTCAGCGACAACCGTGAGGTTCCTTTTGAGGAAGCAATCAAGAAGTATAATGTTGGAGACAAGGTAAACGTTTATGTTGTCAACATCGATGTAGACAAGGAAAAGGTTGCATTCTCCGTCAAGGAATACAAGAAAGCCCAGGCTCGTGCAGAGATATCACAGTATATGTCTGGAAACAACGACGATGATGGTGCTTACACAATAGGCGACAGCTTAAAGGAACAAAATAAATAACAGTGGTGTTCAATGGGTGAAGTAACGTCAATCGGCATAGAGAGGCTCAAGGCACTCGTTGAACTTACCACAAGTGTTAATTCCAATTACACTGATTCAAATGCACTGCTGGTTTCGATTCTAAAATCGGTAATGTGTTTGGTTCAGTGTGAATCTTCTTCAGTTCTTCTAGTAAACAATCAGGATGATTCATTAAAGTTTATGGTTGCCTTGGGACCAAAAGGTGCTGAGGCTAAAAATATTACCGTTTCAAAAAACAGCATAGCGGGATGGGTTGTAACTCATAATCAGGCCGTAATCGTAAATGATGTAAGGCATGACCGCAGGTTCAATTCTTTAGTGCAGGAACGCACGAACTACATTACACGTAATATGATCGCCTTTCCCATGCATGTTGGAACTGAATGTGTCGGTGTAATCGAGGTACTTAATAAAACTGATTTCCGTGATTTTGATGATGAGGACCTTGCGATACTTGAGCTGTTCGGTAATCAGGCAGGTGTTGCGTATCAGAATGCTCATTTGTACAGCAAGACAAAGGACAATATTGTAGTTCTTCAGGACGCTGTAAGTCAGGGAAAGGATTATCATACATTTGTCGGAAAAAGCCCCATAATTCTGGACATTCTCAAAGTCGTGGAGGAAGTTGCAAGGACATCTTCTTCCGTACTGATTATTGGTGAAAGCGGCGTAGGAAAGGAACTTTTTGCTGAGCAGCTGCACCTTAAGAGCGACAGGAGGAACAGGCCCTTTGTCAGGGTAAGTTGTGCGGCTCTTTCTCCCACACTTTTGGAAAGCGAGCTCTTCGGTCATGTAAAGGGGGCCTACACAAATGCCAATTCCTCACGGGTAGGCCGTTTTGAGATGGCAGACGGTGGTACTCTGTTCCTGGATGAGATAGGAGAAATGCCTCTTGATCTGCAGGCTAAGCTTTTGCGTGTTATTCAGGAAAAGAAATTTGAGCGTGTAGGTTCAAGCGAGACAATTTCCGTTGACGTAAGGATTATAGCCGCTACAAACCGTAACCTTGAGGAAATGGTAAAGAACAAGACATTCCGCGATGACCTCTATTACCGCCTGAATGTACTTCCTCTTAATATTCCACCGCTAAGACGACGCAAGGACGATATAGAGCCTCTTGCAAACTTTTTCCTGCAGAAATACAGCAGTGAGATGAAAAAGAACTTCCAGGGCTTTTCTTCTGCCGCAAGCAAGGCACTCTACACATACTCGTGGCCGGGAAATGTCCGTGAGCTTGAGAATTCAATAGAAAGGGCATGCATACTGGGACAGGGACCTTTGATTCAGATGATGGATTTGAGGCTTCCTCTTCCTGATTCAGATGAGAGGGATGCTTACGGAGACATGGTTCATTCGTCAGTTGAGGAATTGATTACCACTGAGGACAGGACTTTAAAGACAGCTCTTTCCGTTTTTAAGAAGCATTACCTTACACGCATACTTGAGCAGACCGGATGGAATCAGACAAAAACCGCCCAGATACTTGATGTCCAAAGAACCTATGTTTCCCGCCTGATGGGAGAACTGGACATTAAAAAGCCAAAATAATTAAAGAAATTGCATCGAAATCAGCTGAATGGTTTTGACAAAAGTATTGATTTTTTATATAATATATCAATTCAATAATTGAATATTTTATTTGGAGTCCTAAAATGGCTGAGAATGTAGAAACATTAAAATCAAAAAAACAAGCTGACACATCAAAGAATCTTGAGAATTTCATGATTCGTCATAGAAAGCCTATTCTTATTTCAGGTATCTGTATTTTTGTAATCGCACTGGCACTTTGTCTCTTTATAGGTATAACTGACGCAATACGCAAAAAGGCACTTGCACAGATTGATGAGATTGAATTTAACTACACAAAGAATTTCTCTGATATAACAGATGATGAGCTTTCACAAAAACAGACAACTGCTTTGGAAGACCTCAAGCCATATCTTGAGAAAAAGGATTTTGCAGGTGTCCGTGCAAATATGATTACTGCTGACATTTATTTTGCAAAGAAAGATTATACAAACGCCCTTGACTATTACCTCAAGGCAGTACAGGCTGGTGAAAAGCTTTATACAGCACCAATCTGCCTGTTCAATGCCGGTGTATGCGCTGAGGAACTCGGTAACAATTCTGATGCCATTTCTTATTATCAGAGTGCCGCTGATGCCCCGAATTTTACACTTGCCTCACATGCTCTCTTTAATGCAGGAAGGGTAAATGAGACAGAAGGTAACTATGCAGAGGCTGTTGCACAGTATCAGAAGCTTGTTGACAGCTATTCTTCAGATTCTTGGACAAATCTTGCACAGAGCCGCTTGGTTCAGCTTAGGATAGACGGCAAGGCAGAATAAAGGCAGGATATGAGTGTCAGATAAAAAGGGTTTACTAAAAGTCATTTTTTTTATCTTACCAACCTTTTTTTTATGTACATGTGGACTTGATACATTTTATTATGTTGACAGTCCCGTATCCGATGGTCATATAGCTTCTTATTCTTCTGCTGATGCTCTTTTAGATTATTTTTCATGCCGCACAACAGAACAAAGCCCCAGCGAAAATCAATACATGTTCGGTTCGGGGGAATGTACTTTTTTGGGAACAGAAATCTACTACAAGATATACAATAATTTTTCTACGATGATTTCAACTGAGTCAAGCGTGGAAAGCATGTCATCCGATTCTTCCTCATCCTCATCATCTGCAAACTACCTCATTGATACAAAGGGATATAAACCATTGAAATTGAGCAGTGGCTCGGTTTTCCCATTGATCAAGGCTAATTCTTCTCCGCAGAACAGATTCATTTACATAAAGCTAAAGGAGCCGGAACCGATATGTATTTCTTCCACAGTAATGAATACTTATGTTCCTGGAAAGGATCTTATGGTTGGTGGAAATGCGGTTTATCCAAGGCGTTACATAGACAGCAACAAGGGCTTTTCTTTTGGCTCTGATGTTGATAATCCTTTGCCATTGCAAACGGATGAAGATGTGACATGGTCAGATAATGCAAGTGAAAGCGGGGTCTGGTATGTTGACATGTATGCCATATCGATTGCACGCAATATAGATTATGCCCTGCAGTATTCAAAGCCATATTTCATGGGCTCTGTTTCAATCAGATCAGAATAATTATTTTTTTGTACTACTTGAAATAATCGGGTTTTTGTGATATATTTGCATCCATACGGCGCTTTAGCTCAGCTGGATTAGAGCATCTGCCTTCTAAGCAGAGGGTCGGCAGTTCGAGTCTGCCATGCGTCAGACTATTATCTCCCTGCCTTTCGGCGGGGGGATGCATCCTCTCTTATTGATTCTAACAAAAATTTAACTAAAAAAGATCTCTGCTGAATAACAATCCGCATTATCAGCTATTGCTGAAAACTTCAGCTTTCTGTAAACACAATCGGTTTTACAAACAATTATGATTACAATTAAATTATTAACATTAGCTTTATGATTTGTCAATAGACAAACAGATTTTTTTTAAATAAAATCTTTTGCATGTTTGGAGAAAATGTAAGAAAAGAACTAGTCAGACTAAAAATGGATGCTAAAGAGTTGTCGGCAAAAACAGGAATTCCTTACAGTACATTGCTTGCTTATTTGGATAAAAGGCAAAGTTTACCTAGTATAGTCATGGGCTGCGAAATCGCCCGGGTACTTGGAGTAAGTGCAGAATATCTAGTAACGGGCCAGGATATTCCTTGCAGTAAAACTCTTGAAAACAACCTATTGGCCCTGAATGATGCCATTACTGAACTGTCAGAATGTCTAAGGAGCTTATTGCGGTACTACCAGAAAAGATAAATCCGAAAATATAACTAAAAACTTAAAGCTATTACTTTATAACTTAATCAGGAGGTATTTATGAGGACGAAGATTAAGGAGATTGCTGCATCTATGTATTCAGATGGTTATACCAGTCGTCTGGAAATGATGGGGCGAAGTATGGAAGCAAAGACAATCAAGCAGAAGGAAATGCTGCTGTCTATTATTGTGGGAGAGTTCGGAGATAGAAATCTAGATGACATCAAGATTAAAGAAGTCATGTCATTTTTGTTTTATATTGACAGAAGCAATTCCTGGAAAAACCGATGTCTGACGGTTATCAGTGAAATATATGAGGAATATAACTGGAGTCATAAAAAACAAATTCCAAGACCTAAATTCCCTCGATTTATAAATAACTCTACTAAGAGCGACGTATTTACGGAGGAAGAGCTTACTGCTTTTTTTAATTCTGCATATTGGAGTGATATGACATGCAGACTGCTTTTTCTGCTGATAGCGGGATGCGGTCTACGGCTTGGTGAAGGACGAGCTGTCATGAAAAGGCAGTTTCAAGAAAATTCCTTAATTGTAGACGGATTCATAAGTTCCACTGGAAGACGTACAAACTACAACAAGGGAGGAAAAAACGTCTCTGACGGGAAAATTCGTGTTGTTCCTGTTCCGGACAGGATACTGTCAGAAATTACTGATTATTTGACCCTTTCAGATGGTCCTGAAGATGACTATGTTTTTATCAGGCACGGTAAGCCTTTGTCACAAAGATACACAGAATCTGTTTTTCAGAGGACATTAAAAAAATCTGGGATCAATGTAAATGGGCGTAAACTTGTGCCACACTCGCTGAGATACACTTATGTTACACTTTTAAGGCGTACAAGTCCGGTTGATGAGGTAAGAAGACTTGTCGGACACTCATCAGCCAGCATGACAGAGTATTACACGAGGCCAGGCCTTTCAGACCTATTGCAAAACGCTAACAATTTCAAAAGTACGGTTGACAGGATTTTCGGATAAAAGCTAGTTTTTCCTTGGGAAAATAAACTTGAGTTTTCCATCCTCTAGGCAAAGAGCCGCCTTGAAAACTTTTCCGTCCTTGTTTTTCATTGTTTTCTGTCCGGTCTTTTTACCGGAGAGCAGAGCTTTTACATCGGTTTGGGTAACAGAAGCTTCTGACACGGTTTGCCATATTCTGAACTGACATCCTGCCTTATACTCTGAGCAGTAGTAGTTGTTTTTCCCGGCTATAATTCTGCCCTTTTTACAGACAGGGCAAGAACCCAATGACTCTTTTTCCGGTTTTATCCATTTTTGTGTAATGGAAATCCGGGGGAGGTTTTCCATTAGGAATTTTGTTATTCCATCAAGAAACTCATCGGGCGCATCTTGAAGCTGTTGTTCCCACATTGTTGTTGTTCCGATAGAAATAAGGTTTCGCAGATCAGGAATTTCGATTACTGTTTCAATCAGAAAACACCCGAGTTCAGTAATTAGGAGATTCTGTTTTTCTTGTCTGACATACTGATGATGTATCAGTTCTGAAATTATGGATGCCCTGGTTGCAGGAGTTCCAAGTCCGGCAAGTTTCTTGCCGTCGGAATTCTCATCCTTCGGGTTTTCCATAAGAGACAATAGGCTGGCATTTGTGAAATGTTTCTTCGGTTTAGTCTTTTTCTCAAGCAGTTCCTTTCCAACAATTTCTACAAGGTCACCGGATTTTAGATCCGGGAGGCTCTGATTCTCATCATCTTCCGTTTCTTCTCCTTCCTCAAGCTTTTTCCTCCACCCCCATCTTGTAACAGTCCGGCCGATAGCCGTGAAGCTGAGTCCGTCTTTTTCCCCTGTTATAATCGTCTGCATATAAAGAAACTCCTTCATTACCGTCTGAAAGAACCGTTCGAGCACGATATTGTAGACATCCTTTTCTTTCTGTGCGGCTTCTGAAGGAATTGGACTCAGGGGAATCAGGGCATGGTGCCCTTGTATTTTTTCGCTGTTGAATAGTCTCTTATTTGAAGAATCTATCAGATTTTCGTCACATCCCTTTGACTCAAGAGGATAAGCTGATGAAAGATTCCTGAATGTTTTACTGAAAAGCTCCACGTTGTCGTCACCTAGATAGGATGAAGAAGTCCTAGGATACGACATACATTTGTATTCTTCGTATAGTTTCTGGACTATTGAAAGGGTTTCTTCTGGTGAGATATGGAGTCTTGTCGAGCATTCCTTCTGCAGAGCTGTCAGCGAATACAGCAAGGGAGGCAGCTCACTTTTCTTTTCCTGCTTGACTTCTTTGATTTCAAGTTTACCGGTAAGGTTCCCGGCTTTCTGAAGTTCAGGCGCTTCCAATTCGTAAAAATCTCTTTTTCCTCCTGACGTAAGGAACATGTAAAAGTCCTGGCCCTGATGAGACATTTTCAGGCGGAACTGCCAGTAAGGGGCAGATTTGAATGCGGCGATGTTTTTGTCCCGGAGATATATTGCGCCCAGTACTGCGGTCTGCACTCTGCCGAAATGAAGAAGATGGTGAGAGGATCCTGTAAGAAGACGGGTGATGTTAATTCCTATAAGCCAGTCTGCCTTTGATCTTGCCGAACCGGACTTGCGGTACATGGCAAAGGAGGAAAGTGGCTTTGCATCTGCTATTCCCTTTTTAACCACTTCCGGTGTTAATGCTTCGCTCACCCAGAAACGTCTGGCCCGCTCGTAGTCGTCAAATTTCAGGTATTCAAGAATCAGAGCTCCGATTAGTTCCCCTTCCCTGTCGGCATCAGTTGCCAGAATGAAGTCATCGGTACCGAAGGTTTTGAATGCCAGTGCAATGATGTCCAGAACCTTTTTTGTATCTTCCTTTGGTTTTGTCCTGAAGTTTTCCGGTAAAATCGGAAGATCAGACAGGTTCCACTTTCTGTATTTTTCGTCATAATCTTCTGGCATATACAACTCAAGCAGATGTCCGGCCGCAGACACAATGCAAGAGTTTCCGTCCTTCTCCCACCATCTCTTCGTCTTTGAGAAAGAATATCCTCCAAGTCCAGTAGCTATGTCTTTCGCCACTGATGGTTTTTCAGTCAGTATTATCATGCTTATAAGCTAACACAGGATTTAAAAAAAGGAAACAGTAGATTTTATTCATATGACAGGGAATGCAAGATAAAGGGACGTATTACGTTTTATTTTTTTTCCTCTAAAAAAAATGGTAATTCTTTGCCCTGTCATAATTTATATGTATGCTATTAGTATTCTTTCGTGTATTCTCTTTGTTGTTTTTGTATGCTCTTGAGATTACAATTTTTTTTGAGTTTTTTTGCCTTTTTTATTGACTTTTTTTTGATATAGCCCCATTATTTTACTTGGAGGTAGATGCCGGAGTTCACGCACATTAGGATTTTCAGACATTGACTGGGATCGGATTTTTCCAGAACCGGTCAGAACTTTAAAAAAAGTAAGCCATACTCATGACGACATGGGAGACCTCACCCACGTTTTAAGGCTGCTGGGAAGAAAGTCAAAGTCTCCTTATTTCCGTCAGGAAAAAAGTTTTTCCTCTCCGATAAGACAGCAGGTTTGTATTTTAAAGGCAAATTACGGAAGAAGCTTACAGTCACACAAAAAATTTCTAGAAACATACATGCCGCAGAAAAACAAAGACGGCGTTGAAATTAAACCGAAGATTTTCGGCAATGTCTCAGATGAAGAATACAAATCAAATATTACACCAGATCATATAAAATTCGTCCTTTCACCGGAGACTTCTCTGGACGAAAAGTCACTCAAAACATTCACAGAAATTTTCATGGAGCGTGTTTCCTTCGAGACAGGCTTTAATCTCTCATGGCAGGCGGCATGTCATACCGACACGGCACACCCTCATGTTCATGTAGTCATAAATGGCATCGACCGGGATGGAAAAAAGGTTCATTTCAGACGAGATTTCATCAAATGTTTCGGAAGAATGACCGCACAGGAAACACTTACATCCCTGATAGGAGAAAGAACACAGGAGCAGATCCTCTCAGCCCAAGACAGAAGGGTTACGGCCAGACGTTTTACAACCCTTGACGAGGAGATTGAAAGATGCGTATCGACAGATGAATCCGGATGTTATTATCCTGGCCACGACTTCACCCTGCTGCGCCGTCTTGACGAGCTGTACAAGATGGGACTTGCAGAATACAGGAAAGGTCATTATTGCCTGAAAGATGACTGGAAGGAAACACTCATTGCAACGGGAAGATATAACATGTTTCTTGATGCAAAGGATTACATCAGGACTCCATCCCTCAAGCTTTACAGTCCGGAAGACGGTATCATAAGCGGAACTGTCCGCCACATATACAGGATGAATGATGAGGATGTATGGACTAATGCCCTGGTAATCGAATCAACCGAAAAATCTTTTTTTGTACCGCTGTACAAGCCAGTTCGCGGTGTGAAGGAAGGCTCGGAAATTACTCTCAGTGCGGAAAAGTCTCAGAAGGGAAAATTTACAGTCAAAACTTATGTAAACAAAAAAGGACCGGACATAGACTCCGGCTACTCACGCTAAAAAGGAGGTATAAAAAGCATGAGCAAGAAGAATTATTTAAAAGACAGGCCTGGGGCGAAAAACTATAACTGGACATGGGATTTTATAAGAATCTCAGTTCCGATTACACTTTTCGTCATCGGATGGTTTATCGCTGCAAATGTTTTTGCTCGGGACATCAACTATAATCCTACCATAACAGGACCTGCCCTTGTCGTGGTTTTCGGTAAGCCGATATATAATCCCGTTTACTACATTCTGGCTTTATTCATCTATATGAAGGAGGCATGGGCAAGACCTCTTTTCTTAAAGTCAATCATGTGGGTTCTATGGTTTGGTATTTTGGCACTAGTATTTGCAATTGTCTGGACAATCATCACCGATTTGCTTTTCAAAGGCAAGCGCAATCTACACGGCACGGCACGTTTTGCAACGAAGAAGGACCTGAAAGAAAACGGACTTCTGAAGGAAGAGGGAGTCATCTGTGGTCAGCTGGCTAATGCAGTTGTTCTTGCCAACAAGGAAAAGAATTCTTCCATTTCGATGAAACTTGTGAGGCCTTCGCAGCTCATCTGTCACGGTGGCACAGTCAACACCCTGCTTCTTGCCCCGACGGGATCCGGCAAGGGTGTATCCGTAATCATTCCGACCATTCTTTCCTATCCGCATTCAATGATAATTTTCGATCCCAAGGGGGAAAACTATAATCTTACAGCGGGTTACCGTAAGACTTTTTCCCGAGTCCTGAAATTCGCTCCTTGTTCCTATGATACTTTACGTTTCAATCCGGTCATGGCCATCAGAGACGGAGATGAGTATGCTTTCAGGGACGCTTCTTTGATTGCGTCAATAATATTCGCTCCGTCAAAAGTCGGAGGCGGCGGGGATGAAGCCTCCGAATATTTCTCTAACATGGCAAAAGATCTTGTCACGGGCAGTCTTCTCCACATAAGGTTCGGGGACTATCCCGACAAGTCTCTTGCCGGTCTTCTGCACTTTCTTACGGATGTCGATGAAAAGAGCTTCGAGAAACAAAGCGGTGAGGCAAACAATGAGATCGGTAAGAAGCAGTGCATGGAAATGCTGCATACTAAGCACTACTTCAGGATAACGGAACAGATGTACAACAACCGTCCTTCCTATTACGAGGAAATGACGGTTGACGGAAAGAAAGGTCGTGAATGGATTGAAAGAGATTCATCAGGAAAAATAATCAGGAACGACCTTATAGGAAGAACCATCCCCGCCAAAGATCCTGATGAAAAAATAAAGCTTTCCGCACAGAGTTCACTTTCGCAGAACGCGAAGGAAAAGGGTTCGACCTATGCAACCGTCCGTGCAAAACTCAACCTCTTCAACGATCCAACTCTCGCAGCCGCAACAAGCGGAACAGATTTTGAGATAGAGGATTTTATTACAAGCGATGATCCTATTTCCCTGTATCTTACAGTTCCTTATTCAGATGTTACGCGTATTTCTCCTGTATTCCGTCTTCTGATCTCCTTCATGCTCAAAAAGTTCTCTGAGGGAGAGACACAGTTCGGAGAAGTAAAGCTTAAGCACAATATCCTTTTTCTTCTTGATGAATTTCCGATCCTAGGCTGTTTTCCTGACATTGCGGAGGTTATGGGCGTTTTGCGCGGTTATGGAATCTTCTTTCTTATCGTATGTCAGGCACTTTCTCAGCTTATCGACCGTTACGGTCAGAACCAACCCTTCCTTGACCACTGTCCTGTACACATAGTTTTTGCTCCTGGTTCAATTAACGACGCAGAAATGTATTCCCGTTCAATAGGCCAGGAATCAATATCTGAGGGAAAGGTTTCCCGCAGTGGACGCACAAATCTTACGGTCAATACGAACTTAAATTATTCTGACAACAATTTCGGCCGTAATCTTCTTGATGCCGCAGACATCAAGCGTCTTGACGGTGACAAGGCCCTGATTATGGTTCACGGCATGCAGCCTTATATCGCAGAGAAAGTCGTCTATTACATGGACAAGAGGTTTACCAGCCGTTACATGCCTTACAAGGGAAAGGCTCCCGGAATAAAAGAGCTTTACGGAGAATGTTCAGGACTCCCGAGTGTCAGAAGGCGGCTTGCACTTGAGAAAGCAGCCATCAAGAAGGAGATGGAGATGTCATCAGTCTGCAATGATCGGAACATTGACGGAGACGAGAATCTTTTTGAGAACGAAGACGGAATCAATGCACTTGAGGCTCTTGCATCTGCAATAAGGCAGAAGGAGGAAAATGATTATGAGTGATGAAAAAAAGAAGATAGTATCATTACGGCTCGACCCGTCCTTGATAAAAAGATACCGGGCTGAATCAGAGGAGAAAAACGTCAAGCCTGCGGCGCTTATGAGGCACATCCTGGTAAAACATTCTGAAGAATCCGTCAAAACCGAGGAAATCCTTCTCGCAGGTCTGGACCGGATTGAAAACGGAAGCAGAAAGGTTTCGAGGGAAATCTCCGTTCTTTACCAGATGCTCAGAAGCATGTTTTTCACGTATCTAGTAGCGAGCTTTGAGAATTCCAAATTCGCGTTCATCGATGAGACGACATCCAAGAACAAGGATCTGATAAGGGAAGCCGTTACGAAAAAGGATGCGGCTGAGCAGATAATGAAAAAGTTCGATGAGAAATTCCTGTCAGAGCGTCATGTGCAGGGAGCTTTTTTCGATGACCTGATTGAGAAAATCAATGCGCCACTATCAGGAGGTGAGTCATGATGCCAAAACCTGTTGCGGGTTCTCCCGCAAGCATGAAAACAATGATGAAGACGGCTGAGGAGCTAATGAAGGAGCGTATGATGGAAAATCTCCTGAAGGATGACCTTGCCCCTTTTATCGAGTATCTTGATGATGATGAGGTCACGGACATTGCCGTTCCTGACAGCGGAGAGCTGATTGTAACAAGGTTCGGAAAAGGACGCGAGTTCACAGGGAAGATAATCCAGCCATACCTTGTCGAGAGGGTTATCAAGGCGACGGCCTCCATAATCGGCAAGTCGCTTGAGTCATACACGGGCTTTCCCCTTCTTGAGGGCCGTATTCCAAAGTACAATGCCCGAATCACGGGACTTATGCCGCCAACATGCGAGAGGCCTGAGCTACAGATCCGCAAGCCACCGAAAAGAATATACACTCTTGAGGAATATGTGGAGCATGGACAGATGCCTAAAGACATCTATGAAAAACTGTGTTCCGTTATTGAAAAAAGAGGAAACATAATTGTCTCAGGCTCCACTGGGAGCGGAAAAACCACATGCACAAATGCAATAATCAAGAAGATGTGTGAGTTTACTCCTGACGACAACTTTTATGTCGTTGAGGATACGCCGGAACTTCAATGCTCAGCCAGAATGAAAACAATGCTGTGCATATCAAAGGAATTTGCACAGAAAGCCGTGGAGGAATCTTTGCGTTTCTCTCCCGACAGAATTATTTTTGGTGAAGTCAGGAACGGCCTTGTCATGCACGAGCTTCTTGACGCATGGAAGACAGGACATTCCGGCAATGTCACCACCATACACTCCAATGACTGTAAGGCAGCCCTTATGCGTATAAGAAGCATGGTCGGTGCAGGAGATAAGGATATGGCGGATCATCTGAGCGAGGTAATACAGCTCGTGATTCATTTAAAGAAAACCAAGGATGGCATCCGCGTGGACGATTTCATGCCGGTAACGGAAGAAACGGACAGGCAGCTTGCATCCTGGATATAAAATTAAAGGAGGTTGTTATGAAAACAACATTAAAGACTTTTCTGGGTGGACGCAAGAGCAAGTATCTCGTCCTTCTTGTCGTGTTCACTGTCGTGTGCAGCAGCGGAGCATTTGCCGCACAGAGTATCGGTATCCTTGATTCCGTAGGTGACAAAATCATAGGACTGATAGGAAGCCGGTGGGTAAAGGCAATCCTTGCCGTTGCACTGATAGTGGAGTTCGGAGTAATTGCCTGGGGCAACGCTCAGGGACAGGGCGACATCATGAAAAAGGTTCTCCCATGGGTAATCGGCACGGCCGGAATACTCGGAGCCACTTCCATCGTTAACTTCTTTTTTTCAAACGTCAAACCGGAAGCTTTGCAGAGCATGATTCAGGTCGTTGAAAGCGTCACGTCACTGACTTGATAGTACCCAAGATTTTTAAGATTATTTTAATCTCTTTTGAGGTTAAAATAGTCTTAAAGGAGGTTATATGAAAAGAATACAATGTATTACATTCGCCCTTGCATTGGCCGTCCTGATGCCTGGGTGTGATAATCCCGTCTCAGAGCAAGGACAGGAAGATTCATTGCCAGAAGGCAGTGCTGGTGATGCGAATTCAACCGATACTAATGCAGATGATCCATCAAGCGAATCTAATGTAGAGTCTACGGGAAACATAATCAGGAGCAATGGATCTGTTCCAGTATCAGAGCTGTGCCGAGTTTTGCTTTCAATGGGATGTGAGGTCGGAAAACTGTACAATGTAAACGGAAAGTATGTTACATCGAACAACGGAAGCATAAAGACTGCCGAGGACTATCAAATTGTCATACAGGAGTCGTTTTTTGATTCGGGGAACAGAAAGGGCGTTACGGCGCGAAACGGTGTAACTGTTCGCTATGATATTTCATGGACCACACAAAGATATGAGTTGTGGTTCTGTGGGAAGCCCTATATATGCGACAAGACGGACGACAACCTTTCCAACATAGTCTATGAAAAGCAAGATTCTTCCTCACAATACATAAACTCATACAACAAGGCCTCTGGTGTTTTGAGCCAGAGTTATACCCGCTCTACAGGTGACCCGGATCATCCTACAGAAACAGTCAAAGGTCCGCTTGACGGAAAGACAGCCTCGGATCACAACGCTTCGATTATAATCAGGGAACTGTGCGAACCTGGCGATCTTGCAATAATGAGTATTGATACGAGTCGTGGATATGATGATTCGGTTCCAGGCCCTTTTGAGCTGCAGGTCAGGATTTGACGGAGGATGAAATGATAAGGCATTTTAATTTTTGCATGTTATTAGGAATTTTTATTCTCTCGGGATGTGATATTGACGTTAAGAAGGAGGTTGAAGAATTCTTCGTTGACAGCACAATACCGTCTGGAGAAGTCGTAAATGACGAAAACGGAACAGGAAGCGGAACAGATCTTTCGTCGTTTTACCTGGTTTCATGGGAGAAAGAAGAAAAACAATACAGAACGATGGACGGATACGAGGAGCTTGGTGATAAGGGAATCATTGCAGGCAGACCCTACAAAGCCACCGGCAGCTACACCTTTTCCGGAGCAGAGCATAAAATGGACGGAGATCAGATTGTACTCCAGCCGCTTGTTCTTGATTATGATGGAAACCGGGAGATAAACCAATCGTCTTATAGCAAATCATATTTGGGATGGGGGCCTGTCGTTCGTAAAAAGCTCTGTTACGACTGGAGTGTCACTAAGAAGGATTATACTTTCTGGCTCGGAGCGGATGAGTACAAATGGCATGATGAAGTATTTGATGTAACTCCCGTCTACGTTTGGGTAGAGATACCTCAGCGGGTCCTGATCAAGTACGGCATGAAGGATGTAGTCGAAGTATGGATTTCACGTACGGTGCCTCGTGAGAATCCTGAAGAGGAAAATGATGTGGGAAGCATCTACATCAATGATACAACAGGAGAAGTTTCATGTATAGGCCCGGTAGAGTACCATGAATGGCAGTATCCGGTTTACCGTAACAATGAGTCCATGGTGGCTGTCTTCGGCGCATTGAAGGAAGATGCCCTTGCATGGGCTGAGCAGGAGGAAAAAAGAAGATCAACTTCATTCGGGGATATGCTTCCTGAAAAGATTAAGCTCCGCATAAGATGACCTGTCACCTAAACCAGTCCTCGGGAGGCAGCAGATGTTTCCATGCCGCTATGCGGTTGAACGTCAGCTGCCTTTTTCCGTTTAAAAGTGTCCATATTGTAATGTAGGGAATTCCGTTTTCAGCGCACCATCGTCGAATCTCAGAAATTGACTTCAGTTTTCTGAAGTTTCTTGATTTTGTCCATTTGAAATCCTTGGAGCGATTGAAGGATATGTCGGGAAGTTTTTCATTCGTTGTATAGAACCAAAGTGCCGGGGCAATGATATTCCTTAGCTGCATAATCATCTGCATGCTCGGAGGAACGACTTCAGTTGTTATCCTGTAGGTGTAGACAACGGAGCATTTTGATTTCAGGTTTTTTCTGTGCCATTCTGTAAGCTGCTTCTTGTCCATCAGTTCTCGAAGTCCGGCTACTGCAACACTGGGCTTTCCGTTATTTTTCTTCATACATCATTTCCTTGTCGGCAAGAATTTCAATATTCCTGTTGGAGTTCATCCCGTTTCTGCATAAGGCCGCAAGCCTCATGAAGAATAGTGAACGGAAACGGCTTGATTTTCCGGTATATCTTTTTTTGAGATATGACAGGCTCCTCTTGTATCGGTCGTATGCCCTTCCGTGCAGAACCGTCATTACCCTTAGCGGAGAAGACACTTCCTTGAATTTATATACAGGCAGAGATTCCATTTCCCTTACTGAAGTACAGATGTATAAGTAACGTCTGCCGTTAATCTTGTAGAATAAATTTATCGGATGCTCATCTTCAAGAGTCACGAAGCTTTCCATTCCTGGTCCCATGCTGAATACACTTAAAAGCGCGCCTTCCGCAAAAAGAGAGAAATGTACGTTTGTAGGTGGAATTGTTATTACCGTCTCCATGTTTTTAATATAATTAAATTTTTTTCACTTTTCAAGAGTCATAACCGTTTACATTTGATTAACACTATGGTATATTATAATTAGGTGTATAGGATTGGCAGGGAGCTAACTTGAATGTTAAATCTGATGTCAATTCAGAAAATCTAAAAAACGTCGGACAAATAAACAGCGCCTCAAAAGATACCGGATTTTCTTCCGGCAAATCAGTCAATAGCTTTCTGGAACAACTCGTTGCACATTCAAGTGATTTTACATTTAATCCGGAAACCGTCAGACGTATTGCCGGTGATATAAAAGCACAGATAATCAGCGAGCATGAAAAAGAAGAGTTTTCTAGTACTCGATTTGACTTTTCCATAAATCAAAAATTGCACGATTCTCTTATAAGAGCTCTTGAAGAAGATTCTATAAAACTTCCAATTGTAGATTATACATATCAGAATTATGATGTTTTATTCCCACAGGGATTGGTTGATACTCCAATTGAAACTTTAAAAATGGGTGATAATCAGTTTCTGAAATTCAACAAACCTGACAGGGATTATCTTCTTGCAGCTGCATACCAGACATTGGCAACTCCTTCCTTGATTTTTGATTCTATGTCACTTGATTCAAAAAGTGGAGAATTAAAACCCGTCCGAGTTTATGGAAAATCTTTCTATAGAGAAAATAAGGATAAATCACGTGCCGTTGAATCATTTATTATCTTTAAGGAAGAAAACAATATTTTTATAGGAACGCACAATAAGGATTTTTCAAGATTTGTAAATCAAATAAAAACGGCCGACCAGATTATCTATGCAGATAAGACTGTCAGCCGAGTATGCGAACTCGCCAAAGGCGGACGC
>JAGCYQ010000127.1 GCA_017960765.1 Treponema sp.
ATTTATAAAATGGTATTATTTTAGGGGGGTAGACCACCGCTTACAAAAAAAATCCGCTCAAGTGCATATTTCTTTTATGCATTTGAGTAGGATTGCTGATTATTTCCACGCCAGGCCATCAGTGATGTACTGGAAGTGACTCTCAGAGATCTGAAACTCAGTTCTGAAAGATTTTTAACTGTGTTACCTCACCATCCCAACAAGCATGGCAATCCAGCCGATAACATTCATTCCGCAAAGGGAATAAATCAGAATGTCTTTCAGGCAGACTTTGGAGCTTTTTTCAGGGATTTTCTTAATAAGATCCGCGTTCTGCTTTTCGCATAAACCAAGATACTTGATTACAGAATCCTTGATGTCATCCACTGTTTTCTTTGTGGCATTTACAAAGTCCTCACTATCCCTGCGGAGCTTTTTAAGTTCCGAGGTTGCAATATTTGTAATATTGCTGGAGAAATTCTTGATAGACTCATCAAAGGCATTATCCAGCTTCTGATAGTCCTTGATTTTCTCATTGAATCCCTCAAGCTGAGTGTTGATAGCCTTTGTGCTCTGCTCCTGCTTGGAAACAAGAAGATTTATCCCCTCTTTCTGGGCACGGTCAAACTTTTCAATCGCAATAGTAAAGTTCGCCCTTTCCTCCTCCAGGAGCTTCTTTAATTGCAGGCATTCCAATTCCGTTGTCTTTCTGGCAATCTGGTTTTCCAGATCCTTCTTAAAAAGAATCTCATTGTCAAAACTCTTGATAAGCTCATCCACTTTGTGCCGGAATCCGGTAAGAAATTCCATCATCTCATTGAACCACATTGTAGACTGCTCGTTGGAAAGGTTATTCTGCCTGTCCAGAGCCGCCCGCATGTCTTCAAGGTCATCAAACCTTTTAACAATGTTCTCCAGAGTGGATTTTATATATGCGTAGGTCTCGGCATCTGCCTGATTTTTTTGCCGCTTCTGAACCTTTAAGCATGGTGAGTTCTTCTGCTTTTCTTCAGGAGCTGGTTCTTCAGGTCTTTTTTCTTCCTGATTCTCCATCTCAGGCTTCTTTTCTTCGACCTTATCTTCTGTATTTTCTTTTGTTTCCATAAATCTCCATTGGGGTGACAGAATTATGTGAAACCGTTGATTCTCTGTTACTAAATCTCTTCGTCGTTTCTCCGACGCTGGGCAAGATTTGTTTCAATTCGGATAGGAAGACCGTTTTTCCAGTATTCCTCCGTGTCCCCTCCGTCTGCCACAACCTTCTGCAGAAGTCCCTGATTCCAGAACTCCCAGTGATTCGGGTACTGTACGGCAGGTTCATCATTTTCTGAATGAAGGAGTCCATCCACAAAGTTGTAGATTACGATTCTGGCTGTCTTTTCATCAAATCCTTCAGCACCTTCAGGAATTGAGTTTTTGTCTTCCCTCCGTATCTGCTGCCCATTTAACGGCCTGTTAGCATCATCAAAGAACCTCAGGTACTGAAACTTCTTATGAAGCGACTTTGACTTCTGATACAGAGGATTTGCCTCTGCCTTTGCACGAATGGCATTATACGCCTCAAGCTTCATTTGTTCATTCATATCTACGCCTCCTTATGTAAAATCTGATGTCCGTTTTCCCACCATTCCTCATAATCATCAAGATTATCCACAACAGCGGGACCATTCAAATTATGCAGAACACCATTTTTCCAGTGCTCCACGTGATTTCCGTCATGCGTTTCTACTGCAGGAAGCACATGACCGTCTTCTTTATCAAAAGCATCATTCAAATACCCTTCGTGAGTACGAATGGTGATGTCATCAAAATCATAATCACCAGACGCAAGGTCACCATTTTCAAGAATTATCCTGCGGTACTGGTATGACTTAAAACTTTTCATGCAGTCCCCTCCCCTACCCTCTTTTGGTTAGAAAAAGGATTTACACTACACAGTTCAGTTACCGTGTCCTGGGTTTCTTCCAGAACACTTGCAGCCGATTTTAAGAGCACCTCGATAAACACAGAAAGCGTAGAACTTTCCTGAACCTCCAGTTCCTGAGCAAGGTTTTCAATATCGTCTTTTCCAAGCTCTACAGGGACTGTTATTTTTGTAATCCGGCTCATATTTTCCTCCGTAAAAATATTTTAGCCACACACAATATGACCCAAAATAAAATCATCCTTTTTGCCGCCCTCCCTTTCCATCTCCACCATTCATAGTGGTTATATCTCCAGAGGAAGGCAAGAAGCCAGATAATAAAGGTCCCCGCAATTCCAAGAACGATTACAGAAACCCATGTATAATGCAAAGCAAGAAAGGTTATCATTCGGCGGATCGAAGCAATAATAATTCCCTCTCCTTTCCGCAAAATAGATTTCAGGCTCTGCAGCAGAATGTCAAAATTCATTTATCCTAAAAGGGCACAGCCTCCTCAAATCCAAGACCATCGGGAGGACAGATTTCCGTGCTCAATTCCGCAGCTGAAACAGCTACATTTCCTTGGACAGGGACAGGATTTGTAGAAATACCTTCCTGGGTCTGAGCAGGTGGATAGCCTGTAAGATAAATACGGATTACTCCGATTTTAATTTCCGAGTGCTTTACACCGTCCTTTTCCCACTTGTCCTGCTTTAAAAATCCTTCGACAGTCATCTGCTGACCGC
>JAGCYQ010000128.1 GCA_017960765.1 Treponema sp.
ATGTTACCTGCTGCCAGGTTAAGGTCACCTATAACGACTACGTTTACTGCAGCGTTTACCTTGCTGTTTGTTCCCTTTGCGAACTTTGCAACACTGTCAGCAACCATTGTCGGTTTTGCAACTACTGGTGTTATTATTGCTGGTGGAATGAGCTTATCATATTCCGCCTGAGTGAATGTGTAAAGCGGTGAGCATGTATCCTTGTTTCCGTTGGTTGCGTTGTGCTGAACTTTTCCGCCCTTTGCATCCAATACCCTGAATACAAACTGTCCTGCCTTTGAAAGCTCAAATGTAATTGTATATGCATTTATCTTTGTAGCAGTTCCCTTTGTCTTTACCGGTGTCTGAATCTTTGTCAGAGAAGTATCCAGTGTTTTTGTCGGTGCTACTGACTTAACTGTTGCACCCGCTGTGTTTGCATCAAACCTGATGTTGCTTGTTGTTACTGAAAGGTCGCCTTCTACTGCGATGTTTACAGTTGCGTTTATCTTGTTGTTTACAACACTGTACTTTGCATTGCTGTCAACCAGGATAACAGGAGCTGTTACGATTGGAGTACTTGGTGTTGGAGTTGGAGTTGTCTGTGTCGGAACGAGCTCCTTATATTTGGCATCTGTCAGCGTATAGGTTGGAGAAACTGTTGCTGTCTTTCCTGATACAGTTGTAATTGTCAGGTTTGTTCCAGATTCTACAACATTGAATGAGAAACTTCCGGCCTTTGTAAGCTCAAATGAAACAGAAAGATCCTTTGAGTTGTCTCTGTTTGCCACCAATGATGCGGCAATTGACTTAACCTTTGCACCAGCTGTATTTGTAACAAACTTGATGTTTCCGGAAGAGAGTGATACATCCCTTGTCTTAACGCTAACATAAGCAATCAAGGTGTTGTTTTCATATTTGAAGCTTGCGGTATCAGAAACCTGTACAAGTTTTGACAATGCAGGCTTTGACGGTTCCTTTGTATCGTTCGGGACCTTTGTCGGGATGAACTTGCTGTATTCGCCATCTGACAGAGTATAGGTTGGAGAAATAGTTCCTGCCCTTCCGTCTGCTGTGGCAAGTTCAACTTTTACACCACTGGCATCTACAATGTTGAATGTAAACTGTCCTGCCTTTGAAAGCTCAAAATTAATTGTATAAGAACCTGTCTTTGCTGACAAATCACGTGTCTTGTACTTTGTGAATGAGCTGTCGATTGATTTCAGAACGGTGATTGATTTGAATGTTGCACCAGCAGTATTTGAAACCAGCTTGATGCTGTTCTGAGACAGACTGATGTCACCCTGTGTTACAATAGAAATTGCAGCGTTAATCTTGTTGTTTGATCCCAGAGAGAACTTTGGTGCATCTGGAACCAAGATAGATGCCTTTGCAGTCTGTGTTGTTCCGGTATTTGTATTGGTTGATCCTGAGTTTGTAGAACCTGTATTTGTTGTTCCGGTGTTAGTTGTACCAATGCTGGTTGTTCCTGTATCTGTTCCTGAACGTGAAGCGGCGGCATGGAGTTCATCAAGAGCTGCCAGAACTTTGCGGCAGTTTGCAATTTGTGTTGAAGCATCCTTGTATCCCTTTGAGGCTTCAAGATACTTTATTGCATTCTCAAAATCACTGCGAATCTTATATTCGTTTGAAAGAAGGGCTGCAGCAGTATTCAAATCAGCGTCTGCCCAGTTAAGGATATAGCAAAGACCAATCTGATAATTTGTCTCACGGATTCTGGTATTTGTGTCATTGTAGTTTGTAACTGCAATGTTTGCCTTGTTGAACCAGTTGAGGGCTTCCTTCTTTTCTTCTATTGTACTTCCAGAAAGATAATCTTCTGCAACTGCATAGGCTGACTCTGCGCGTTTTGCACTTATGCCGGAATATCCTGTTGAATACTCGTTGACCTTTCCATACAGATCATAGAGTGCAATCTTCTGAGTACGGTTAGCACCAGGAGCGGCGGCATTTCCAAGCTCATAGTAGAACTCTGCCATGCTTCTTTTTGCAATCTGTGACATGCCAGAGAAGTTATCAGAGAATTTCTCAACATAGGTAACTTCAAAGTCACCGATCTCTGACGGCATCTTTAATACCGCTCTCTGAATCCTGTCCAGATCATTAAGATTCTTCTGGGTTATTTCCATCTCGTTGATAAGTGAACGAATCTCACCATCATCTGCAAGGAACCTGCTTGTACCCACGGCCTGCTTACGTGCCCTAAGTGCAGCTGTCAAAGATGTCTGACCCTGTGCACTAACCCAATCGGCTATGATATCGGGTACATTTCTTTCTGTATACTCCATGCGGTTATAAACCTCAGAAGGATACAGGCTGTTGAACATGTCGGCTGATTCCTGATCGTTAGGTTTCTTTGTGAGTGTAGATGCCAGCTTTTCTATGGCTCCTACATTGTCTCCCCGACTCATCAATGTAGCGGCAGATGCACAACTTGCGATGATAAGAACTAATGCAGCCGCTAAGCTAAAAAATAAAGCCTTGACTATCTTTTTCATATAGCCTCCAATTAATATTTAGCAAACGTATATGTTTGTTTTGTATCTGATGTATAAATATATGTCACACCCTCATCTGGAGTTGTGAACGTGTATATTTCCCTGCCATAACTGTTGAATGCATGGATTGTTCCGTCGGCATCCTTCTTGTAAGTGTAAGTAAGTGTTTCTCCGACAAGACCTGTGCTCCACAACTGAGATTTACCGTTCAAGCGATAATCAAAATCATTGTTCCAGAGGATAAATTCATCTCCACCCATTCCCTTGTAGGTTATCTGATCGAGATTGCTTAATGAAGAGAATTCAACACCATTTACTGTAAGCTCCTGTCCCTTTTTGTTGAATGTTATGACATTGTGTTTTTTTCCAGCATCATATTCAACCTGAGTGCAATAATAACACTCTCCTCCCTTGTGTTCTTTGGCTGCAAGAGCACGGGCATCCTTTTGTCTGTCACGAGAATCCTTGTAATCAAGTATCGCTCCGAATGCTGATTCGGCATAGCCTGCTGCTCCGGCACCTGTATATCCACCTGCTTCTGCAGCGGCAAGTTTTGCTACACCATAATAATATGTTGCCTCTTTCTTAGCTTCCTTTGCTCTGCTGTCATTTGTCTTATATCCCAATGCATTAGTATATGCCATTGATGCACTATTTGCAGGGTCAGAAGCCTTATCTTTATCCCTGGCTATATTTGGTATTTCCTGTTTTGCAATTGCCAGATACTGATCTCCCTGATCCATGTACAATGTATAAATTATATTTCTTACGGAAGATATCTTTGATTGATTAAAGTATGCAGTTTCAGCTTTCTTATAAATATCTATTATTTTAGTTATCTCATAAGCAGTCTGAGCAGGCAACATTGCATCACCGCACTTCTTGTAAAAATCACCCAAATCATCAGAAGCTCTAGTCCATCCGCTGTTGAAATCATTTGTATATTTCTCAACGTAATAAGTCTGAATTTCTCCGATTGTTTCCGGTACTGGTTTAACTGCACTCTGGATTTCGGTAAGGTCCCTGTAATTGTCCTTCAACTCGGTAAGACGGCTTATGACTGTCTTTACAGCATAGTCATCCACTACACTCTTATAATTCTTGGTGTCTGTTCTGTCTGGAAGATTCTGAACAATTGATTTAAGAGCTGATTCTACGGAAGAGGCTCCCTGAGAACTGGCAAACTCATTCAAAACATCCTGAGAAGTCGTCTCTACGATGTACATCTTGTTGGCCATCTCGCGGTTATATAGCTCATTGAATACATCCGCCGCTTCCTGGTTTGAGCTGTCCTTTACCAGCATCTTAGCTAACTTTTTGATTGAGCTGACTGTGTCCTTTTTATCTGCCAGGCTTGCAACTGAAGCACAACCTGTAAGTGCAACAAGCAAAAATGCTGCCACAGCTACCGCAAAACTTTGCTTAATCTTCAAAACTAACCCCCTTGAGTAATGCCTGGTTTAAAATAAATACAGGACAATACCTTCCTTTGAAGAATCTTTTAATTCCAAAATCACATTTAAAAATGAAATCCCCTACATCTTTTAAAAAGACAAAGAGAATAAATGTTACATTTAAAATAACAGGATATTATTTTTTAATACGCGATATATTATATTCTAAAATGCCGTCAAAAACAAGAAAAAAAATCAAAAATCACCAATTTCGATAGTTTTTAATGCAAAATTTCTCTGTATCATAGGTAAAAGCTATGGCAAACAGCAGAAAAATAGTATTTCACAATTCTCTACCAACTCCGTATGATATAGAGAAGCTTAAACTCAGGAGATAAACATGAAAACTTCCGTTATTGGATTCCCACGTGTTGGAAAAGACCGTGAATTAAAATTTGCAAGCGAGAAATATTTCGCAGGTGAAGTCAGCGCCCAGGAACTTGAACAGACCGCCAAAGAGCTCCGTGCCTATGGATGGAAAAACCAGAAGGACAACGGCATTTCCTTTATTCCGTCCGGTGATTTTTCTTTTTACGACAACATGCTGGACACCACAGTGCTTCTTGGAGCAACACCAAAGCGCTACAGGGACCTTGGACTTTCAGCGTTGGACACTTATTTTGCTATGGCCAGAGGTTACCAGGGCAGTGCAGGAGACGTAAAGGCCCTTGCCATGAAAAAATGGTTCAACACAAACTATCACTACATGGTTCCGGAGCTTGAGGACATTACCCTAAAGGCAGACACAAGCACCCTTATCGCCGCATATAAGGAAGCTGAGTCCCAGGGCATACAGACAGTTCCCGCCGTTATCGGACCTTACACATTCCTTAAGCTTGCACGCTATGTGGGAAACAAGACCCGCAGTGATTTTGAGGCAGAAGCCGCAGACGCATACATTCAGATTATCAAGGACGTGACAGCCGCCGGTGCAACATGGATTTCCATTGCAGAACCAGCCCTCGTTCTTGACATGAGCGATGATGACCTTGCTTTCTTCAACTCACTGTACAGGACAATTCTTGTATCAAAGGGAAGCCTGAAGGTTAATGTCCAGACTTATTTTGGTGACATCCGCGACAGCTACAAGGCAGTTACTTCCCTGGGCTTTGACGGTATCGGACTTGATTTTATAGAAGGACGCAGGACACTTGAACTTTTACAGACCAACGGTTTCCCAAAGAACACAGTATTGTTCGCAGGCATCGTAAACGGCAAATACATCTGGAAAAGTGACTATCAGAAAAAGAATACATTGATAGAAGAAATCAAGAAATCAGTTGAAGCAGACAACATCGTGATCTCCACATCATGTTCCCTCCTGCACGTGCCATACACAGTAAAGAGCGAGACAAAGCTTTCTCAGGACATACTCAAGCATTTTGCCTTTGCAGAGGAAAAACTTGTTGAGCTGAAAGAGCTTTCCCAGATCACAGAAGGCAACACCGCCGCACTCGAATCAAACAAGGCCCTCTTTGCCACCGAGCGCGTACAGAAGAACAAGAGCGTACAGGACAAGCTTGCATCCCTCAAAGACAGCGATTTTATCCGTCAGCCGGCATTTACAGAACGTGAGGAGATTCAGAAAAAAGAATTCAACCTGCCATTGCTCCCGACAACCACAATCGGTTCCTTCCCGCAGACAAAAGAAGTCCGTGCCATCCGTTCATCATTCAAGAAGGGAAAGACTTCTCAGGCAGAATATGAGGACTTCATGCGCAACAAGATAGCTGAATGCATCAAGCTTCAGGAGGAAATCGGCCTTGATGTTCTGGTACACGGAGAATTTGAGCGCAACGACATGGTGGAATATTTTGGTGATCATCTTGACGGTTATGTCTTTACCGAAAAGGCATGGGTTCAGTCTTATGGAACAAGATGTGTAAAGCCGCCGATTGTATGGGGAGACGTTTCCCGCCGCCAGGCCATTACCGTTACATGGTCAAAGTACGCACAGAGCTGCACGAAGAAATATGTAAAGGGAATGCTCACAGGTCCCGTAACAATCCTTAACTGGTCTTTCCCACGCGAGGACATAAGCCTTAAAGAGCAGACCAACCAGATTGCACTTGCCATCCGCGAGGAAGTTCTTGATCTGGAGGCAAACGGAATCCGCATCATTCAGATTGATGAAGCAGCACTCCGCGAAAAACTGCCGCTCAGAAAACAGGACTGGCACTCTGAATATCTTGACTGGGCTGTTCCTGCATTCCGTCTTGTTCACTCAGGTGTAAAACCGAGCACTCAGATCCATACACACATGTGCTACAGCGAATTCAACGACATCATCAAGGACATCGATGACATGGATGCTGACGTAATCACATTTGAGGCCTCAAGATCCGACCTTAAGATTCTTGATGCACTTCAGGAGGCAAAATTCCGCACCGAAGTAGGCCCTGGTGTATATGACATTCATTCACCGCGTGTTCCGTCTGTTCAGGAAATAAAGGATGCTCTGGGCAAGATGCTTAAGAAAGTTGAGCTTAAGAAACTCTGGGTTAACCCGGACTGTGGCCTTAAGACACGTGGCGATACAGAGACAAAGGCAAGCCTTATTAATCTTGTAACAGCCGCAAAGGACATCCGCTCAACATTGTAAAAATGTTTTTATCTTACAGCCACTCTTTTGTATGAAGCTTAAGGGCGGCAAGATAGCTTTCTGCGTATGGGGATCGTTTTATATCTTTTTGAGTAATGGTCCCTATACGCATATATTCTTTTACGTCCAGGGGTCGGGCAACAATGTTCTCTCCGTTCAGCTCGGCACTGATCACACCGGAACAAATCGTATAGCCGTCCAGTCCTATCAGCAGATTGAACAATGTGGCACGGTCACAGACCTTGATGTTCTTGTCATGCTCCATGCTGCTCAACAGTTCTTCCGAAAAATAAAATGAATTGTGGTCTCCCTGCTCGTAGGTCAAACGGGGAAAATCCTTTAAGTCTTCAAGCTGAATGCGTTCTTTTTTTGCAAGCGGACTTTTTGAACATATAAAGACATGCGGCCTGGCAACAAAGAGTTCCTCAAACACCAGATTGCTTTTCTTTAACAGGCGGAAGATATACTCCTCGTTCTGGGCACTTGTATAGAGTACTCCGACCTCACTTTTAAGGCGGGATACATCTTCTATTATTCTATATGTCTGGGTTTCCCTTAATGTAAAATCGTAGGAATTGCCGCCGTATTCCCTGATTACGTCAACAAAGGCCTCAACTGCAAAGGAATAGTGCTGGCATGACACGCAGAGCTTAGGCTTACGTAACTTCTGCCCCGTAAACCTTTCTTCCAAAAGGCTTGCCTGCTCAAGTACCTGACGTGCATAACCTAGAAATACATCGCCGTCATTTGTAACGCTTACTCCACGACTTGTACGCAAGAACAGGACCACTCCCATTTCTTCTTCCAAATCGTGGATAGCTGCTGTCAGACTAGGCTGAGAAATAAAGACCTTTTTTGCCGCCTCGGTCATATTCAGACATTCTGCAACCGCGACGGCATATTTTAACTGCTGTAAGGTCAATTTGAAAGGGTAAATACGTATACGCTGCCGTCAAGCTTTCCGTTAATATCAATTCCGTAGAATGTGATTGTCTTAAGGTCACTTGAATAGGTGGCATTTGTATAAAGAACATTTCTTGGATTAGTATTGTTGAACAGGATCTTCCTTGATGCAGTGTCGGTATGGAAACCATATTCACCATAGCTGCTTGGAACCTGTGCGTTCTCTTCCACAGTGGATTTTGAGGTGAATGTCAGTTTGTGGCCTGGCTTCTTCCTGGTTGGAGCCTCTTTTCCATTTTCTGTGTATGAAGTGAGCTTGTAAACTGATCCTACCTTAAACGGGCATGACTCTGCATTCTTCTGCAGGTTCTTTACCTCAGCAAGAAGATTCTTTGCGCCTGTGTGACTCGGCAGATCCTTAAGGGCCTCGTTCAGGATTTTCTCTGCCTCTGCAAGGTGGCCTTTATTCATGGCAAGCGTGCGGGCCTGTGCTGTCTTTGCATCTCCAACAAGTGTCTTGGCCTCTGCATTGTTCGGATCAGCAGCAAGAACTTTCTTCAGCCTCTCGAGTGCATACTCCGGTGAATTGCTGTTTATATAAGCCTTTGCTTCTGATAAGTTCTGCTCGATGGCAACCTCGTCAGATATGATTTTTGTCTTGGCAACTGTAATCTTTGACTTAAGTTTCTGTGCATCGGTGTTTCCCGGCCTTCTGTTCAAAACTTCTTCTACAAGTTTTCCTGCCTTGTCCAAATCAGATGCTGTTCCGGCATTATAAAGCCTTTCTGCTTCCTTGATTTTTGCCGCGTATATTTTTTCTTCTATCTCATCATCCAGATCAACTAAATCCATGTTCCACGGTTCAGCTGCCCTTGCCTCTGTAACCAATGTGCTGGCTGTCTCCAGATCCTCAAGCTTGGTTGATTTTGCAAGCTGTTTTGCCCTTGCCACTTTCTCGTCTGTAGTCTCTGTTTTTTTAGTAGTAGTCGTGGTTTTTGCTGTGCTTGTTGAGCCTGGATTCTTCTCTGCTTCCTTGGCAGCAAGTTTTTCCTCTGTGCCTTTCCTTATCTCATTCTCATAGTATGCATTCAACTCATCGTCATCAAAATCAAAAATTGAAGACGTGGTCAGACATCCTGTAAGATTAAAGGCAATAAAACCTGCCAATAGAATATAACCTATTCTTTTCATAAACACCTCCAGTTTATCAATACTTAAAGTCTACCTTCATTTCTATTATTTTTCAAGAAGATTTGTGGCATCCTACTTTGTAAAACGCTCGACACCACCAAGCTTATCCGCCCATTTTTCCCATGGAAGCGAATAATACCATATCTCACGTTTTTTCCAGGACCATGATTTATGAAAGAGCCTGTCCCAGATATTCCCGCTGATAGAAGGAAGCCCCACAATCATAAGATAAAGTGGCCCAAGCATAAGAGATTGTTTTTGATGTCCTGCTTCGTGCAAAAGTGTGGTCTTGTCCCCGGAATTTGATATGATGTATTTGCCCAAAGACACTCCGAAATTCGCTTTTGTTGCCCAGTATGGTTTTATTCCCTCACCAGGTTTTGCCCTGCTAAAGAAAATAACACCCAGACCCAGCAAATTCTGCGGAATCTGCCACAGATAACTTATGCCTTTGAGCAGACGATTATTCAACTTTGTTTCCGGCTGCATCCTCTATGCCGTCGTCCGTAATGTAATAGGCCTTGATCGGTGGAAATCCATTGAATCCAACTGAAGCATAGGATTGTGTATATGCACCTGTAGAAAGCCAATACACTTTGTCTCCGATCTTCAAGTCAACAGGAAGCCTGTATTTAAAATCCTCGTACATGATGTCAGCGCTGTCACAGGTAGGACCTGCCAGAATTACCTCGCCTTCCTTGCCGCCGTCCTTTGTCGTGATAACCGGATATTTGATTGACTCATCCAATGTTTCTATCAAGCCGTTGAATTTTCCTGCATCAAGATAGACCCATCTTTGCAATGCAGTGTTGTTTTTACGTGAGATAAGAACGACTTCAGAAGAAAGAATTCCGCTGTCTCCCACCAGGGAACGTCCAGGCTCAAAGACAATCATCGGAATGTCATCGCCAAAGTCATCGTGCAGGTAACGCGTAATCTCCGAGGCATAATCGCACAGTTCATTTGTCGGCTGAATATAATGTGCCGGGAAACCACCACCCATATTTATCATGGAAAGACGAATCTGCTCCTCCTGCTCAAGTGACTCAAACAGGTACTTTGTCTTTGCGATGGCATCATTCCACTGACCGATGTCACGCTGCTGGCTTCCAACATGGAATGAAATGCCATAAGGTGTAAGTCCTGAGTCGCGGGCCTGAACCAAAAGATCATAAGCCATATCCGGGTGGCATCCGAATTTTCTGGAGAGCGGCCAGTCTGCCGTAGATGAATTCTCAACAAGGATGCGTACATAAACCCTGGAACCAGGAGCATAACGTGCAATATTCTTAAGGTCTTCCTTGGAGTCCGTGGCGAACATCCTTACACCTTTTGAATAAAAATATTCAACATCGGCTGCCTTTTTTATTGTGTTGCCAAAAGAGATTCTATCAGGGGAAATTCCCAGAGACAATACCAGATCAAGCTCATAACGTGAGGCAATATCAAAGTTGGAGCCAAGTTCATCAAGCATGCGGATAACCGGAACTCCCGGATTGGCCTTTACCGCATAATAAAAATATGCATACGGAAAAGAATCCTTTACTTGAATAAAATGCTGGCGTATTGTTGCAAGGTCTATAAAAATATTCGGCGTCTCATATTTCTCTGATACTTCCAAAAACCTTTGCCATCTGCTGTCTGATACGTAATCATCTCTGTTGAACATTCATTTCCTCGCTGTAAATCTAAAAGTTTCCGCCGTCGTAACCCCAGTTTGGAGTTCCCCAGTACGACACGTAAATTGAATCTCCCGGAATGTCCAAGACCGATTTGAAAATCTCGCATATTTTTGCGGTCATGCGGTTGCTGGAATCTGCATTGACTGAGCCAAGAATCTTTACCTCAACATAGGCACCCTTTTCAAGCCTGCGTCCTGCAAAAAACAAATCCTGATTATCCTCAATACTGAGCATAAGATAGCTTTCCGGCTTATTCATGATGCTGATAGCCTTGCCCAGCTCTGTCTTTAATATATCACGTTTTTCCGGTGTCACAGTTCCGGTTATTTTAGATTGAATCATCGGCATAAAAGAACCTCCTGGTTTTGTGTATTTTGTTAATTTTAGTTTAAACCCCCGTACCCGTCAAGAGTAGCAAAGTGGAAAAATGAATATCTGCCATACCCTTGCACCTCCCAAGTCAAATGAATATAATCACCGTATGTATTTTACGGTTTTTAAGCAGCTGGCCATCATGGCTTTGATAGCTGTAGTCGGATTTTCGGTTACAAAGATTTTTAAGTTTGGGAAAACCGAGCAACAATTTTTCAGCAAGATTCTTCTTTATGTTGTAAATCCATGTGTCATCCTTAATATCTTTAACGTTGAGTATTCCAGCGATCGTCTCAAGGAACTTTCAGTGGCTTTTCTGCTCTCCTGGGTTGCACATATTGCATTGACTGTCCTCGCAGTGATTTTCTGCCGCTCCAAAAAAACTGAGCTAAAGCCTGAGCTTAAGGATCTGGATTATCTTGACCGTATTGCCGTGGTCTTTACCAACAGCGGGTTTATCGGTATTCCGCTCATAAACGGTGTGTTCGGACAGGCAGGTGCCTTCTATCTGATGGGATATCTTGCCGTGTTCAACATTTATCTGTGGACGTTCGGATATTACATGGTGACCCGAAAAATGCAGCCGCTCAAGATAATACTCAACCCGAATATTCTTGCGGTTCTTTCTGGCATAATCATTTTCTGCATCCCCGGTCAGCTCCCGGACATAATAGCAAGCCCCGTAAAACACATCAGTGACACAAATGCGGCAGTCTCCATGCTTCTTCTCGGCATGCTTTTCGCTACATTCAAAAAACCGGCCGGTTCATTCAAGGAATTCGTACTTCGTATTGCAAAGACAACATTCATACGTCTGGTTCTTTCTGCAGTGGTCATGTTCTTTATTGCATGGGCGGCAATGTCCCTGTTTGGCTCAATGCAGAACATGCGCCTGATCTCCTACGTCATTTTCATCGCAGCCCTGTGTCCTGTAGGAATGAGCGTGTCCTCCCTGGCAGTAGTGTTCAACCGTGACGAATCATATTCCAGCATGCTTGTGGCAATCTCCAGTGCAATGTGCATCCTTACTTTGCCCCTGAGTGTTGCCATAGCCGAAAGGTTCTTTTAATTCGTTTACAAAAGCCCCTGCTTGGTTTATAATATTGTCGTGGTAAATATTCCTGTAAAGGTCAAGCTTCCATTTTTGTGGGGGCGTGCAGTTTTTCAAAAAAGCGAATGGTCTCAGATTAACCTTGTCGTTGGTCCAAACGGCTCAGGAAAAACCCTGCTTGTTGAATCCATATCACGGCAGTTCGCAGAGCACGGATATTCAACTAAATTCCTAAAGGCAGACCGCGGCACAGACAGACAATCCCTTTCAATCCTGCAGGAAAATGAACACATACGGCAGAAAGTCCAGAGCATACTTTCCAGCATGTTCGGCAAAACGATTGTCTTTAAGCAGATGGAAGGAGAATATGTTCCTGTTGTAGAAAACCGGGCCTGGAGTGTTGAGTACGATCTTCAGGAAGTTGAATGTCACGGCCTCAAGGAAATAATCACGCTTCTTGTTGCACTTTACGCTAATACAGGCAACACATGCCTTGTCTTTGATGAGCCTGAGCTTCACCTGCACCCTCAGTTCCAGCAGTTCTTTGCAGAGGAGCTTAGACGTGTTTCCCAG
The DNA here is from genome assembly GCA_017960765.1 of Treponema sp. Taxonomy (GTDB): domain Bacteria; phylum Spirochaetota; class Spirochaetia; order Treponematales; family Treponemataceae; genus Treponema_D. The sequence continues at coordinate 12,327 of JAGCYQ010000128.1, forward strand.
CGCCACCCCAGCCGTATTTATTTTGTCATAACACATTCTCCGTTTTTCGTTGACCTCAGGTTCCCCGAAGAGCTTCTTGGTGTAATCGTATGCCATACCAACCGGGAGCCGACTCACATTGACTCCCTTAGCCGCCGTGATGAGGATTTGTTCCGCAGGTTCTTGCCACGATTCAACACATACCACAAGCAGTTTTTCTTCTCCGACAATCAGATATTCGTGGAAGGCTACACAGACCAGCAGATGTTTGCAAGTTTGTTGCCCTACATTCACACAGACCTTGGTGTTGCAGGAACCGGAATCATCGATGTGGGTGGAAAGGATGAGCTGGGAGTCTTCTGCAAAGTATGTGCTCTCCTTGGTACCAACAGCCGCATAATCACGGATTTGGATTCCCTATTTGGCGGAAAGCTGCGCGATGTTTTCTGCAGTGACGAAAGGGCAACACTTTGGCTTGAAAAACAAAATGAAAAACAGTTCCCATTCTATCAGAGTATTTTTACTTCAAAGGAACTGGATCATCCTATAACACTTGAAAAACTCATCCTCAGACTTGAACGCTTTCTCTCTGTTATCGGAAAAGAATTGTGCCTGATTCCGGATGAAACGACATTGCCGCCGGAAATCGAACTGTTCACTTCTAAACTAAAGGCCCTGGATCAAAAGCATGCCATGGCAGAGAATATCGACACATTCAAGACAGTTGTGCTGCAGGGTGTCATGGCGGAAGGTAAAATTAGGGTTCAGCTTGAACAGGTCCTCAAGGAAAAGACAGCTCAGAGCCTGCCCCTTGTGCGTGCATTGTTCTCCCTGGTTCTTGCGGGTGCGGCGGCGGCCTCGGTCTACATTCTGCCACGCGGTTGCATAGAGCATTATTATACTCAGTCACTGATTGAATACATGCCTGTCTCTGCCAAAGATAAACTCTTTCATGCTGAAAGGGAACACATTCTGACATCCAAGGAAAAAACAGTCCGAAAGGAATACTCGGAACTGATCAGCATACTGGAAAGTGCTGCCACCAGATAAACTCACTAATAATGCGGCGGCTTCCGATTTGGAATGTCACCCTCCAATGCATCTGACAAATCCCGGATTTTTTGTGACATCATTTTATTTTCTGTGCGAAGTAATTCAATTGTCTTACCCTGCTCAACCGAAACTTCCTGCAGCTGATTGACGAAATCCTCCATGTAGGCAAGCTTGGTTTCCAGGGCGATTATGCGTTCTTCTGTTTCTTTGTCCATTTCCTATTCCAGACCGTATACCTTACCGTATTCAATTGCCTCTACGTTGCCAAAGCCGTTTTCCTTAAGGTGATTCATAAAGAATTCCTGTGAATCCTTTTCACCGTGTACCAGGAAAATCTTTTTTAGACGGCTTGTATCTATCGTATTAAGCCAATTGGTCATCTCGCGGTAATCTGCATGTGCGGAGAATGCGTTGATTTTCTTAACCGCTGCCTTTACCTTGTACCAGTCGCCCAGAATATGAACTTCCTTTTCTCCCTCAAGAATGCGGCGGCCAAGAGTATTCTCTGACATGTAGCCTACAATCAAGATGATGTTGCGCGGATCAGTTATGCTGTTTGCAAGGTGATACAGGACACGTCCCGATTCACACATACCGTCGGCACTTATGATGATCATAGGTCCTGTCTTTTTGTTCAGCTCCTTTGACTCATCAACACTCTGCACGAATGTAAGATCGTTAAAGCCAAACGGATTCTTGTGGTTCTGCAGGAATGTCTCGGTGGTCTGCTCGTCATAGCATTCAGGATGCAGCTGGAAAATACCCGTTGCGTTAACTGCCATAGGACTGTCAACATAAACTGGAATGCGTGGGATGCGTTTTTTGTCCATGAGGATGTGGAGGTAATAAACAAGTTCCTGTGCACGTTCAATTGCAAATGACGGAATTATGATTTTACCCTTGTTTGCAACAGCCGTCCGGATTACTTCCTCAAGATCATCAAGTGCAACACCAGGTTCCTCGTGCAGGCGGTTACCGTAAGTGCTTTCAAGGAAAATATAGTCAGGTGCGGGGAAATTAGTTGAAGGATCACGGACAATCGGCTTTCCAATACGGCCAAGGTCCCCGGTGAACAAGACACGTACCTCGTCGGCAGGTGCTCCAGTCAATGCGATGTTGCCTTCTTCCTGGTTTGTATTCTCCACAGACTTGCTTCCGCCAAAGAGACGATGCCAGAATCTGCGCGAACCACCCATACCTGAGCTTTCTGTTTTACCGGAGAGAGTATTTTTTCTCTGTCCCGTAATCGTAAGATATGCCAGGGAACTTCCAAGTATGTGACCTGCATCAAAGAATTCAAGCTGAACATCCGGTGCAATGAACATCTTGCGGTTATATCCCAGGGAGACAATCTGATTCGCCGCCTTTACACAGTCTTCCTCGTTGTACAGAGGCCTCCAGAAGAATTTCTCTCCCTTTTTGCGGGCCTGTTTTGCAAGGAACTCAGCATCTCGCGCCTGTATGCGTGCCGAATCCATCATTACAATATTTGCAAGATCGCGTGTGGCCGGTGTGGCATAGATGTTTCCTCTGTACCCGTTTTTCATCAATACAGGCAATAAACCACAGTGGTCAAAATGGGCATGAGTCAGAATTACAGATTCGATTTTGTCAGCGGCAAAGTCAAATTCCCTGTTCTTTTTATCCGCCTCCGCACGCTTACCCTGGAATGCACCGCAGTCAATCATAAAGCTGCGTCCGTCTATCTCTATAATGTGTTTGCTGCCAGTAACTTCCTGTGCCGCACCCAAAGAATAACAATGTATACTCATATCAAATCTCCCTGCGTAAAGTAATCCCTCTTTTCAATTATACATCATAAAATGCGAATGCACAAATTTTATTTTTAGTAATTGTATGAAAGACAATATGGTCACAAAGTCAGAAGACCAAACAATTACAGGTGATAAAGAACTTACAGGACACACTACTGTAAAAGACTTGAATGTGACCACAAGACTAAACATTCCACATGGTGCACCAAGTAACCCACAAGTAGGTGACATTTGGTATGAATAAAAAGGAGGAACTAATTTAATATGGCAAGTGCACCTTTAAATAATTATAATAGAAATGCTGTAAAGTGTGTG
>JAGCYQ010000129.1 GCA_017960765.1 Treponema sp.
AAGATTGTTTTAAGTGCAAAGGGGATTTACAAGGAGTTCCCCGGGGTAAAGGCTTTACAGGACGTGAGCTTTTTCCTTAGGGAAGGTGAAATCCATGCGTTGATGGGTGAGAACGGTGCTGGTAAATCTACTCTTGTAAAAGTTCTCACCGGTGTTTATGAAAAAGACAAGGGAATAATTGAAGTAGACGGAAAAGAGTCTATAATCCGCTCTCCACAGGATGCACAGGACAGCGGAATAAGCACTGTTTATCAGGAAATTACACTCTGCCCGAATCTTACGGTTGCAGAGAATATGTTTATAGGACGCGGAAAATACCATTTTGTAAACCGCCGCGCCCAGGAAAAAAAGGCTGACGAAATTCTTTCAAAACTCAACATACCTGCCAAGGCCAGTCAGCAGCTGGGAACCTGTTCTCTTGCAGTTCAGCAGATGGTTGCGATTGCCCGTGCAGTGGATATGGAATGCAAGGTTTTGATTCTTGACGAACCTACTTCTTCTCTGGATGAATGTGAGGTTGAGCTTCTGTTCACCCTGATGCGTGACCTTAAGCAGCGTGGAGTCGGCATAATATTCATTACTCACTTTTTGGAGCAGGTTTACGAAGTTTGCGATAAGATTACGGTTTTGCGTAACGGTGAGCTTGTTGGCGAATATTCCGTAAGTGAGCTTCCAAAGGTTCAGCTTATCTCTGCCATGCTCGGAAAAGATCTGGAGGACATCTCCAACCTCAGGAATTCCAGAAGGAATTATGAAGGAAAGGGCGAGATTGTATACGAGGCTAACGGTCTTTCAAGTGCGGAAGGCGTACGCCCGTTTGATTTTGCCATCAACAAGGGTGAGGTCAACGGATTTACAGGCCTTCTTGGCTCAGGACGCAGTGAGAGTGTTCGTGCCATATTTGCGGCGGATCGTGTGACAGGTGGAAAGGTAAAGGTCAACGGTAAAGATGCAAAGATTACAAAGCCGATTGATGCCATGAAGAACGGAATCGGTTATCTTCCGGAAGATCGCAAGGGAGACGGTATCATTCAGGATCTTTCTGTACGCGAGAACCTTATTCTTGCTATGCAGGTGCTCAAGGGATTCACACATCCGATTTCACGTGCAGAGTCAGAGAAGCTTGCAGATGAATTCATTGATTTGCTTGAGATAAAGACTGCCTCAAAAGAGACTCCTATAAAATCTCTTTCCGGCGGAAACCAGCAGAAGGTCATTCTTGCACGCTGGCTTTTGACACATCCACAGTTCCTGATTCTTGACGAGCCTACACGCGGTATCGACGTCGGTACAAAACTCGAGATCCAGAAGCAGGTGTTGAAGCTGGCATCAGAGGGTGTAAGCATCACGTTCATTTCTTCTGAGATTGAGGAAATGCTTGCAGTCTGTTCACGCCTTATCGTCATGCGCGACCGTAAGATTGTCGGTGAGCTGAAGGATGAGATGCTGCGTCAGGATGTTATCATGAAGACTATTGCGGGAGGAAAAGCAAAAAATGGCTAATAAAATCAAAACTTCAATAAAGAGAATCTTCCAGTCTCAACTTGCAATTCCCCTTGTGGCTCTGCTTGTTCTGGTAATATTCAACCTTATCCGTGATCCTAGTTTCTTCTCAATCGTAATCAAAAAGAACAATCTGGGAAATACGGTTCTTTCCGGAAACCTCATCAGTATCTTGAACGGTGCCTCTGAGCTTGTGATTCTTTCCATCGGTATGACGCTTGTAACATCAGCCTGTAAAGGTCAGGACATCTCTATCGGTGCAAGTGCCGCAATTGCAGGTTCCATATTCGTAAAGGTTCTGCGTGCGTGGAGCGTAAACGGTGGTACTCTTGCTGTTGCCCTTGTCTTTGCATGTGTCGTTGCAATAATCTTCTGTCTCTTGAACGGTGTGCTGATTGCAAAGTTCAACATACAGCCGATGATTGCATCCCTGATTCTGTATACGGCGGGTCGTCCGATTGCATACTGGATTAACGGTGGTGCCACTCCAAACGTCGAAGGAAACATCCTTACCTATGTGGGCGGATTCATTCCTCATATTGCAGTTCCAACACCGATCATCATCGTTGTGATTTTCGTAGTGCTCATAAACCTTCTGCTCAAGAAGACGACACTCGGGCTGTACATCCAGTCAGTAGGTATCAATGAGCGTGCTGCAAAACTCAACGGAATCAATCCTGTTGTGTGGAAGCTTGCGGTTTTTGTAATACTCGGTATCTGTGTCACAATGGCAGGTTCAATCAACGTGTGCCGCATCGGACTCATCAACCATGAGACAATCCTTCTTGATATTGAAATGGATGCGATTCTTGCGGTTGCCATCGGAGGTAACTCTCTTGGCGGCGGTAAGTTCAAGCTGTCCGGTTCAATCATGGGTGCTTACATCATTCAGGCTCTGACAATCACGCTTTATGCAATGAAGGTTTCTTCAACAGCGGTAAAGGCTTACAAGGCAGTGGTCATCATCATCATCGTTATTGCCGGATCTCCTGTCGTTAAGTCATGGATAAGTCACCTTAAGAATAGAATCTCAGAAAAATCTGCGGCTAAATCAGCTGCTCCTGCAGTGGAGGCTAAATAATTATGGCAAATATTTTTACGAACCTTTTTGGTAAAAAAGAAAACAGGCAGCCTCTTTCCAATACGACTTTGCTTCTTACGATTACAATTTGCACCTTCATTGGAATGTATGTTCTTGCCATGATTATCTGGGGCGGTGGATTCCTGAATCCTCAGCAGTTCCTTGATCTGTTCAACAACAACGCTTACCTGATTGTAATCGCTTGTGGCCTTACCATCGTCATGATTACCGGTGGAATTGATATCTCCGTTGGTGGCTCTGTTGCCCTCATTACCATGGCATCTGTCGTGTTCATGGAGGATCATGGTGGCGGCATCTTCAGCTCTATCCTGATTTCTCTTGGAATCGGTCTTGCGGTAGGTCTTGTGCAGGGTTATCTTGTGGCATATCTTAAGATTCAGCCGTTCATCGTATCTCTTGCAGGAATGTTCTTTACACGCGGAATGACTACTATCGTCAGCAAGGTTCCGCGTACTGCAACAAACGAGGCTTTTATCGCACTCAAGGAGCATTACATCGACATTCCGTTCCTGGGAACATATTCACGCAACGGTACATGGATTCCTTCTTCAATAGAAGTTGGCGTTATCATTGCAATAGTTGTAGTCATCGCTTTGTGGGCAATGCTCAAGTGGACACGCTTTGGACGCAACCTTTATGCCGTGGGTGGAAACAGCGAAAGCGCGCTCATGCTCGGTATCAATGTAAGAAGGACCCAGTTCTTTGCATATGTTCTTTGTGGACTTCTTGCCGGTATCGCGGGATTCTGCTATCTGCTCCACACTGGTGCGGGTAATGCCTCAAATGCAACTGGTGCGGAAATGCAGGCAATCGCTTCTTCCATCATCGGTGGAACATTGCTTTCCGGTGGTGTGGGTAGTGTCATCGGTACACTGTTCGGTGTCATGTCCCTCAAGACCATTAACAACATCGTTGTGGCCTCAGGTCTTCGTGAGCCATACTGGCAGAGCATTACAACCGGTCTCATGCTGTGTTTCTTCATCCTGCTGCAGAGTGTAATCCTTTCACAGAGGAAAAAGAAACTGGGCAACATGGCAGGATAAATTATTTTTCAACGCTGAGCTTATATTCACGGGGCGAAAGTCCCGTGTTTTTTTTGAATATGTAACTGAAGTAGTGGGGGTCGGAAAAGCCGCATTCGTAGGCAATGTCGTAGCCCTTCATGTCGGTCTCGCGCATCAGGCGTTTGGCGTTTTCCATGCGTACGCTTGTCAGATATTCAATGAACGTAGTCTTGCATTCCTGTGAGAAAATCGTGCTGAAATGGTTTGGACTCAAGGCCACGGCTTGTGCCACAGTAGTGAGCGTCGTGTTCTGGTCCGCATAGTTTTCTTCGATATATTTCTTTGCCTTAAGAATAACGTCCCCGTATTTTCCGGTCATCTTTGAGTTGCGGTAGTCCAGTGCAAAATTCAAGACCTGCTTGATGGTGTCCTTGAAAATCTCTTCGTCTGAAACTGCATCGTCTATGAAATTCCTCTGAAGTATTTCCGGCTTAAGGTTCTTTATGTCGCCGCCAAGTTTTTCCACAAGCTTTGACACCGCAAAAATCAAGTCAACAAGAAGATAAGATGCAAACACCTTGAACTGTCCCTTGTTCTTGCGTATCAATGCCATCGATTCCTCTATGATTGCGTCAATGTCGTTCTTGCTTGCATATTTGAGCCTGTCCACAAGCGGGTCACTGTCCTTCGGGTCAATGAAAACTTCCTCGATGTTTTCTGCAATGTCATCGGAGCTGATGATTCTGTTTCCGCTGGTTCTTCCCTTGTCATCCGTTTTGTCTGCATGAACGGCCTCGGTTTTTTCAAGTATCTTTCTTGCGTCTGAATACGAGTCTTTCAGGAGAGGAATTCTTTCCACGGTTTTTCCGATTGCGGTGGTCACTGTGCATGATTTTATTTTTCCGGTTATGTGCGATATTGTCTCTGCGGTGCGGAATGCGTTTTCGTCAAGTTCCTGCTGGGTGTTTCCCTTGAAGATGCACACTAAAAGATTTGAATGGTGGAAAAATGAAACAGCCTGACTCCATGCGTCCGAATATGAGTTTAAAAGTGACTTTGCTTCCTGAAGCGATTCTCCCTCGTTGTCCGTGCTGTCGATACGGCTTACAAGAACCTTGTAGAATCGTGCTATAAGGTCAAGGTTCAGTTCCTTGCTCTTCTGCATTACCTGTGACAGGTCTGGTGATGAGTGGAGGAGCTCATTCAGAAATTCTTTTTTTACAAGGCTCGCACTTGATTTGAGTTCTTCCTTGAGTTTAGAAATGTCAGAAAGCTGCCTGCGTTCCTTGTCTATTTCTTTTGCAGTTTTGTTCAGGCTTGCAAGGATTTCGTCCGGTGTAAACGGTTTAAGGATGTAGTCTTCGATACCGATTGATATTGCCTTTTTTGCATAGTCGAATTCGTCGTGTCCTGAAAGTATGATTATCTTTATCCACGGCTGGATGTTCTTTACTGCCTTGGAAAGCTCTAGTCCATCCATGAACGGCATCTTTATGTCTGTGATCAGTATGTCCGGTTTGATTTCGTGTATCATGGAGAGTGCGATTTCTCCGTCGGTGGCTTCTCCTGCAAACGTAAAGCCGTTGTTCTCCCAGTCAATTTTTGAGCGGATGCCTTCAAGTACAATCGGCTCATCGTCAACTAAAAATACACTATACATCACTTCCCTCCGTTTCTTCCATCCTGCTTGCAACGATAAAGCTTATCCTGCTTCCCTTGCCCGGTTCAGATTCTATTTTGAGTCCTTCAGTTTTATCACCGTAGTACAGGCGGAGTTTTTTGTTCACATTGTAAAGTCCGTACACCGAGGTCAGCTTCTCTGAGTCCTGCTCACCTTTCTCCAGTTCCTGACGTACTTCCTCAAGACGTTCCTTTGTAAAACCTGCTCCGTTGTCTTCAACTGAGAATTCTATCTGATCCTTGTTATCGTCCGTGTAATGAACTTTTACGCAAAGCTCTCCGCGTCCACGCTTGTTCTTGATTCCGTGATAGATTGCGTTCTCCACAAGAGGCTGCAGCACAAGCTTGATTATTTTTGAGTTGCACAGGGATTCGTCTGCTTCAATCTTATAGCTCAAAATGTCGGCATAGCGGATTTTCTGAATCGTAAGGTAATTCCTGATGTGGTCAAGCTCCTGTCCGATTGTAATCCATTCATGTCCACGGCTAAGGGATATGCGAAGGAAGTCAGAGAATGCCTTTGTAATCTTTACGACATCGTCGGTCTGCTCTTCCTCTGCAAGCCACACGATTGTATCAAGCGTGTTGTAAAGGAAGTGCGGGGTAATCTGTGCCTGAAGTGCCTTCATCTCCGCCTTCTGGAAGTTCTTCTGCTCCTCCATGTTCTTTTGAATCAGGACGTCAATCTGCTCGGTCATGGTGTTCAGGTTTCCGGCAAGAGTGTCCAGCTCGTTTACATGCGGGATGTCGATTCGTGCGGTAAGGTCACCGTTGGAAACTTTTGTAGAAAGTTTTTCCATGTCGCTGATCGGTTTTTGTATTGCATTAGAGACAGTTCTGAAGCTGTACAGTGAGATTATGATTGCAAGCACGGTTATCAATATCTGGATTACGGTAAGTGTCATTGATGTGTTGCGCAAAGACTGGTTTGTCTGATTTGCAAATTCAATTTCCGTTTCTATAAAGTCCAGCATGATGTCTGAGAAAAGCGAAGTGATTGTCCTTATCTCGTCCAGTGTTGCCTCGTTCTGTGTTACAAGGCTTCCTGCCTTCATCTGTTGAATCAGGATGTCCACGTTGCGCTTAAGGGTAGTGTAGGCCCTGTTTGCAACCTCAAGCTTACCAAGGCTTTCCTCGTTCTTGTTCGTCAAAAGCATCAGTGAAAGTCCTGAGGAAATCTCGTCCAGCATTATGTTCTGGCTTCCGTCCGCTATCTCCTTTTTGCCGCAGATGATGTTCCACAGTTCAGCTGGAATGTCGTTTTTTGCAATGGAGCTTATGTTGTTTGCCGAGCTTACGTTCTTGATTATCTGACTGTACTGATTGGTATGAAACTGGAATACAACAACAGAATAAATCGAAGGAATCAACGTGATGAAAAGCAGTGAGATATATGTTACAAGGAGTGTCCGCCTAAGGCTTTTGTTGCGCTTCATTTCTCTGCTCCATCAGTAACCGCGTGGCTGGTAAAGAGAAAAATCATCGCTTTCGGTAAAGACTGTCTCGCTGTTGTATGTGATGAACGGAATGGAATAGCCGCCTGCAATCTGTTTTACAAGTTCCATCAGCATCGGACCAAGGTTCGGGTTGCATTCAACTACGCAGTTCAACTTGCCTGCAGTAAGTGCGTCGATTGATTTCTGTTCTGCATCCACGCTGATTATGATCGTATCGTTTGTGTGAACGCCATAGTTTTCAAGTGAGTCTAGCATTCCCAGTGTCATGGAGTCGTTGTGTGAGTATACCGCATCAATCTTCTGGCCGTTGAAATAGAGTCCGTCCTTTTTGCTGCTCTGTGTTATCAGGTTCTCTGCAATCTCTTTTCCTCGGGAGCGAAGGAAGTCTCCGTCCTCCGAATGTATTATCTTGAACTTTGGGTCATCAGCAATGACTTCACGGAAACCGTTTGCACGATCCCTTACCACGGATGAGTTTTCTGTTCCTGCCATCTCGTAGATGTTTATGCTTCCATGCCTGTCCTTGCATTTGTTCACAAGATAACGTGCTGCCCTGCGACCTTCCTCCACGCCGTCCTCACCAAGGAATCCCGCATACAACGATGGGTCTGCGTTTATCTGGCGGTCAACAAGAATCACAGGAATGCCTGCTTCCTTTGCCTCAGTAAGAACATTGTCCCAGCCGTCTTCCACAATCGGAACAAAGGCGATGACATCCACCTGATACACGATGAACGAGCGTATTGCCTTGAGCTGGTTTTCCTGCTTTTGCTGTGCGTCGTCAAAAATAATCTGAATGTCGTTTTCTGCGGCGGCTTCATAAATTGACTGAGTGTTGCGTGTCCTCCATGCGCTTTCCGATCCAATCTGAGAGAATCCCAGGATAAGCTTTTTTTCCTCCACGGGCTTTTCTTTGACCGGTTCATTCTGCTTTTTTGAACAGGATGAAAGAATCACAGTGCAAGTCGAGAGGACACATAAAATGACGGTTGCAAGTTTCTTGTTTTTCATAAGATGCTTAATTGAATTATAGTTTAAAACTCAAAACTTGTGAAGTCAATATTCAGGCAGCATGATAAATCACAGCCTCAGCTTTATCTCCCCGGAATCTCCATGACGTTCTGCAACAAGACTGGTGTTCGTGATTTTCTGCAGGAATGCCTTGTCGTGGCTTACGGTAATCATCGCACAATCAAGTGATGACAATGCCTCTTCCAGTGCAAGTACGCTGCTTATGTCCATGTGGTTTGTCGGCTCATCAAGAATCAAAAGCGAAAGAGGTTTCTGGACTGCCAGGGAAATCATCAGCTTGCGCAATTCCCCGGGGCTCAAAAGATTCTGGTCCGAGTCTGCCTCGTTCTTGTCTGTTCCTGCACGAAGCTCGGTTATGCGTTCCGGTTCGCTTCCCAGCCTGAACATAGTGGAAAGCACGTCTCCGCGTTCATCCTGATCCAGAGCGTAGAATTCGTTCAGTATGGACTCACGTTTTTCCTCATCAACCTCCTGCGGAAGATACATTACCTCGCTCAGGCGGCCGGCCTTTTCCAAAAGAGATATCACATGGCGAATGAACATGGTTTTTCCGCTTCCGTTTTGTCCCGTGAGTGCGATTCTGGTGTTCTGGTTCAGCTCTATGTGCGGAATCTTCAGCGAGTAAGTGCCTGCAGAAAGGACATCCTCCTCTATGCAGATGGGCTTGGAGAAATCTGTCTTTGCAACAGAAAACCCGTCCTTGCGCTTAAGGGCTTTCTTTATGCTGTCACGTGCTGATTCAGTCTGTCGGATTTGTGTCTCAAGTCTTGCCTTTGCATCTCCTGTGGTCCTGTCTTTTCCTGTGACCCTTGCAACGTCGATTTTCCTCTGTGTGTCGTGGTCCTGGGAATCCAAAGTCTTTTTAGATAGCCTTGCCTTGGACTTCTGGTTCTCTGCCTCAAGCTGCATGCTCCTTTGTTTTTCTGATGCCGCCTTGGAATTGAGCCTGTTCCATTCATCACGGCTTTGTTCCGCTCCTGCCTGCCTCAGCTCAAGTGCCTTGGTGAGTCCGCATGGGTATGTGTCGTAAGCTATACAATCCCTTCCTCCAGCAAATGCGTATGACTCGTTGTAGAGGTAGACTGTATGCGTGCAAAGTGAGTCAGCAAATGAACGGTCATGGCTTACCATTATGCCGATGCCCCTGTATGCCTTTAGCGCGTCCGTTATCATCTGAACTGTCTCTGCGTCAAGGTGGTTCGTAGGTTCATCCAGCAAAAGCACAGAGGGATAGTCAGCAAGTGCAGATGCAATCTGAATGCGTTTTTTCTCACCGCCTGAAAGACTGTCATAGCGTTCAAGCATTTCCTCGCTGATGTGAAGCATAGAGAAAAAGCGACGCACCTCATTGTCAGGTGACCAGAAGGCTGAATAAAGGTTTTCCGGAATCTCCGAGGTTTCCTGAGCACAATAGATGATGTTTCCCGCATCCGTGATTTTTTCACCGTCCACAAGGATTGAGCCGCTGTCTGGGAGTAGCATGCCTGCAATCAGCTTTAGGAGTGTGGTTTTTCCGCATCCGTTGCTTCCCGCAAAACAAGTCCATCCGTCGTAAACAGAAAGTGAAAAATCCTCAAACAGGTTTGAATGTGAGTGGGGGTAAGAAAAATGAAGTTTGTTGATTTGAATTGTCATGTTGGCCTCCAGAATCAGAAGCCAGTTACAGAAAGCTTTTAAATCACGCTTACTGACGCATAAAAAAGATAGGACTGTAACCGACTTCCATAACAATCTTATTGTTTTTGAGAAACAAAAAAATCGGAAATCAGGATTACATTCTCATCGGCTACGCGTCTCCTTTTGTCAGCGCTGATTGTATGGGACATCTAGGACTTGGGATTCCGTAAATCCACATCCTGTGTCTTTATTTTTTAGTGTTTAATGGGACATCTAGGACTTGAACCTAGGACCAAGGGATTATGAGTCCCCTGCTCTGACCAACTGAGCTAATGTCCCGAAGTGATAACCATTTTAT
>JAGCYQ010000130.1 GCA_017960765.1 Treponema sp.
ATCCTGCTCTGTCTTCCGATCTGTGCATTCTTACGGGCTTCCTTTACTTCCTGATGCCTTAAGAAATATTGTGTATTTGTATTGTTGAACTGTGAACTGATTCTATTCATTTTCGTCTCCTATATTCCTTAGATTCCAAGTCTGTTGATTAATGTATCAAGTAATTCATCCTGAACTGTTACAAACCTAGCAGCCGCATTGTATCCGTGCTGGAATTTCATTATGTCTGCAAGTTCTTCATCGATGTTTACACCGCTTATGCTGTCACGCAATGCCGTAAGGTCTGCCATGATTGCATTCTGGCTTATCATCATGTTTTCAGCCTGTTCACCCTTAAGGCCGACATTTGTTACTGCATCGGCAAAGTAGTCATCAAATGTCCTGCTCTTTCCAATCATTACGCTTGTGTTTCTGAGTGCTGCAATTTCTACCGCTGCCCTTCCGTCACCTGCATCTGCCACACCCTGTAAGTTTGGCATAGCCGCTGCAACTGACTGAATGTCTGTGTGGATCGCATCATTTACCTGAATGTAAGCTGATGGATTCAAGACAGGAGCTGTACCGAACTGTGCACCTGCAAGAGCATTGACTGCATCTGCCTGAGCATAATCGTAAGCACCTTCCTCACCGCTTGCGTTCAAGAGTCCTGCATATCCAGTAAGGAACATTCCGGAATCCTCAACATGGCGGATAACAAAATCAGGATTGTGCTTGTCGTTTGAAGCGGTTGCCTTGAGGACAAGACGGTTGTCACGGTCAAGGTATGCCTTAACCTCAGCGTCTGTATTGTTGATTCTGTTGATTACTTCCTCAACTGTATCTGTTGCATGATAAGCGAGTGTTACGTTTCCATCATGGCCTGAAAGTGTAATTTCTCCCTCAAGACCAATCTGTTCATGCTCTTTAAGTGCGTTTGTTCCTGTCAGTCTGAATACATATGAAGTATCCATGACTCCGTCACCATCGCTGTCATAGTTGCCGTTTGTATTCTCTACAAATGGATGCTGAACAAAGAAATCTAATCCAGTAACATTGTTCTTTCCGATTGCATTGCGGTGAATGTCATTAACAAGGTCTGCAAAGTTCAATGTCATTGTATTGAGTGACTGCATCTCGGACCTGACATCCTTATCACGAAGCTCAACAAGTGCCCCCAATGAACCGCCCTCAAAGAAAGCGTCATATTCTGTGTCCTGCCACCTGAGCTTGGAATAACCGCCATCCTCAATATCCGGAATGGCTTCAATCTGGCGTGCAATACCACCCTGAACAATAATCTGTCCGGCTGTGTGCACCATGAATTCATCCGGGTCTTTTCTTTCTACTGTTACATTTATGAGTTTACCGAGCTTTTCAACAAGAAGGTCACGGCGGTCCATCAGATCATTAGGATCATCACCAAGTGCCTTGCTCCTTACGATTTCCATGTTGAGCTCAGCAATCTGTCTTGAATAGTCGTTTACCTGCCTTACGGTTGCATTGATGTCTTCGTTAATCTGGTTACCGATAGCAACAAGGCTTTTGTTCCTCTGCTGAATTGCATTTGTGAGGCTGTCTGCGCGTGTAACAACTGCCTGGCGTGCTGAATCCTGATCTGGATAAAGTGACAGCTCCTGCCAGCTTTCCCAGAACTTGTCCATGTTTCCACGAACAGAGATTTCCTCCGGCTCATTGTAAATCTGCTCAAGCATCGTGTAATATTTTTCCCTGGTTTCCCAGTATGACTGCACGTTTGTCTGTGCAACAATGCGCGTATCAAGAAGCTCGTCCCTGAGCCTTGTAACACTTTCGACTTCTGTTCCCTGTCCGATCTGACCGGCTGTTTCTGCCCTTTCCAAATCAGGACGATACAGAGGATCAAAAGACGTTACGTTTACACGTTGGCGTGTATAACCTTCTGTGTCTGCATTGGAGATGTTGTGACCTGCAGTTTGAATCTGCAGTGAGTGAGCCATAAGCGATCTTTTTCCAATTTCTATTCCAGCAAATGAACCAGACATTCTATTCCTCCAGATAATCCGTTATCTATTCAATAAAGGTTTCGTTTTCTATACTAATGCATCCAGCACTACGCTTTCCGCTGTAGGACGGATGATTTTTCCATTGCGGCCATAGACTTTCGTCCTTGACTGCGGAACACAGTTTTCCAGAACCCCGTCAACAAATTCCCTTGTTGATGAGACATATGTTGCCAGAGCATTGTTTTCAATCTTGCTCTTTGACAGCTTTGTGCGTACGCTTGCAAAGACATCCCGCACTTCAGGCATCAGATACAGGTCTTTGTTATCCCCTACAAAGTTTTCCCTGCACTGATCAAGGTTCACGAAGGCATCACTGTATGCCTGCATGCTGTTTATACAGTTCTCGAGCTCCACCCACTTACGCTCTTTAACACTGTCATGAATCTTTTTCTGTTGAGTCAACATGCAGTCAAGGACATCATTCTGGGCAATAAGAATCTGAAGCAGCTCATTCTCTCCGCTTTCTGCGATTTTCTTTACTGCTGCCTGTTTCTTTGCCTTACGGGCTGCCTTTGTCTTACGTTTTAACTCACTAACCTTTTCCTTTACGGAATCAATCTCTTCCGTTTCTTTTTCTTCTATAACGGCTTCACCCATATTTTTACTCCTAGAGTTGTAATTCGTCCCCTCTACAGGTTTCCTAATACGATTATCGGAATCTGAAAATCCACCTTTAGTTTTTTTTCTATCTATTTTTTGCATTATTATGACCGGATTATCTGCATATATTTGTTTTATAAAATATTTTGTGAAAAAATATATATATTCCGCTTGACAAATCATCGGGTTTTCTGATATAGTGGCTCATGTCGATTACATGGTGCCTGTAGTTCAGGGGTAGAATCCCAGATTGTGG
This sequence comes from Treponema sp., assembly GCA_017960765.1. Classification (GTDB taxonomy): domain Bacteria; phylum Spirochaetota; class Spirochaetia; order Treponematales; family Treponemataceae; genus Treponema_D. The sequence continues at coordinate 2,878 of JAGCYQ010000130.1, forward strand.
ATCTGGTTGTCGTGGGTTCGAAACCCACCAGGCACCCTCCTGAACGATTCGGACAGTGCCAGACGTTCGCGTTCGTAGCTCAACTGGATAGAGCAATGGACTTCGAATCCATAGGTTGCACGTTCGAGCCGTGTCGGACGCATATTATATTTTTCCGATTATTCGGAGAAAAACAAGGGCGATTAGCTCA
>JAGCYQ010000131.1 GCA_017960765.1 Treponema sp.
AACACTGTAATCGTAGTTGAACATGACGAGCAGACTTTGCGTACTGCAGATTATCTGATAGAGATAGGACCTGGTGCTGGCGTTCATGGCGGACAGGTTATGGCATGCGGAACCCCCGAACAGGTCATGACCGTAAAGCAGAGCGTTACCGGCCAGTATCTTGCGGGAAAAATCACCATGCCTGTGCCACAAAAGCGCAGAAAGGGCAACGGTCAGTTCATTCAGATTCTTGGTGCAAAGGAACACAACCTCAAGGACATAGATGTAACGATTCCCCTTGGAACCTTTACCTGCATCACGGGTGTTTCAGGTAGCGGAAAATCAACCCTGCTCAATGACGTATTCTTCCCGGCGGCAAGCAATGCGGTCATGCGCACGGAATATCCTTCAGGCGGCTACAAGAAGATTACAGGACTTGAAAACATTGACAAGGTGATCAACATAGACCAGAGCCCCATCGGTCGTACTCCGCGTTCAAATCCGGTCACATACATCGGAGTGTTCGACAAGATCCGCGAGCTTTATGCATCTCTTCCTGAATCAAAGGCAAGGGGATACAAGAACGGACGGTTCAGCTTTAACGTAAAGGGCGGCCGCTGCGAAAACTGCCAGGGTGCCGGCACAATCACAATCGAGATGAACTTCCTTCCCGACGTTTTCATTCAGTGCGACGTATGCCATGGAAAAAGGTTCAATCAGGAAACCCTCGACGTCCTCTACAAGGGAAAGACAATAAGTGATGTCCTCGACATGACCATAGAGGATGCGGCTGACTTTTTCGTTTCAATTCCACACATAGCGCGGAAACTCCAGACCTTAAAGGATGTGGGCCTGGGGTACATTCAGCTTGGGCAGAATGCGCTTACCTTAAGTGGAGGAGAGGCCCAGCGTGTAAAGCTTGCATCTGAGCTGTCACGTCCTTCTACTGGCAAAACCCTTTATATTCTTGACGAGCCTACAACAGGACTTCATTTTGTGGACATCAAGCAGCTCATGGGAGTTATTCAAAAGCTTGTTGACAAGGGTAACACAGTCGTGATGATAGAGCACAACCTTGATGTCATCTGTCAGGCAGATTATATAATTGATCTTGGACCTGAAGGCGGATACAACGGCGGAACTGTCGTTGCTACAGGTACCCCGGAACAGCTGGCGAAAAACAAAAAAAGCTATACAGGAAATTTTGTAAGGGAAATGCTGGAACGCAATGAATAGAAGGATAGATGCACTAAGATTGAACAATGCAGGATTACTCAAAAATGTCTTTGCAATCATTCTTATGCTTTTTGCATTTATTCCATGCTCGTTCGCACAGTCAACAAAATCTGTAATAAACATCATAAATGCCGACAAAACCGAATACGTAAAGAATGCAGAGACTGGTGATGAGGAAATCGTCCTTACAGGTTCAGTCACTCTGTCAGTAACCCAGGATAAAACTGAGACCACTGTAACTGCTTCAAGAATCACATACAACCGGAAGAGCCAGATGCTTTATGCCTCAGGTTCAGTGTCACTCAAGCAGACAGGTGGAGCAGATGGATCACAGAACATAAGTGCGGAAACTCTTCTTCTAAATACCGAGACACTTGAGGGTATATTCGACGGAGGAAAAATCGTACAGCTTTCAAGCGATGCCATCAACCTTCCATCCGGTTCCTCGTTAATCGTAAGCTCAGAGCTGTTCGGCAAGACTTCCACAAATACAATCACGTTCAAGGATGCGACATTAAGCTTCTGTGATGATGAGGATGAGCCGCACTGGAAAATAAAGTCATCAAGGCTGTGGCTTTTGCCTGGTGGAGAGTTTGCATTCCTGAATTCCGTGCTTTATGTAGGCAATGTTCCTGTAATGTATCTGCCCGCATTTTATTACCCGAAGGATGAATTGATTTTTAACCCAACGTTCGGTTCAGATTTAAGGAAAGGATACTTTGTAAATACAACAACATACCTGCTTGGAAGAAAGCCTCTTGACTCAGGTAAAAAGTCCGGTGATGATTCCGATGTTTCTGCCGCATTGTTCAATTTCATAAAACCCTCAAAGCTAAAGGAGCAGAAAAGGGAAGGGCTTGTACTTCATAACCTTGACGAGGACTATACAGGAAGCACTGCAGAATATCTTAAAATCATGGCGGATTATTATTCGAATCTCGGAGGAATGGTCGGGCTTCAGGGGGCAATGGCTTCAAAAGGCATAATATCAAATCTTCAAGGGGCTCTGGAGCTGGGTTTCAGCAATACGGTTTTTAATGACTCGTTGTCAAACACGTACATGCCTTATTCAATGTCCGGAACTGTCTATCACGACAAATCAAATTTCATGGGGCTTGAGCTGCCGTTCAGATACGGGGGAAATCTTGAGCTGGCAATAAGCAAGCCTTTTTATCTGAGCCTTGTAATGCCGTTTTATTCAGATCCGTTTTTTCATGATGATTTTGGAACCCGCACGGAATCAATGGACTGGATAAGTTTTTTGATGAGCTCGGAAAAGGACTCAAACAGTACAGCTTCTGTTTCCACTGTCTCAACCTTTTCATGGAACGCAAACGCATCCTATTCAATTCCGCTTCCAGAGGTGGTCAAGCCTTACATAAATACATTCAGCATATCATCCGTCTCTTCATCTCTGATTTTCAATTCAAAGAATGCGGTACTTCCTTCTACGGACATGCTCTCAACATACAGTCCGGAAAGGATGTTCTATTATCCGTCGCAGCTTACCCCTGTAAAGGTCAGCGGTCAAATATCAGGAACTATTTTCAAATACTCCTCAACAACTCCTGTCTCTGCGTCAAAAACAAAAATTGACTTCCCGTTTGAGCTCGAGCTGCCGGAAGATCTTAAGGAACCGGAGAAAACCGCTGAGGAAAAAGAATCAAAAGAAAAAAAGGATGTGCCTGAAAATCCTGTTCTGCCGGAATCTGCACTTCCACAGTTGGACTCAAAATATACACTGGCTGTAAATGCCATACCGCAGTTTGACTATTCACTTACTTATTCAATATCACCGCAGTTCTCATCTCAGATAAACTATCTTTCCACCGGACTTCAGACACCTTCTGATTTTTCATGGAAGGACATACAGTCATCATTCTATCAGATAAAGTCACCGGTAGTTCTTTCGAGCAAGATGTCATACCGCGGCTCATTCTTCACTATGAACAACGACCTGACATTCAATCCGTCGTATCAGACTCACCCGAGGCTTGACGGTTATACAGACAGTTCTGCCGCTTCAATCAAGACTGCGGATTATTCAGCATCCACAATGGATCTGACCGAAACAAACAGCATTATCCTAAAGCCCCTCATCTACCTTGACATGTTTAAGGATACAAGCCTTTCATGGAATACGACCGCAAAGATAATCAGAAAAGAGTTTACAGGCAGCGCTGACGATCCGGAATGGGAATATCATTTTCTTGACCTGACAGATGAAAAGTCAATTACCCAGCACAGTTTTTCAATGAGTTTCTCCGCCCAGCAGTCCACGTCCTTTTCACAGACACTGACCCTTACGACAAAGCTTCCCCCGCAGCTTGATTCCTATGATGCGACATTGTCCCTGAAGTTCCCCTATGTTACAACGTCATTATCCAGCGGCATTTACGAGAGCAGGAACGCGGACGGAACAACAAAATGGAACAAGAACCTTTTCAAGCAGAACGCGACTCTTTCACTTTTTGAGTCCACAAAAAATAAGCTTTCGTTGACAGAATCCTTCTCCTATGACTGGGAGAACTGGGAAGCCTCAGCTTTCAGGCTGTCTCTGGCCTACATGAATCTTTCCTTGTCATATTCAATGTCCAAGACATACGGTTATGATTTTAACCCAAGCGAAGGATGGGTGGCACATACCGAAAAGGAATTCTTGCCTGAGACCCTCTCTCTTTCGTATGAATTCCCCGACAAGACATTCACTTTCTGGAAAAACAGGATAACCTTTACTCCGGATTTCTCCACATCCCTCGTGTTTGATTTGATAAGGCCCACCAGCAGTTATTTCAGGTTTGCGCCTTCAATTACATTCAAGATCAACAAGTTCATGGATTTGACATTCAGCTCCGAAACCCGCAACTCTTCGATTTACCGCTATTTCCAGGGCATGTTTAATTCGGATATAAACCTTCCCGGTGAAACAAATATTTTTGTTGATTTGTTCAATTCCTTCGCATTCTGGGGAAACGGGGCATTTTATGACTCTGACCAGGCTCTCAGGAAATCATCAGGCTTTAAGCTCAAGAATCTTAAGGTGACTGTTAAGCATGATCTGCATGACTGGGATTTTTCTGCCAGTTTTGCCGTTGCCCCCCGCCTCATTACGACAGGAGGAAAACGCGAGTATAATTTTGACCCCTACATGACGGTTTCAATAGTATGGAAGCCAATGAGCGGTATAAAGACAGAGATTGTTGATGAATACGGAGAGGTAAAGCTGAATCCTTGAAATCCTTTTTAGGGGAAAAGCCTTTCCCCTGGGTTCAGTCACGTACCGTGCCTTCACCGCACCCCATTCTCCTGGGGCGTCGCCCCAAGCCCCGATAAAACACGAAAAAAATAAATTTGCCGATAGCCCGGAATTGTGGTATATTTTATAAAGTGAGGTGCTTTATGGCTGAAAAGAAAGAAAATGACGGTACATTCGGAAAAACGGTCCTGGAATACATTGACCGCGGTGTCGAGGCAAGTAAACGCGGCATAAAATCAGCCGGTTCAGCGATTTCTGATTTTGGAGACAAGTCAGTAAGGCGCATTGAGCTCAGTCAGCTTAAGTCAAAGCTTGCAAAGGCATATTCCAAGCTGGGCTCTTTTACCTTTGATAGCTTTGTGTCAAGAAAGGTTGAAAGTCTCTCGCCCTCACAGGATGAAGAACTTACGGCATTAATCGATGATATCAAGAAAATTCAAAAGGATATCAAGAAGCACGAATCTGACCTGAAAAAGACAGAAAAAGAGTTGAAGGAAAGCAAATAATAAAATAATCAGCCTTTTTTTTCATCTTTTTGAAAAAAAATTAAAAAAATTATAAAAATTCTGTTGACACAAAAAGAAGTATGTAGTATATTAACTCTCGTCGCCTAAAAACGGCGGCACGCTGTTTGACAGTAAAGGGAAGGAAAGAAGACAAGTAAGTTTGGTTGTAGTGCAGAGCTATACCAAACCTAGTAAGGTCAGT
>JAGCYQ010000132.1 GCA_017960765.1 Treponema sp.
TCTCTGAAGAAACAAGTGCGGAAAGCTCACGGTTGATTCCGTCACGGAAAGAAATAAGCAGGTTGCGACCCGCCTGAGCAATTGCATCTTCGCTGGCCTTTTCCATGCGCTGGGTTTCGGCGCGGGCGTTTTTAACAATGCCTTCAGCCTTTTCTTCTGCATCCTTGATTATGGAAGCGGCCTTTTTCTGTGCCTCGGAAATAATCTCCTGAGCTTCTGATTCTGCACTGGCCACACCGTCTCTTTTGATTTTGTCAATCAGCTCCTGTAACTGGACGTCCATCGTAACCTCTCTATAGTTATAAATTATAGTTGAACCCCTGCAGAGCAAAGGTTCTAAATTTTCTTTACATACCGTTAGAATGAAAAGCAATACTGGGTCACACGGTGATATTCCTCACCTGGACGCAGCACTGTATTCGGGAATGAAGGCTCATTCGGAGCATTCGGGAAATCCTGTGTCTCAAGACAAAGTGCCCCATGCCTGTGATAAACGAAACCGTTCTTGCCTATTTTTCCCTCGATATAGTTTCCTGTATAAAGCTGAACTCCCGGCTGATCGGTCTTGACGCTCATTGTCCTTCCGCTGGCAGGATCCTTTACATATCCCATATCCAGAAGCTTTCCGTCTGCCTTGTAGCCTGTAAGGCAATAGCAGTGGTCATATCCCGGAGGAACCTGGCCTATGTCTTTTCCGATGAGTTTTGGCTTTGTAAAGTCAAATGGAGTTCCCGCAACCGGTGTCTTCTTTCCAGTTGGCAGAGGACTTGTTGCCTCAGTCTCAAGTACAGAGTCACAGTTGAGAACCAGCTCCTGATCGTAAACCGTACCGCCGTTATAACCCTTGAGGTTGAAATATGCGTGATTTGTAAGGTTTATTACTGTAGGCTTGTCTGTTGTTGCAAGATATTCAAGTGTAAGTGTATTGTCTTCATTCAAGGTGATTATCTGCTTTACGTTGAGGTTTCCGGGGAATCCCTGCTCACCGTCAGGACTCAACCTGCTGAACGAAACACCCAGACCGTATTTACCGTTTACCTGCTCGGCATTCCACACCTTTTTCTCCCAGCGGTCAAAACCACCGTGAAGCGTGCGTCCAGAATCATTGTCATCCAGCGTATACTTCTTACCGTCAAGTTCAAAAGCGGCATTTCCGACACGATTTGCATAGCGTCCGATTCCAGTGCCAAAGCTGCAGTCATCCTTTACCATACCGTCCAAAGTGGAGAAACCAAGGAGCACATCAACATAACGGTTTGATGCACATGGCAGCAGAATACTTGTAAGGGTAGGTCCGAAATCCGATACCGAAACAGACATTTTTCCGTTGGAAATAGTAAAAAGCCTGACATTTTCACCGTTTGCCAACAATCCGAAATTATTATCCTTAATATTGAGACTAGACATACCGATATTATAACGTGTTTTCACGAAATTTCAAGTGCAAAATTCACTTCCGGGATAGTTCTTCCCAATTTTATGGCTATTTCGTCTGCTTTCATGCCCTGTGCGGCTAATTCCTGTACTTCCTTGTTAAAGCTCTTTTTGATTACGAGAGGTTCCTTTGCCATGGTTATGACCGGAAAGTCATTTTTTTCCTGAGGCTGGGCCTGATTCTCGTCGGTTTCCACAACAAGAGAGATTCTTTCTTCCTTTCCCCTGTCGCTGACGAACAAATCACCCTGGTCCTGCTCCTGCTTGTATGCGGCAACCGGATTCCTCGGTTTTGAAGTCTTTGGTTTCTTTGGTTTTGCAGGAGCCTTTTGTGTGGCTTCCTTTACCTGTGTGTCGATTTCCTTTACTGGAATTTGTGGAGCTGGGGGCTCTGGACGTGCAATACGCTCATACTGGGTCTGGAATGCCTTGCTTTTCTCTGTCAGGGCAATCTCCCCCTTGAGCAGCTGGATGTGACGGTCCGCTTCCTCCGAGACTTCCTTCAGCTGACGGATTTTATCCTCTATGAGCGAGATATTACGTTCTGCATTCCTGTTTATGTCCATCAGCATTGAATTGAGCTGATCACGGGTTTCCTGCATGATTTTGTCTGTTGAGAATATGTTCTTGAAGCGAATAATCTGAACGAGCCACATCACAACATTGAATAAACAGAGGAGGAGAACAACTACAGCCATCTTTACCCCGTAATATCTATATGACGTCCTAAGAGCGGATCGGTGAACTCGTACTGTTTTGGAGGAGTTTCATCTTCCTGAGAGTCTTTATTTTTTTTACTTTTGTTCTGCATCTGTTCGCCGGAAGATCCGTTTCGGGCATCCTTATTTATTATTCCCGCCTCAGAATCTTCCTTTGCAACTTCCTGCACGGTCTTTGATTTCTCAGAAGTATCCTGTGCAACCCTGTCGGCCCCAATCTGATTCACAACCTGTGCAATTTTGTTTTGAGAAGCAGAAAACTTTGCCACGTTGTCCATCTGCGAGTACATGGTGGACAAATCAATTGGTTGTATAGCCATCCGGTCCCTTTATGTCATCTACATTTGCATTATATTTGCCACGGCGGACAAATCCATTTTCCCAGTAGAATGTAACGGACTTAACTTCCGTCTTGACCTCATCTTTCTCATCACGGACAAAGATCTTTGCTCCGGCATAGACTGTACCGCTGGCATTGACTTTACCGACGACCTTAAGGTCACGAAGCCTTGTCTCTATCTGACTGATTTCCTCGGTCATCTCCTGACTGAGAGTATTGATTTCCTGCTTGCGTGTAATAAGGGCATTGAGGTTCTCTTCTTTTTCCTTTGGAAGAGTACGGCGAATCTTGCGCTGTTCCTCAAGGTGGGCGATATTGCGCTCGACTTCCTCAAGCTCGGTGACCATTTTTGTCTGTGTATCCTGAAGCTCAAGCAGCCTCTTCTTTGCCTTTGGATCAAGACCGACTTCAAGCACTGTTTCCGTACCTCCGGCAGGTGAACCGATGTTCTTTGCAGTGATTTCCTCGGTTGCAAAAAGGTGTCCACCGACAATCTGTGCACGCTTACCCTTAAGGACGATCTTCTTCATGGCAGTAACCTCAGAGTTAACGATACTGTCATTGATGATTACATATTCACCAGCCTCAACCTTGGCATTCTCAACGTGGTGTGCCCATACAGACTTAGGTGTAGAGATAAAGCCCTCGTGACGGCCTGAAACACCCTGAGAGATGACGATGTCACCACCGGCCTCAATGCGGCAGTTACCGACAGCACCGTAAATCTCGACATTACCGTCTGCCTTGATGTTGAATCCATCCTCGACGTTTCCACGAACGATAACGGTACCCATGAACGTAACGTTTCCTGTCTTGATGTTGACGCCCTTTTCCTCGCGAACCGGCTCAACACAGATCTTGTCGCCCTGCAGGAGAACTTCTCCGTTACATGCGGCCAAAACAGTAACACCGTCGTCTGCAAGCTTTACGTTTACGCCAAGAGGAATATTGATGTCCTTTCCGTTCTTTGCCTCCAGATAGCGTCCCATGATGGTCTTTCCACCCTTTCCCTGCTGTGGGAGCATCTTCTGTGCAAGAGGCTGTCCTTCAACAACGTTCTGAATAAGGTTAAGTTCCTTGAAGTCAACCTGACCTGTCTTGTTTTCTGTAAGGCGCATTTTCGTGCGGTCCGTTTCAAAATTATATGCAATATATGCGTCCCTACCGTCAACCGGCTGAATGGCGGCCGCAACTTCGTATGGAATGTTGTAAACTGGATTGTCAACAAAGGCCATGATTTTTTCTTCATCAATGCCTGCTACAACACCCTGAATGCGAAGCTTCTGCTTGATTGCATCGGAAGAAATCTCTGAACCGCTCATGGCAGGAGGAGTGGCTGTAATCGTAGCACTCATCTCGTCCTTTGTAATGTCAACGGCAAAAATTGCGTCACCGGCCGGAATACGTGTAAATGAACCGATTTCCGTATAGTCTCCGTTAGTTCCTTCCTTGCAAAGCTGCTTTATGAGGTCCTCGTTAATCTCACGGGTATCAGGTCTCTTTGCCTCAATCTGAACATCGGCAGGCTTAACAGGCTTTCCGTTTCCAACAGGCAGAATAACCTTGAGGTAAATACCGTCGTTGAACCTGTGAACATAGAAGATTCCGTCTGTATCCTGAGTCTTGACCTCTTCCTCCAGATTTTCGCCTGCAAGAATCTTTTTCTTTTCCTCCATCTTTTTCTGAACGAGCTGGGGATTCTCATAAACACGCAGAACCCACGGTTTTTTGGCAACACCACCGATGCCGCTGAAACCTTTTTCCAGCACTTCATATTCAAGCTGGGACACTTTTGTATTCAACTGAACTGCAGCATCTGCAAGACATTCTTCCACTGTATAAGCACGGACTTCCACGGAATGAATCTCCCGGTCAATTTCCAGAAGAGTCTGCATATCCTCGCGAAGTTTTTCCAGATTAACCATCAATTCCTCCTGTTAGAAAATACCCTTTCTTAAACTTGTTAATTTTGCCCTGAGCCTCATGTTGGCTTTTGTATGTAACTGGCTTATACGGCTTTCACTTACATTCAAGACCTGCCCTATCTCACGGAAAGTCAAATCCTCGTTGTAATAGAGGACTATAACCATCTTTTCGTTTTTAGGCAGTTCATTTATTGCTTCGATTATTACTTTGCGTACTTCCTCACGCTCAACTATTACGTCAGGATTCAAGCTTGAAGGTGATTCGATGTTATCACCGATGGACATGTGGTCGTTGTCATCTCCGGAATACCATACATCATTCAGAGACAGAATGCTTGTTCCGCTGACCTTCATGATTGTAGTCTGGTACTCACTCTCTGTCATTCCCATTGCCTTTGCAATCTCAGAGTCAGTGGCCGTTCTACCCAGCTTTGCCTCCAGCTCAACAATCGTATCTTCTATCTCACGTGATTTCTGACGTACTGAACGCGGAACCCAGTCCTGCTCACGAAGCTCATCAAAAATTGCACCGCGGATTCTTGTGACGGCATAAGTCTTGAATTTTACGTTTTTATCCGGATCATATCTATTGATTGCATCCAAAAGTCCGAACTGACCGTAGCCGACCAAATCGTCAAATTCAACGCTGTCAGGCATTCCTACAGAAACTTTTCCAGCAACATATTTAACCAGAGGCATGTATTGGCGAATAAACTTATCCCTAATGGCAGGAGACTTAGTCTGCTTAAATTCGTGCCAAAGTTCTTCTTCTGTGTTTTCATCAATCAACGAATTACCCATTCTCCACACCCTTACTTTCTATTTTTTATTCTTCCCGTTTTAACGCAGTCTGAATTGCTTTTGCTATGGTAGCCGCATCATGATCCGATGCCCTTGATCCATCAGAAAAAGTTGAACGTTCCGTATACAATGATGTAGAACCGTTACTTGCAAAGTCTGAGTCATCAACGAACGAATCATCACTTTCGTCACCAAGCTCCGCATCAAAGTCTGCAATTTCAGGAAGATCGTCAATCTGCGAATTTTCATTTACATCAAGCCCAACACTTGATGTGTCAATAACAGAAGCCGCCGCTGTTTTTTCCACCTTAGGTTCAGAAGAGGCAAAAGGCTTGGGCTCAAAAACATCTTTATCATGAGGCTCAACAGAACCGGAGCTTCTCTTTTCTTCATTTACAGGAGCATCAGCAACGACAGAATCGGAAACACTGCTTGAGGAAGAAGTTCCGGAAACTGGCTGAGTTTTCAGGACCTGAGTATCTTCCTGGGAAAGTCCCATTTTGTTCATCGTAACAGGGAAACGCAAGTCATCACCGTCATCAGTCAGATCTTCATCAGAAATGGTAATGTCTATTTTTCCATCACCCTTTGAATCGGATTTTTTAACTGATCCAACGCCATCTTCCTTGTCCAGAAATCTGTCAAAAATAAAATCAACCAGCAGAAACAGAGCCGCAAAGACCAGTGCAAAGATTACACCGCGGAAAAGCGAGCGCCATAATCTGTGAGTTGCAATAATACTGATAAAAAAAGACAATACAAATCCGAAAACAGCCGGAAATATACTTTTTTTAGGGTTCAGCATGTACTATCATCCTCCATTCTATAAGATTACGGTAAAAACAAAAACACGTCAAGATGCACTTCGACAAGAGGCTATCTTTTTTTCTTACCGCCGTTTACAAATTTTTTAAGGAATGAAGACACTCCATCGGAGGTTACATCCTCATTCTTTTCTATTCTGCTTACAATATGCTTGAGACATATAGCAGGTCTTGATGTCGGGTTAACCACCATAAACGGTTTCTGCCTGATAACTGCCGTCTGAACAACAGAATCATCATACACAAAACCAATGTAATCAACCTTGTAATTCAAGAACTGTGCAACAATAGTAATGATACGTTCGGAAATGCGCTTGCCTTCATCAGCTGAATGTACACGATTAACCAAAAGCCTGATGTTGACTTCACGGTTCACAAGCTCAGTGGAAATAATCTTTATTATTCCGTATGCATCTGTAATTGCAGTAGGCTCCGGGGTTGTAACGACGTAAATCTCATCCGCCGCCGCAACAAACTGAAGTACATTGTTCGCAATACCTGCACCCGTATCTATAATAATTATATCAGCATTTCCCAAAGATGCAAATTCTTTTGTAAAATATTCAAGTTCCTCTACAGAAAGGTTTGCGATTTTTGAGAAGCCGTTTGCACCCGCTATGAATTTGATTCCGAATTCAGTGTCAAGGATTATCTCGCTCATCTTTTTCTGATGATTGATTACCTGCATTAGGTTATATCTAGGAACAATGTTCAAAAGAACATTTACGTTGGCCATACCCATATCACCGTCAATCAGAATTACCCTTTTACCGATCTGAGCATAAGCAATCGCCATATTCACAGCTATATTTGTTTTTCCGACTCCACCCTTTCCACTGGTTATGGCAATGATTCTGGTTTTGTGAGCCTTGTCATTTCCCATCAGAGTCCTTAATTCGTTTGCCTGTTCTTCCATACCCATATTAATTCTCTTCTTTTTTGCCTGACTCTTCCTCAGGTCCATATTTTTCTATAATGTGTTCATTACCCACATTAAATCCTGCCATATGCTTTAAGAAATACAAAGGATGTGCACGCTTTAGTGTATGCAACACCTGTTGTCCGTCCGCAATCATTGAAATCGCCTTGTTTTTCTCCGCCAGAACGGAAAGCACGTTGCCGTAAGCAGCAGTCTGGTCGCACTTTGTCACGATTACGCTTCGGAAATTGAACGATTCATAGTTACGGATTATGTTCTCAAGATCACTCGCCTTGCAGTCAGCTGTAATAGCAAGATACACATCGGCCTTCATTCCATCCACATCCAGCAGGCTGTGCATCTTTGCGATATTCTCAAGGTCACGGGGACTGTATCCGCTTGTGTCCACAAAGATAAAATCCATTGAGGACTTGTATGAATTGTATATTTCCTTCAAGTCACTCTGGCTGCTACCCTTGCGGACCTCGATGTTCATGAGGCTTCCCCAGTGCTCAAGCTGCTCCACGGCACCGACGCGCATTTTATCCACTGTAACCATAAGGATTTCCGGGGGCTCAAGATTCTGCTCCTTGGCCGTAAGCTTCAGTTTTGCCGCCATCTTTGCAACAGTTGTAGTCTTTCCAACACCGGTCGGTCCCACAACAATAATCACATGGGCATTCTTTTTTCCCTTGCTGCCGAACTTTGGTGCTATCTGAATTGATTCCGCAATGAAATCAATTACAGTAGTCTGAACCAGCTCATAATCATCAAGCTGCTCATAAGTAAGAGATGCCTTTACATGAGCATTGATTTTTTCGATGAAGGATTTAGTATAATCATTTGACTCAAGCGCCTCATCAACTTTTATTATGCTTGGATGCTCCGTCTTGCTGTTTGCCGCCTGTTCTATTTTGTCAAGCTTCTCGGTAATCTTTTCCATCTGCTTTGAAAGGTTTGCAACCTGAAGCATGTTGGTTACATTACCAGTATCCATCACTTTCTTGAGTATCTCATCACGGTTATTTGTAAATGAGTTTTGAAGCGGTTTTGGCGGAATGTTGTTTACCGTCGGTATTTCCCTGATGAAACCAGATTTGTCCTGAACATCAGCATAAGGAGAAGAAGGTGCCGTTCTTCCGTAATATGACATGTCTGAACGGGGGGGATACGATCTCTGAGGAGGCTGAAGCCTGTCATCGACAATATAAGTAACCATGACCCTTTCCTTCTGACCGAAACCTAATATGCCCGGCTTAAGTACAGGGTGATAACTGATTACCTCATAACGATCCTGATGCAACTCCCAAAGTTTTTTCTTGCAATTGGCAAGATTGTCACCCAGCATCTCATACTGATTGCCGCTAATATGATGCTCACTGAACATTTATTTCCCCTAATGTTTCTACATGAATGGTGTTTCCTGCAGACATTACTTCACTCAAGGAAAGTACTGCAACCCTATCCATCTCCCGCTCGATGGCACTGTGCATCAACAGACGGACCTCATCAGGACACAAGATAATCGGAAGAAATGCCCTGTCCCTGACCGCCGCAACAGAAGCGGACACGGCCTCAAGGAATTTTCTGTTGTCAACAGGATCAAATCCAACAATCGGCTTTTTGCCAGGACGTTCAATTTTCTTTTCAAGAAGACTCTGAGCAAGAGACTGTGACATCATAAGGACTGAAAGAGTCTTGTTCTCGTCAACATACTGAAGGCATATCTGAGCGCCAAGTGCCTCACGAACCTTTTCCATAAGGAACCAAGGATCCTTTGTAAGCGGAGCATAGTTGGCAAGGGTCTCAAGAATGACAACCATATTACGTATGCTGACCTGCTCCTCAAGAAGGCCTTTAAGAACAGTTTCGATTTCACCGTATGTAAACTTATGTTCACCGCTAAGAATTTCATCAACGACAACAGGATTCTTCTCCTTAACCTTGTTGATGATGTGTGAGACTTCCTGACGGCTGAGTATGTCTGCGGCATGACCGCGTATAATCTCTGTAAGGTGCGTTGCAATGATTGTAGGAGGATCTATGACCATGTAGCCGACACGTTCTGCCTCTGCCCTCTTTGATTCCGGGAGCCAGATTGCATCCATTCCAAATGCAGGATCGGTGGTCTTTTCGCCTGACATCAGGTTTTCCTTCTTTACGGTACCTGTGTTAAGGCACATGTAATAGCCCAGTTTAAGACGGCTTTTTCCAACCTCTATGCCGCGAATCTTGAACGAATATTCCTCAGGATCAATGCTCATGCTGTCGCGGATTCGGATCGGTGGAACTACAAGTCCAAGCTCAAGCGCTTCCTCACGGCGTATTCTGGTAACACGCTCCAGAAGCTCAGCGCCTTTTTCCCGGTCAACAAGGGGAACAAGAGCATATCCAAGATCAAGGGCAAGGGAATCAAGCTCAACAATCGGAGAAACGTCATCCAGATTTGAGCCTGTCTGCTTCTTGCTTTTTTCTGCTTTAGCATCAGCCTCTTCCTTCAACTGCCTTGCCTTCTGCATTTTCTGCATACGGAAGCCAAGGTAAATGAACAGGATTCCAACTGGAACCAGAACAAATGTAGCGGGACCAAAGAATGCCACACCCATGGCACACAAAGCGATACCGACAATGACATATACCATGCCGTCGACAGCAAAGTTACGCTTGAGCTGATCACCGATGAGCTCATCTGCGGAAGAACCTGTAACAAGGATACCGGTTCCAAAAGAAAGCATCAGGGCAGGAAGCTGAGACATGAGGCCGTCACCGATTGTAAGTGATGCATAGCTTGCAAAAGCCTCTCCCATTGAGACATTGCCCCAGATCATACCGGTAATGATACCACCGATGAGGTTGACTACTGTAATGAATATACCGGCCTTAACGTTGCCGCTTACAAACTTAGAGGCACCGTCCATTGCGGAATAAAAGTCTACTTCACGGCGAATCTGTTCCTTGCGTCTTGTAGCTTCTTCCTCTGAGATTGTACCTGCGTTGAATTCGTTCTGAATGTCGAACATCTTGTTGTTCATGGCATCCAATGTAAAGCGTGCGCTTACTTCAGAAACACGGTCAGCACCTTTTGTAACGACAAGTACCTGAACGACAATAAGAATGATGAATACTATGAAACCTACAACGATGTTTCCACCGGTAACTATGTTGCCGAAAGCCTGAACCAGCCATGACTGTCCCGGAAGATTACCGACGGCCGATCCCGAAGAAACCGGATGCGTAAGAATAAGCCTTGTTGAAGCGATGTTGATTGCAAGACCGTATAAAGTCACAAGAAGAGTAACACGCGGAAACGATGTAAAGTCAGCCGCACGTCTTGTGTAAATGACAGTCAGCAAAGTAATAAGCGCCACCGCCATATTAAGCGACATGGCAATATCAATGATAATTTGTGGAAGCGGAATGAACATCATAAGTACAGTCACTACAACAGCGACCGCCACTGAGTTGCTTTGAATTATGGAAATAATTCCCGTTCCTTTACTATTTTTTGTTTCTACCCTTTCCCTTTCTGGCATTGCGAGTCCCCACCCACTTATAATGATAGTCTATATTATTGAAATTATCAATCAAAATTTTCAGTTTTTTACTTTTTTTTCTCCATGTAGTTAATCTGGCCGTAAACTGTTGCTATTGCACGCCAATATACTTCTGGTATTATAGCACCAATTTGAACGTCTGTATAGAGCCCACGGGCCAATGGCCTGTTTTCCACTATAGGAATGTCATTTTCCCGTGCAATTTCCTTCATGTTCAGGGCTGTACGGTCCTCTCCCTTGGCTGTAACCGAAGGAGCCTCATTTACCTCCCGTTTCCACTGAATCGCAACTGCAAAATGCGTAGGGTTTGTGATAAGTACATCCGCTTCCCTTACCGCACGGGGAATGTTCTGACGCAGCATTTCCTTCTGGGCAGAATCCAGATGGCTCTTTACCTCCGGGTCACCGTCAAGCTCCTTCATCTCCTGCTTAACTTCCTGCTTGGAC
The DNA here is from genome assembly GCA_017960765.1 of Treponema sp. Lineage (GTDB taxonomy): Bacteria > Spirochaetota > Spirochaetia > Treponematales > Treponemataceae > Treponema_D. Next base: position 10,964 of record JAGCYQ010000132.1, read on the forward strand.
ATCTTCATCTTTCTGCGGAATTCACGCTTTTGAACAAAGAAATCAGCAATTCCGACAAGAACCAGGAAAATCGCGCAAATTACAAGTATCTTGGCGGCTGTGGTTGCAAACTGCCTTAGAGCCTTCATCGGAGTCCCCACATTCAGGGAGGACAAGATCTTATCCTTATCTGCAAGGATAACTATAATTGCAACGATCGCAATTACGACTACCTTTATTATTGATTTGGCAATGTTGAAAACTCCAGTAAATGAAAAAAGTGTGCGGCGGAAATACTCTCCGAATTTCGGGGTAACTTTCTTAAAATCCATGCTGATGGGCTTTGTGGAAAAGATGAAGCCCTTATTTTGTATCAAGTTTGAAACTACTGCGGCTATGGCACCTACAATTCCAAAAGGCAAAAATAGAATCAGGAAATACCTGAGAAAAATGTAGCCATACTGACCGTTGTCAACTTTTGAATCATTTATGTGGTTGAAAAAAAATTTCATTACTTCTTCAAGTTTTTCTTCAATCCACGGAGCCAGAAACAATAAAATCAGGACGCCCAGCAGAAATACCAGCGCACCGTTGAGTTCCTGACTTTTTGCAACCTGACCTTTTTTACGGGCTTCACGCAGCCTGTGCTCGGTAGGTTCCTCGGTCTTACCTTCATCTTCCGGACCGAACCACTGCAAGTCTACCTGGCTCATACAGAACCTCCCGGACCCAGAACCCTGAAAAGCCGTTGAAGCTCATTGAATCCCTGACTGAAGCTATTGATAAAGAAATCAAGAAAATACGGAAGAAGAATCGAAAGCACAAAGAATGCCGTCAAAATCAAAATCGGGAAACCTTCTGCAAGCAGGTTCATCTGAGGGGCTGCCTTGGAAAGAATACCCATAGTTACGTTTATAAGGAAAAGCGTGCCCATGAGAGGAAGAGCGATAATCAGCGCATCACGGAACAAAGATGTAAGTCCTGACAGCATGAAAACAGCCAGGTCCTTGTTGTGCACTACAATTGAAAATGCATTCAGGGAATCAAAGCTTGAGACAAGTCCGCCGGAGAACAAGGACTGGAACCAATGGTTCTGCATGAACACCAGCATTGCCACAAGGTTCAGGAACTGTCCCATAAGCGGGTTCTCAACCTGACTCAGGGCATCGTAGACTTCACTTGCCGCAAATCCCATCTGGAATGCAAAGAATTGACCTGCAGTACTGAAAACAGCAAATATCAGAGAGATGAAGAAACCGATTATAATGCCGATCATGCCCTCACCCAGAAGCAAAAGGACATATTCAAGATTAAAGGCACCGTCAGGTCTTATAAACTCAGCATAAGAAGCATATGCTCCACCGGTAAGTGAAATCTGAGGGAAAATAAGATATGCAAAATAAGCGGCGAGCGTGACTTTAGCAATGCGTGGTACTGCACGTGTTGAAAAAAGAGGCAGTGTCATTATCAATGCAAAGCAACGGACTGCAACCAGAAGGAATACTGGTGCATTTGCCACCATCGTATTCAGCATAGGCCCTTACACTATCCCATCCGTGGAATGGATTCAAACAGATTTATCGTATATGTCCTCATGGTCGAGAACAACCATCCGCCCAACAGAGCAAGCATCAGAAGAATGATGAACAGCTTAGGAAGAAATGTAAGCGTCTGCTCCTGAATTGAGGTTGTAGCCTGAAAAATAGCGACTATCAGGCCTATAATTATGGCAGCACCAAGAACCGGAGCACAGAGAATAAAAACATGCCATATTCCGTCACGCATTAAAACAGCAATATCACCAATACTCATACTAATCCTCCCAGATACCTAGCAATCTATAATCCCACACCGTGGAAAAGCTGTGTGGTCAAAAGTCCCCATCCGTCAACAAGGACAAAAAGCATCAATTTGAACGGCATGGAAATCTGAACTGGCGGAAGCATCATCATACCCATGCTCATAAGAATGCTCGCCACCACCATGTGTATTATCAGGAACGGTATGTATAACTTGACCCCGATTTTGAATGCCACTGTAAGCTCATGAAGTATATATGCCGGAATCAGGACATAGGTCGGAACATCTGCAAGAGTCTTCGGTCTTGATTTAGAAACCATGGACATGAATGTCGTGATGTATGAGGTATCATCCACCATCTGATTGTACATAAAGAGCCTTATCGGGCCCTCTGCATTCTCGTATGCCTGTTCGATTGTAATCTCGTTATTGGAAAGAGGCTTAAAGGCGTCTGTGTAAACCTTGTTGAACGTTGGCCACATGCAGCAGATTGTCATGAAAAGTGCAATTCCGTTAAGTACTGCTGTCGGCGGGACCTGCTGCAGGGACAGAGCCCTCTTGATGAAATCCAGTGCAATGCTGAAACGCAGGAAACATGTCGTAAGAATCAGAATGCTTGGTGCAAGAGTCAAAAGGCTAAGCAAAAGAAGCAGCTGAACACTGAATGCCACCTGATGACCGTCCTGGGGTGCGCTTGCAGAGAACTGAATGTTCGGGAAATCAACACCTGTGATTCTCTCGCTCATTTCTGTAGTTCCCTGGGGAGATCCGTTGGGGAAATCCTCATTACCTGCAGACTGTGATGCAACCGGCAATGCACAGAAAGCAACTATAAGGGAAAAGAATACTATTTTTGGAAGTTTCTTGCTGAAAAATTTCTCAAGTTCTTTTTTCATAAACTATTCCCTCCCCTCAAGGCGCTGAGACTGTTTTTTAAGGGAATCCAGAATCTGCCTTGCCGCTCCGTCTTCAAAAGCGTTTGCGGTCCTTTTATTTTTCTGTTCATTCTTTTTCTTCTTTGGCATGAAAAGCTCAAGAACATCTTCAAAACTTTTTGGTTTCTCGACCTTTGCATTTTTGTCTGCATAAAGATTCATTGCCTGAATCAATTCGGGATCCTCAATTTCCGTAATCAGATTTACTGAATTGTCGCTAACCCCAAGCAGATATGCCTTGTCTATGAGCGTAACTATTTGAACGGATTTTCCTGGACTTATCGTAAGGGAAGATACTTTTCGCAAAAACTCATCATTTGACTTTTCCGGATCAACTGACCTTTTCATCAGCTTGAAAATAATCCAGATGATGGCAAGAACAATTGCAAGGACTAATATCATCCTAAAGAACACCCATACTGTGCGTAGCGGACTTGAAGAAGTTTCAGAACCTGCTTCACCCGTTGTCCCCGCACCATCCAGGGTATACATTGTCTCATCGATTTTAGTCTGATTAATCAGCTGTGACTGCTCAATTTTTTCCTGAGAATCTGAAGATGCACCAACGGCTTCCTGTGCGGAAACAAAGGCACATACGATAAAAGAAAGAGCGCATAATGCTGCAATGAATTTTTTTGAATTTTTCAATTTTCCCCCACCCTTTTTAAATTGATGCCACCCCTGAAATCAATTTAAAACTAAATATGGCGCCTGCGGATTCACCCTTTTCCGAAGACGCTTTATTTGCAAGTATATACCCCAGATTCAATCAAGAATCATGGTTTCTTTTCAGCCGCTGAATAAACATTAAATATCTGTTTACCCAGCGCTTAGTATATATTACATCTGATTTGTAACATGTTCAATAGCCGGAAGGATTTCTGTTACACGAACACCGAAGTTTTCGTCGATAACTACAACCTCTCCCTTGGCAATCGGCTTATGGTTTACCAGAATGTCTACAGGTTCACCAGCAAGCTTGTCCAGCTCGATGATTGTTCCTTCACCCATTCCCAGAATATCCTTGATAGTCTTTTTGGTACGACCAAGTTCTACGGTCATTTCCATAAAGACATCCATAATCAGGCCGATATTACCCTGTTCGGCGGTTCCACCGTACTGCTGTAAGTTAGGAAATTGAAGTGACTGAACGTTCGGTGTATTCATCATCTGTGGCATACCCATCTGATTTTGTGCCATACCCATATTTTGCATACCTCCAACAGGTTGTTGCATTGTCA
>JAGCYQ010000133.1 GCA_017960765.1 Treponema sp.
CCTCCTGTTGATAGTATCATTCATGTATTTTAGAATGCCAGTCTGACATTTAATGCAAACGAAATGTTGTTGTTCGCATCGTTCTTGAAGTCGATGAACTGCTTTGCTGTAAATCCTGCCTGCAGATCCGTAAAGATCTGGTACTTTACGCCTGCATCCCACTGTATGCCCCTGAATCCGAAATCGCTTCCTGAATCAAGAACCAGGTCCGTGCCGAGTGTCGTATAAAGGCTGTCGAGCGGCTTGAGTGAACCCCTGAGCCCGAATTTGAGCAGGTTGGTGTATTCCGGCAGACTGTAGGCATATGTTGCGCTGTTGCTTGAGAATGATTCAAATGCCTTGATTGAACCGGTTTCGCCTGAAGCATAGGTAGCGTTGAATACGATTGATGCTGACATGAAGTTCGGGTAGTAGGAAAGTTCTGCCACTGAAAGATTTGCGATACCACCGTTGAATGCAAGTGAGCTTGTCAGTGTGTAGAAAAGGTTCTTTGCGATAGGACCGTTCATGAACAGGGTCAGGTATGTGCGGTTATAGCCGGCATTGCTGCAGTTGATTCCTTTTGTTCCGAACATTCCGAAGAATTCAAGTCCGATTGTCTGGTTTGCAAACAGGTTGGGGGCAGAGAAAGTTGCTCCCGTGACAATGTAAGGAGAATTGAAGCAGTAGAGCTTATCGTAGTCCGGTAAGAAAGTAGAGCTTGGTCCGTCGTTTATTATGCCGAACATTGCATTTGTAAGGCCTGTATATGCCGCATAAAGGCTTGCCTTGAACATGCTGGAGGTAAATGCACCCTGAACTCCGTCTGCTGTCTGGGTCATGATGATTCCAGTAACGTCACTTGTGTAGAAGCGTCCCACATTCAGCTGCAGGATGTTGTTTCCGATGTTGAATACACCGCCGAACTTAAAGAGTCCGATGTCAAGGAGAAAGTCTGTAGTAGAACTTGACGAGTTGGAAAGATCCATCTTGTTGTAGTTGAAGTACAGGTTTCCTTCTGTGGCAAAGTACAGGGTTCCCTCGTTGTTGAACGGAACCTTGAGCCATCCTGTGAGGCTGTCCTGCTGTGAAAGCTCCCATCTGGAGAAATCTGGCGTGCCTAGTCTTGTGTTGTTTTCAAGTGCACCACCGAAATCAACTGCGTGAACAGACGCTGCAAGAAGGCCTAATGACAATATTGTAGCAAGTTTTTTTACAAGTTTCATTCTGCATCTCCTTCTGACTCAAAAGATTCTATGCATGCACTTATGATGTTCAGGGCATTCCGGCCGCTGACTTTTTGCGACGGGTCTGCATTTGCCGGTATTATGCCAATTGCCTGAAGCTGCTTGAATGCGTAGCGAGGACTTTTGGTCATCTTGTAGAACAGGCTTCCGCTGATGTTCCATGTTTTGCAGCATGCGTATGCAAGGTCTTTGTAGTTAATCGGATCAGTTGATGCAGGGTTTCCCTTAAGGATGCCTTCATTTACGGCTGCCTTTATGGCGTCATCGTAGGAGGCATTGGCCTGAATCAGATTCAGTTCCGAAGCAGCTAAATAAGCTATTTCCCCATAAGTCACCTGCTTTTCCTGAAGGATCTCAGTAACCCTCTCTGCTGACTGGGCTCCGGCGATTCCAGCTATGAAAAGCATGATTGCAATTAATAAAACGCTTTTTTTCATAAGCTCCTCTTTATAAAAATAGAAAATTTCTCCTATTAAAATATTATAACATATGTTATAATGTTTGTCATGGAAAGAAAGAAAAAAACTGGAATTTTTAAGAAATTGACATCAGTTTGGCTTTTAGTGCTTATAACTGTCATGTGTATAGGGTTGGCGGCTACCAATATTCAGCAGAAACTGGATTACCGCTTCTATGACACGATGCTCGGGCTTTCAAAAGAGCCTGAGACTGTTCCTGACATCATGCTGGTGGACATCGGCGACACAGCCCTTAACGAATACGGTTCGTGGCCATGGTCAAGGGACATAATCGCCGATGTACTCCTTCGCCTTAAGGAAGCAGGGGCAAAGACAGCCGTTTTCGATATTGAATACCTGACTGCATCTTCCCTTGGCGTGGATGAGGACATCAATACCGTAACGGCAGATGCATTCAGTGACGGTGAGGCGGCCATTTCCTCCGCTGTTACGTCTTTTGCAAGGGCAGTCGGTTCCGGAGAAGTGCATCCCTCAGAGGCGGTTGGGGCATCGGACGCTCTTATCTCAAACACTGTGGACCCCGTTTTGTTTTCCATGTATCAGGACATCAGCAACGGCTTGAACCGGGATTACGACGACTACTTTGCCCGCACCGTTCAGTTTTTCGGAAACACATCCATGACCATAAACATGAGGGACATAAAGATTGACGTCAGTCCGGAAGACGAGGCATACGCCGACAGCCGCTTTCTTTTCGGCAATGTCTCGGATCCAAAGGGCCTGATAGAGGAAGGAAACTCCTATTCACTTAAAGAGGAAAAATCAACCGAGGGAAAGGATTTTGTTCCCGCATACAACAAGATTATCTCCAGGGCAGCCGGGGCAGGTTTTACAAACGTAATCGTAGACCGTGACGGAACAAGGCGCAGGGTTGAGCTTTTGAACTCTCACGGAAACGGACGTTATACAGGACAGCTTGCCTTTGCACCTCTTGTCCGCTTGATGGACGTTCAATCCATGGAAAGAAAGGCACGTTCACTTGTATTGAGGGGTGCGCTGATTCCAGGCCAGACAGAAAGACAGGACATCACCATTCCCCTTGACCCCCACGGACGCATGCTCATCAACTGGCTTCCGACCCGCTATGAGGAAAGCTTCAAGCATTTTGGAGTTGAATACATCAAATATCTGGACGATCAGGAAGAGGCAGTTTACCGCTGCCTTGTGGAGCTTGCTCAGGCGGATTTGTCGGAGCTGGACGAAGATACCGCATCATTCATTCAAAACGCAGAATACCTTGTTCAGAGCTATGAGGAAATCCTTGAGATGAAGGAATACCTTTTGAGCCTCTGCCAGGGCTTTGACATAAACGGAATTGCAATCGACGGCGGAATCAGCGAAAGCGACTACAGCGATTACTTTGCCCTGAGGGACGAATATTTTGAAAACGCTGAGGCATTTGCGGTAAGCCTGCATGACATGGGTATTTCGGACGAAGCCCTTGCCGAAACAATCGACTCCCTTTGGGACAACGCTACGACCTACAGGGAAAACGACAGCATTGTAAAGCAGTATGCCGGAAACTCCTTCGCCATCATCGGAAACTCCGCCACGGCCAGTACGGATCTGGGTGTCACACCGTTCTGGAGACGTTACGCCAACCTAGGTACTCACGCCAATGTTGCCAACACAATACTCCAAAAGGCATTCATCCGCTATGTGGACGTATGGTGGGGAATCGCATTTGCATTTGTGTTCTGCCTCATCGTAATCCTGTTGACAGAAGGAAAGACTCCGGGCAAAAAATCTGTTTTCGGTCTCTTGTACCTCCTTGTACCGACGGGAGTACTCTTCCTCCTGATGGTCCTCTTCCACATTTATATTCCATTGACCGTTCCTCTGGTTTTGTCCGCGATTACATATATAGTTGAGCTTGCCAACAGCTTCATCACTTCCGAGCGCGAAAAGAACACTCTCCGCCGTGGATTCTCTTCATACGTTTCTCCTGAAGTCGTTAGTGAAATCGTAAAGAACCCCCAGCTGCTTGGTTTGGGTGGTGTCAACAAGAGGATAACCGCCCTCTTCAGCGATGTAAGGACATTCAGCGGCTTTACCGAATGCATCAACAGGGAAGAAGGTGAGGAACACGGTGCCGTACGCCTTGTAGAAATCCTGAACGGCTATCTTGGAGCCCTTTCCGACGCAATCATGGCTCAAAAGGGAACGATAGACAAATATGTCGGTGATGAGATCGTCTCATTTTTCGGGGCACCTATCGACAACCCCAACAACGCATTCGATTCATGTATTGCCGCAATCCGCATGAAGCAGGTGGAGGAGCAATTCAACCGCGAGCACGAGTCAGAGCTTCCGATACACCCGATAACGAAAACACCATACCTGCTTAAATCCAGGGTGGGACTCAACACGGGAGACATGGTTGTAGGAAACATGGGTACCGAGCAGAAACTCAACTACACGGTCATGGGGAACAACGTAAACCTTGCATCCCGACTTGAAGGAACCAACAAGGCCTACGACTCATGGATCATCGCATCAGAGAGCACATGGAATGAGGCAAACTCCGGTGAAAACGAGGGAAAGCTTGTTGCAAAGATGCTTGACTGCGTAAAGGTCATCAACGTGGAGAAGCCTGTTCAAATCTACAGCATCCAGGGCCTCAAGAGCGAGCTGACATCTGCACAGATTGAAGGAAGCGCACTCTTTAACAAGGGAATGGAATGGTACCTCAAGGGACGTGAAACCCCGGAGGGCAAAAAGGACCTGGAGGACTTCATCAAGGCCAAGCACTATTTTGAGGAGGCATGGAACTGCTACCACACCGTAGAGGAACAGGACAAGAGCTTCATCACGACAGAGAAGAAAATGATAGCACGCTGCGACGCATTCCTGAAGGACGGTCTCCCCAAAGATGCCAACGGAGTAGTTCTTCCATGGGACGGCGTGTACACCATGAAGTCAAAGTAAAATCATCTTGTTGAAACCATTGTCAAAATGATATATACTTGACCTATGAACATAGCACTTTTTTCTGACAGTTACTTTCCTACAAAAAGCGGGATTGTAACTGTTGTCGTACAGCTCAGGCATATACTTGAGGAATTGGGACATCATGTTGTCATCGTTACTGTCTCTAACAGTGATCCGACTTATACCGAGGAGCCGGATCCTCTTGTCTTGAGGGTCAAGTCCATTAAATCTCCAGTGGGCGACAACCAGAACATGGGTTTCCCGAAGACAAAGAAAATCGTGCCGTTTTTACGAGAGCATAATATTCAGCTGATTCACTCCCATACGGAATTCTCCATGGGTAAAAGTGCAATCAAATGCGGAAAGACAATGGGCATTCCGGTCATCGCTTCTACCCATACAATGTGGGAGGATTATTACCGCTATTACCTTAAGTGTTCCGCCCTCATTCCAAAGTGGGCAATCCGCAAGGCTGTGAAAATGGCCTACAGGAAATTCTACGCATTCATCAACGTGTCACAAAAAGCACATGATTATTTTGTAGCTCCGTTCATGCTGCCGAAAATTCCTTCAACAGTAATTCCAAATGCAACCGATACAAAAAAATTCGTGGACCTGAATGTCACCGAGAGCGATAAGCAGGAAATCCGCGAGAAATTCGGCATAAAGGAAAACGACCGCGTCATAGTCTATGTCGGCCGTGTAGTTGAAGAGAAAAGAGTGCTGGAGCTGCTGCAGATCGTTAAGCGTGTGGTACGTCAGCGTGATAACATAAAGATGCTTTTCTGCGGTTCCGGTGCAATGGAGGAGCCTCTTAAAAAAGAAGTCCAGAAAGAAGGCCTGCAGGATAAAATCGTGTTTGCCGGTTTTGTTGACTGGTTCAAGCTGTCCCGCTACTATTCATTGAGTGATGTGTTCGTGACGACTTCACTTTCTGAGATGCATTCGATGACGGTACTAGAGGCCATGGTAATGCACCTGCCCATAGTCTGCCGCTATGATACCAGCTTTACCGATACAATAATCCCGGGTGAAAACGGTTACATGGAAGATACTGACGAGGCGCTTGATGCACGTCTCCTTGAGCTGTGTGACAACCCCGAGAAATGCTCTGCAATGGGTGAGGCAAGCTACCGTCTTTCAAAAAACTTCCTGCTGGAAACCCACGGAAAAAAGACTGTGGCATTCTACAAGGAAGTTCTGTCACATTTCCCAGGAAAAGTAACGTCCCAGGAATTGAAGGCCGCGGTGGAAAAAGAAAACCCTGTTTCATAGCGGGAGCTCATCATTTGAGTCATTCAATTGATTTCCACATTACGTTCCGAAAGTCATCATCGGTAATTTTTGGGTGCGGTCTTTCGTCTTGCAAGTGATTCTTCATCTTGCCCTCTATTGACTTTTATTTTTATATTCGTTACCCTGTAAAAAGTTTATGGTTAACGAAAACAATTCCACCAAAGAAAAAGTCCTGAATGTCCTAAAGCGGAATGATGGGCCGGTTTCTGGATCCGATCTGTCCCTGCTGCTGAAGGTTTCAAGGACTTCGGTTTGGAAAGCGGTTCAAAGCCTGCAGAATTCCGGCTATAAGATTATTGCGGAAAAAAAGGCTACCGGCTTGAAGATATAAACGCCGATATTCTCTGTCCCCTTGAGTTTGGAACTGAAAAAGACCGTTTCGTTCATTTTACGGAGACGGATTCCACGATGAACGAGGCAAGGAAAATCGCCCTAAAGTCCCTTGAGGAAAATGACAGGCAGACAAGGGTTGTTACGGCGGATTCCCAGACTGACGGAAAGGGCTGCGGTAACCACAAGTGGAAAACTATGCGCGGTTCGCTTGCCTATACCATGGTAACTTTTCCAAAACTACTTTCACACGAAACTGGAAGGGAAATAATGGTTTCCCAAATCGCAATGGTGCAGACATTAAAGGGAATGACCGATAAGGATTTTTTCTTGCGATGGCCCAATGACATTTGGAGCGCAGATGGAAAGGTTGGTGGAATACTGGGAGAAACTTTATGTCGCGGGCCGTCGTGCTCATTCATGAATATTGGAGTCGGACTTAATGTATTTGCTTCTCCGAACATGGCATTTACCGACAAGATCTTCAATTCAAGAGCAAGGGTTACAAGAAAAGAAATACTTTCAAACTTCATCGCTGAATTCAACAGGCTTCAAACCCTTGTCATGGAAGAAAGCGATGGACTTCAAAAACTATGGAACCGGTTCAATTACGATTCAAATAAAAAAATCAAAGTGGATCAAAAGGGGGAATTCATTTTTAGCGGAATCGACCGATATGGTTCTGCAATTTTGAATTCCACAAAAGATGATTCAAAACATATTTTTAATCAAGGAAGCGTAAAATATGAAAAGCATTAAAATTCAAAAGAATCTCATTCTTTCAGCCCTCTTTGCGGCCCTGATATCTGTAGGCTGCTTTATCCAGATTCCTCTGCCAGGCGGAGTCCCCATCGTCATTCAGGACATGATGGCCATGCTAAGCGGACTTCTTTTGGGGCCTGTATTCGGCGCCTTATCTGTCGTGATATTTCTTGTGCTTGGTATTATCGGTCTTCCGGTTTTTACAGGCAAGGCTGGAATCCAAATCCTCGTGAACGGACCTACCAGCGGTTTCTTGTGGGGCTATCTGATTGCGGCACTTGTAGGAGGACTCTTTCTTTTGATTTTCCTCCCGGGTGGAAAAAAACACTCAAATCTCAAGCAGTATGTCCTGGTTATAATTGCAGTAGTTCTTTCAACTGTAGTTTTGTTTGCCTGTGGAATTGCGGGCGGCATGATCATCATGAAGATGACGTTTGCAAAGACACTTGCGGCATATCTGATTCCGTTCATTCCGGGAAACATAATCAAGATGATTCTGATGGTTTTCCTGACTAAAAAAATCCGGCCCCTGATTTACGGATACACCCATTGAAAATGAAGGCGATTCTTCAAGTCAAAAACGTAAGCAGAATTTTCTCGGACGGGACAAAAGCTCTGGATGACGTAAGCTTTGAGATAAACGAAGGTGACTTTGCTGTAATCGCAGGATCCAACGGCTCCGGTAAAACGGTGCTGATGACTCTTATCGCTGGACTTGATTCTCTGACTCAGGGACAGATTGATGTTCAGGAAGGATATGACGCGGGGCTTGTGTTTCAGGATGCGGATTCCCAGATTCTTGGGATGAGTCCGTGGGAGGATGTTCTCTTTGGTGCAAAACATTCAGGCTTAAAAAAAGAGGATGCACAGAGTGTAACGGAACAGGCGCTCAGGGAAACAGGTCTTCTGGAGAAAAAGGATTTGAATGCCCGTACTCTTAGCGGAGGAGAAAAAAGACGTCTTGCGGTTGCAGGAATACTGGCAGTCAACAGGAAGCTGATAATCTTTGACGAGCCGTTTGCAAACCTTGACTGGCCCGGTGTAAAGCAGGTCCTTTCCATAATGCAGAAACTTAAGGATGAAAAAAAGACTGTAATCGTTCTGACCCACGAGATAGAAAAAGTCCTTGCCATGTCAAACAGGTTCATCATTCTGGACAAGGGAAAAATTCAATTTGACGGAAATGCGGAGGAAGGCCTTAAGCTACCTCTCGAGGAATACGGAATCAAGAATCCGCTTAATTCATATCAAAGCCTCAAGGATCTTTTATGGAGCTGACACTTTTTTCTTACAGAAGGGGAAACTCCGTCATGCACAGGATTAATGCCGGCATAAAGATTCTTTTTCTTATTGCCTTCAGTTTCTTTGTGTTCTGGAATCCTTCGTCAAATCAGGATGATTCGCTTGTCAATAAAACTGTACTTATAAATCTTTCTGTCTGTTTTTTTATTTCATGGATATGTTTTTTTCTGGCAGGTGCAAACTGGAAATGCCTGGTTTTACTTCGTTTTGTTTTTGTAATCGGACTTCTGGTTACGGTGCTCAAGATGACGGATTCTGTAAAAGATGGGCTTGCCTACGGTCTTTTGTACACCGCAAGATTTTTTACCACGGCATTTCTGGCGCAGACTGTTTTTGAGACCACGTCAATAATACAGATTCAGGACTCACTTCATCTGCCTAAGATAATCACTCTTTCAATTAACTTCATTCCACAGATATTTTATGAATGGAACAAAATCAAGCTTGCATCAAAGGCACGCCGACCAGGAACCAAAAATCCAGTAAAGATAGCAGGTGCATTTCTATTTGAAATCCAGGCCCTTTTCCTTACCATGCTCAGCAAGGCCGAGAATGTAAGAAGGGCCGTGGAAAACAGAGAAGCAAAGTTTATTGCCTAGTAGTTCTCAGCGTTGATCTCGAAGTAGCTCTTTGGATGATTGCAGACAGGGCAGATTTCCGGAGCCTTTGTTCCGACAACAATGTGACCACAGTTGCGGCATTCCCAGATTTTTACCGAGCTCTTTTCAAACACTTCGCTTGTATCAATGTTCTTGATGAGTGCACGGTATCTTTCCTCGTGATGCTTTTCGATTGCAGCCACTGCACGGAATTTTGCGGCAAGTTCAGGGAAACCTTCCTTTTCGGCGGTCTTTGCAAAGTCATCATACATGTCGGTCCACTCATAGTTCTCACCATCAGCGGCGGCACTAAGATTTGCCTTTGTATCACCCAGTCCTGCGAGTTCCTTGAACCACATCTTGGCGTGTTCCTTTTCGTTGTCGGCAGTCTTGAGGAAAAGGGCTGAGATCTGCTCGTAACCTTCTTTCATTGCAACAGATGCAAAATAGGTGTACTTGTTTCTAGCCTGGCTTTCACCTGCAAATGCTGTCTGAAGGTTTTTCTCTGTCTGTGTTCCCGCGTACTTGTTAGTCATCGTGTTCTCCTTGGAATTCGATTCTGCCTGCTTTTTGTTTTCTGAGGCCTCGGATACAGATGCTGTTTCATAGATCGGTTCAAAGTCTTCTGCCGGGTGTCCGCACAAAGGACATGTAAAATCCTTGGGGAGTTCCGGTTTCATGTATTCGTATCCGCAGATTTTACATCGCCATCCGATAATCTTTTTGGAGCCTTCAACCTTTACCTTGGGCTTGACATTGTTCTGATAGTCTGCATAAGTAATTGGTGCATTGGGGCTTGTCACGGACGCATCCTGTAATTCCGCGATGAAAAGAGTGTGTGTACCCAGGTCAGTCTTGGATATCACCTTGCAGCTGAAAATTGAACAGGTGTTTGTAAGGATATAGGGGCATCCGTTACTGTCGCTCTTATACTCGCAGTCAGCAAACTTGTCCACATTTCTTCCGCTCTGATATCCAAAGCGCTTGAAAATCTCAAATGGTGCGGTCTTGTCCAGGACCGAAAGACAGAATACTCCCGACTCCTTGATCAGCTCACAGGTGTAGTTCTGATTCAGCAGGGAAACAGAAAGCCTTATTGGATCCGACGCAACTTGAATGCATGTATTGGTAATGCACGCATTCCGTTTTTCCCCAGACTTTGTACCGATAACGAAAAGTCCGTAAGAGATATTATAGAGTGCCTTATTATCCATATTATTTATCAGCCCAGAGTCCGTGCAGGTTGCAATAGGCATAAGCCCTTACAACATCGTCACCATCGGTCAGAGCAAACACAGCCTTTGGTTCATCTCCCGGCTTCAGGGATTTCAGTATAGTTGTGCTCTTTGTCTCAAGTGCAATCCATTCTATATAATGTTTTTCTTCCATTGGATGTGTTACAGAACCAACAGAAACTTCAACAAGATTTCCATTCTTCTGAACGACAGGGACATGCTTTTCTACAGCAGCATCCGTTGTATTTGCCTTGAGTTCAACCATTGTCTCTCCGCAGCACATTGTGTCGCAAGGTGAGCCCTTGAGCACTGCAATAACCTTCCCGCATTTCATACATTTGTAAAATTTCAGGACCATAAGATTCCTCCTTAAGTTTTTCCTATATATTAAGGTACTAATAAAGAACTGGTTTGTAAATAGCAAAAACTCTTATTCCCTATATTTTTTTCAATTCTAGGATGGCATGATACAGCCTTAACTTAATTGCTGCAACATGCTATAATCATTTCATGGCACAAAAGGACTTTCTTTCTAGCTGCAACATACGGTTGGACCAGCAGCTCAAATTTACGGCGGAAATCGACAAGATGACTTCCATTCTCAGGCATACTCTGCTTGTAGACGGTACAAGACGCGAAAACGATGCGGAACACTCATGGCACATTGCTGTGATGGCGCTTCTTTTTTCCGAATATGCCGTGGAACCTGTGGACATAGGACGTGCGGTAAAAATGTGTGTTGTACACGACCTCATAGAAATCTACGCGGGAGACACATTCGCTTACGACCCCCAGGCAAACAAGGACAAGGCAGACCGAGAAGCCAAAGCCGCAGACAAACTCTTTTCCCAACTGCCACCAGAACAGGGTGCTGAACTCCGCTCACTTTGGGAAGAATTCGACGCAATGGAAACACCCGATGGTAAATATGCCGCATGTATGGACAGGCTCCAGCCATTCCTGCACAACACATTGACGGACGGCCACACCTGGGTAGAAAGCGGAACCAACCGTGCATCCGTAGAAAAGCGAATGTCCGTAGTCAGGGAATTCATGCCGCAAGTGTACGAATGGGTACAGGCCAACATCGACAACGCCATAGAAAAAGGCTGGTTGAAGAAATAAATTTTTTTATTTTTGAATCTAGCTATTCAATTCCCTTTCATTTTGTGTTATTATATCAATAAGGAGGATGCTATGTCTTTTGATGTTCTAAAAAATGAAGTTCAAAGTCTGCCAATTGAATTGCAGAATAATATAGAGATGTATGCTTTGTTTGTTATAAGTCAATTCAAAAAATCCTCACAAAAAAACGGTCGGAAACGTAGTGCATCTGAAATTGTACAGGAACTTACTGGTATTATTGAAACCGATAAACCTTATGCGATGGAAGATATCCATTCAGAGCGCATAAACTCACGTTATGGGTATTGATATGACTGTTTTTCTTGACTCTAACATTATTCTTGATGTATTCCTCAAAAATAAAGATTTTTGTGATGAAAGCCAAAAGTTATTAAATCTTGCTGACTTAGATAACATAGATTTCTTTATTTCCGCTTCATCAATTACTGATATATTTTATCTTTTGAGGAAGTTTATAAAAAATCCTGATGAAGCTAAGAATCACTTAAACTCTCTGTTAGAAATAGTTTCTATCGCAGGTGTTGATGAAACATGCATAAAAAATGCTCTGAATTCATCGTGGAAAGATTTTGAAGACGCCGTTCAACACGAAGCCTCGTTACAAATTCGAGCCGAGTATATTGTGACAAGAAACATTGATGATTTTCACCACTCATTTATACAAGTCATAACACCAACAGAGTTTTTAAAAAGATTTGGGGAATAAAATGGAAATGGATCCGGCATTCGACATTGGCATAATTGGGGGCGCTGACGGGCCTACAAGCATTTTTATTGAGCACGGAAGGTTGGGTGTAAGAGGGCCCATCGTTTTGCTTGCAGTCATATTGGTATTGCTTGGTATTGTGATTTTCGCCCTTGTCCGAAGCATTAAGAAGCAAAACAAGGCATGCACGATTATCTTTTCCGTACTTACATGCATTTTCGCGTTAATTCTTGCCGTCGGTGCAATCCTTGGAATAAGGCAATATAAACTGCAACAGGATTTTAAAGATTACATGTACAGTCTGTCTCAAGTTATGGACAGTTATAATGAATACAACGATGGAAAACAGACATC
>JAGCYQ010000013.1 GCA_017960765.1 Treponema sp.
CAACTGGGTTTCTGTTGACGGAGACACATCCACAAACGACACGCTTACGGTTCTTGCCAACGGTATGGCGGGAAATGCGGAGATTGTCGCTGAGGGTGCGGATTTTGATGCGTTCCTGGAGGCGTTCAATGCCCTGAATACCCAGATGGCGATGAAGATTGCCGGAGACGGTGAGGGTGCCACACGCCTGATTGAATGCAGGGTCAGCGGTGCAAAGGATGAGGAGACGGCACGTGTTCTTGCAAAGAGCCTTATCTCTTCAAGCCTGGTAAAGGCTGCCATATTTGGAAAGGATGCAAACTTCGGACGTTTCCTGTGCGCAATGGGATATTCCGGGGCAGATTTTGATCCTGACAAGGTGACTATTTCATACAGGAGCCATGAGGGAGCAAGCAGGCATGGTGCCACCGACATAATCGGTTCAAATGACGGCAAGGAAAAAAGCGTGATGGTCTTTGAGAAAGGTGTCCCGCTTGTCTTTGATGAGGAAAAGGCCCTTGAAGTTCTGAATGAAGATGAGATAATTGTCGATGTTGTATGTGGTGACGGTGATGCCTCGGGAACTGCCTGGGGATGTGACCTTACCTACGAATACGTTAAGATTAACGGCGATTATAGGACTTGAGGTTTGACATGAGTGAAGAAATGATAAACGGAGAAGATCCGCGGCTTGACAATTCAAAGTGGTCTGATGTTCTTGTACAGGCCCTTCCGTATTTCAGGCACTGGGTGGGCAAGATTGTCGTTGTAAAGTACGGCGGCAATGCAATGCTCAACGAGGAGCTCAAGGCGGACGTCATGGAGGACATCGTTCTCCTGAGTACAATCGGAATCAATGTGGTTCTCGTACACGGCGGCGGTCCTGAGATCAACAACATGCTGGAGCGTGTCGGAAAGGAAAGCCGTTTTGTAAAGGGTCTCAGATACACGGATGCAGAGGTTATGGAAATCGTTCAGATGGTGCTTACAGGCAAACTGAACAAGGAAATCGTAGGCCTCCTTTTGCAGAAAGGCGGAAAGGCTGTGGGACTCAGTGGAGTTGACGCAGGTCTTTTGCGTGCAAGGAAAATCGACAAGGATGGAGAGGATCTTGGTTTTGTAGGTGATGTAACCGAGGTAAATCCTGAGATAATCCAGTCGCTTCTTAAACAGGGCTTTATTCCTGTTGTAAGTACTGTGGCTTTGGGTGAGGCGGGAGATTACAGCAAATACAACATCAATGCTGACACTGCGGCGGCAAAAATCGCAATCGCACTTGGGGCAGAGAAATTCGTTCAGCTTACTAACGTGCCTGGTGTATTAAAGGACATAAACGATCCCCACTCACTCCTGCAGCGTATACGTATGTCCCAGATTCCGGAGATGATAGAGAACGGAACAATTGCAGGCGGCATGATTCCGAAAATCGAGTGCTGCATGCTTGCCCGTAAGGGTGGTGTTCCCCGTACGCATATTATTGACGGACGTGTGCCTCACTCACTGCTGATAGAGATGTTCAGTGACCGTGGAATCGGCACAATGATTTACTGATACCATTTTAGGAGAATTATTATGGGTAGCAAGATAGTTGTAAATAATTACGGTTCATTCGACGTGACCCTTAAAGGCGGAAAAGGCTCAACCTTGACCGATGTAAACGGAAAAAAATACATTGACTTTCTGGCAGGCATTGCGGTCAATTCGCTTGGACACGGATACAAGCCTCTTGTAAAGGCGGTTGCAAAACAGGCCTCAAAGGAAATACACGTGTGCAATTATTATCTGAGCGACACAGGTGTTGCCTATGCAAACGAGCTTCTGAATGCCACAGGCTTTGACGGTGTTTATTTTGGAAACAGCGGTGCAGAGGCAAACGAGGCCGCAATCAAGCTGGCAAGAAAATACGGTCAGCTTAACGGCGGCAAAAAAAGAAAGACAATCGTAACCCTTGAGCAGTCTTTCCACGGAAGGACCCTTGCAACAATCAAGGCAACAGGTCAGGAAAGATTCCACCCGGAGTGTTTCGCTCCATATCCCGAGGGATTCAAGACAATAAAGGCAAATGACTGGGATGCCATTCAGACTGCATTCGATGACACAACAGCGGCCTTTATGGTTGAGTGTGTCCAGGGAGAGGGTGGTGTAAACCTTCTTGACAAAAAGTGGCTTCAGCTGGCAAGTGATGCCGCACGGAGGGCTGGTGCAATAGTTATCGCAGACGAGGTTCAGACTGGCATGGGAAGAACCGGAAGCCTTCTTGCAAGCGAGCAGCTCATGTTCAATCCTGAGGTAGTTACTCTTGCAAAGGGAATAGCTGGTGGTGTTCCGATGGGTGCAATGCTTTTCAGGGGTAAGGCAGCCGGTGTGTATGAGGCAGGAGACCATCAGTCTACATTTGGTGGAAACCCTCTTGCATGTGCCGCCGCCAGAGTTGTGCTTAAGACACTCAAGAGCCCTGATTTCCTTGCAAAGGTGACACAGAAGGGTGAGTTCATCAGGTCAACGATAAAGAGCTGGAATCTCCCGATTGTAAAGGACGTAAGGGGTCTGGGCCTGATGACAGGTGTTCAGGTGGAAGGTGATCCTGTTGCATTGGAGATTGCATGTCTTGACGCAGGCCTTCTGCTTGCCACTGCGGGAAGCGATGTCCTTAGGATAGTGCCTCCGCTGAACATAAGCAAAAAAGAGATTAAGGCTGGACTTGAGATACTTCATCAGGTTCTGTCAAAATAAGTCTTGAGTTGTAAAGACAATGTTCCCCCGGATTTCCTTATTGTGGATTTCAGGGGGATTTTTTTTATTGTGCCGTTGTTGTCGTGGCTGGTTGGAGCGATTCGCCCTGAGACTCAAAGTAGCGGTCCAGAATCAGAACGTGGTCTTCCGTGGCAAAGCTCTGTGAGGGACTCAGTACGTATGGCTGCAGCAGAATCTCTGAGGAATCTGTCTTACCGTCCTGTGTCTGTCCGTAGCTTATTTTGTATACTTTGGAGAATACTGGAGTTTCTGTGGCCGATCTGAACTGAATGTATGCATCGTTAGCGTAATCCAGTGCAACATAGTTTCCCATGTCATTTACTGTGTCTCCGGTCGCACTGTATTTTCCACCGGCAAATGTGACTATGGTTCCATCCGGCATTTTCCATGCGGGACCTTCCTCAAGATTCAGGATGTATGGCTTGGACTGTGACTCATTGTTTTCCAGTGACTTTATGTATGAGGTTGCATCGCTCATCTTCTTGTAGTCACCGTTCCATTCCGCACCTTCCGTTACAAGGACACGCACGTCATCGTGGAGTATGACCCTGACTTCATCACTGCTTCTGAGTGAGACATCAACCCTTCGCTGAAGGTTCAGGATCTCCAGGTTTGTTGCGGTGATGTATACTCCGTTTTTGCGTACGATATTGTTCTGCCAGTCAAAGACTTCCTCCTGGTTTTTAAGAAGGAATGTTATCTGCTTGTCTTCCCAGTCAAAATAGATGTAATGCAGGTCGTTGGTATGCTCATCGGTCTTGTACCACAGTCCGTGAAGGAATTTTGCAAACGTATCCTTTGATCCGTCCTGTATTTTTGCCATGTCGGATGCTGAGAGGTTTGCACCTGCCTCAACGGTCTGTTCCCCAAGCTCGTAGCGTCCCAGTTCTGCGTTCCAGTCGTAGCGTGACTGAATCTGGTTTGTGGAATTGGGATGTGCCGGATCTGATGCGTTCATCCATATTGAATAGCTTTCTCCGTCTGCTCCCGAAAGGTTGTATGCGTCTGAGCGTTCTGTCTGCTGTATGAAAATTGAGCCGTCGCACTCAAGGTTTGCAATCTGGGTTACGGATACTGCCGTCTCGGTCCTGGTGATGAAAAATGCCTGAAGCACTTCGTTTCCCGTGTCAACAAATCCCTGATACACAAGGGCTGTCCTGTGGTCGCCTGTCAGGTCAATTCCGGTATACGAAAAAGTCTTTATCTGGCGGATTGGGGTTGCAATCGAGGCAAGGCGTTCATATTCACCTTTCTGCGGGTTAAAGAGTCCGACAATCAGCGTGATGTACGGGCTGGATACCGTGCGTATGGCGTTCACCTGGTCATTGTTCAGGTCGCCGTCAAAATCCATGTCCACTGTGGCAAGCAGGGTTTCGTCGGAATTTAGCGGAACAAGTGAAACGATTTCGGGATCCAGGTATTCGGATGAACCGTTGTCAAAATCATCATCATCAAGTTCCTGGTCATCATTGACTCTGGGCACTACGACACGGGAAGCCGTAACCTTTTCTTCCGGGGCTGTAAAATAGCGGTATTGAATGTAAATCACAGCCAGCACACCGATGGCGAGCACAAAAACTGCAAAAACAACTTTCTTATGCATATTTTATTTACCGTAATACCTTTTGTAGGCTTTCCATGTACTGTCCAAAAGCGTGTTTATGTCACTGTATTTTGGTTCCCAACCGAGCTTTTCCTTTGCAAGGGCTGAACTTGCCGTAAGCTGTGCGGGGTCTCCGGGACGACGGGCCACATATTCTGCCTTGATGTCCACTCCTGTGATTTTTCTTGCCGCCTCAAGCATCTCGGTGACTGTAATGCCTGTTCCTGTTCCAAGGTTCAGGGTAAGGCTTTCTTTCTTTGAAGTGATGTATTCAAGCGCAAGTACGTGTGCCACAGCAAGGTCCGTGACATGAATGTAGTCGCGTATGCATGTTCCGTCGCGGGTGGGGTAGTCGTTTCCAAAGATGCTTAGCTTTTCCCTTTTTCCGCAGGCCGCCTCCATGATTACTGGAAGAAGGTTTGCCGGATTTCGTTCAAGTCCGTAGATTACGCCCTCAGGGTCATATCCTGCCGCATTGAAATACCTCAGGGCCGCAAAGTGAAGCCCCTTGAGCTGCTCGTACCACTGCATGAATTCCTCAATCTTGAGTTTTGTAAATCCGTAGTAGTTTTCTGGATTCTTGGGGTGGTTTTCGTCTATGGGCAGGTACTGTGGCTCACCAAAAACAGCCGCACTTGATGAGAACACCATGTTCAGGCAGTTGTGTGCCACCGCCGCATTAAGGATGTTTATGGTTCCGTTTATGTTGTTTACGGAATATTTTTCGGGCTTTATCATGGACTCTCCGGCCGCCTTGAATGCAGCAAGGTCTACAAATGCGTCAAATCCCCGTTCAAAAGCGGAATCCAGGTCCTCTGGATGAAGGATTGAGCCTGCGATAAAGTCGTTTTCCGGAAAAAGATTCTGAATGAGTCCACTGGAGAGGTTGTCAAAAACCGTAACTTTGTGTCCGCGTGCCATCAGTTCCTTTACTACATGGCTTCCGATATATCCTGCTCCACCAATAACCAAAACTTTCATACAGGACCTCCTTTTGTATGAATAAACTTTTAAACTCGCAGGCATCTATAAAAAGTCATTGAGAATGAGTTTTTATAGATGCCATGTAACTATCATATACTAAAGGGAGTTTTTTAACAATAGAGAGGGAAGGGAATTATAAATGGAGATTTTTAATTTTTTTCCCCGCAAGGTTGATTTTATGTAGAATTTATAATAGAATTAACCGATAATTGATGGGTGGAGTTTAAATTTAAAAAAAATTTTGCTCCAGTATTGTTTTAACCCAAAAATTTGAACCAAATGAGTAAAGAAGATATGGAAACAACTGTAAAAAAGAAGAAAAAAGGTGTGAGTTTACTCCGTTCAATCGGTTTAAAGCTGTCCTTGATTATCGGTGTCGTGGTTATTGCATCATTGCTCCTTGTAACCTTGATGACCAGCTATTTTCTTGGTGCTGACGTCAAGATTACCGCCGAAGACAACAACCGTACAATCAACACACGCTCTGCCGCATCCGCAGAAGTCAAATTTTCCAACATCCGCTCCAATGTATTCCAGCTGTTGGATTTGATAAATGCCGCAGGAACCGGTACAAATGCCGCCCTGGCACGTCAGGCCCAGTCTTTCTTCTTTGAGCGTAACTCCGACGTCGCATTCATCTCCGTTCAGTCCATAGACAACATCCGCAGTGGAGACATTTCCAAGACTTCTTCCACCGACCTGCGCTTCTTCAACAACCACTTTTTTTCAATAAACGAGCTTGAAAACACCGTAGTGGACGACTTTTTGCTTGCAAGCACCGAAGATCTTGAGCGTTCATGCCTTGGAGAAACCATTGCCCTGAATGCCTCTCCATATTTCAACATTCCGGTGATGTCCCTTTTGTTCCCCTATACCGACAACGGAACCCAGCAGACGTGCATCATCATTTTCTCCATCGAATCGCTTTCTGAATCAATCGGTTCAGGTTCTGGCTCAACATCAAGCAATACATCCTTTGTCATAAACAATTACAATGACCTCCTTCTGCATCCGGACGGAGAACTGATTCTTGCGGGAGCGGGATTCAGCACACATCCTCTGGTACAGCAGCTCAGGCAGAACAATGACAACAATACTTCCAGCTTCCAGACCATGTTCCAGATGGAGGAAGACGGTAAAATCGAAAATTATTACGGGGCTTACGAAAGGCTTTCAATAGGCGACATTGTTGTTTTGACTACGGTTCCTGAGACAGTCGTTCTTGAGGCGGTCAACTATACAAAGCACAATAACCTGATGCTGACGCTTCTGGTCTTCTTCATCGCAATTCCGGTAATGCTTTTCTTTGCACACTTTGCACTTGCCAAGCCTCTTAAGAAGCTTACTGCTGCGGCGGAAGACATTTCACGCGGTAACTTCAACACGGAGATAATCGATACCCTGAACAAAAAACGAAAGGACGAAATCGGTGTCTTGAACCAGGGTACCGTTGACGAAAGGGAATTCCTTAATACATTCGCAAAATTCACGAACCAGGGTGTTGCCAAGGCCATTGCAACAAAGTCAATCGATTTTGAGCCTCACCTCAAGGACTGCACTATATTCTTCAGCGACATCCGTGGATTTACAAAAATATCCGACGGCTTCAAGGACCGCTTTGGCAACGAGTCTGCTGCTGAGATCATCGGCTTCTTGAACGACTACATGGGACGCATGGTTAACTGTGTATCTTTGAGCCACGGTAACATTGATAAATTCGAAGGCGACGCCATCATGGGTGTATGGGGTCTTTTGCGCGAGGACAACCTTGATTTCGAGAAGCTTCCTGACACCGACTTGAACAAGGCTAAGCTTCAGGCAGAGCATGAGGCCCATGTAAAGGGAGATGCCGTAGACTGTATCCGCGGTATAATCAGCATGCGCTATGCCCTTATGGAATACAACAAGGCCGCAGAGGAATTCACTAAGCTTCATGCAGGTGAGCCAAAGGCAAAGTACAAGCCGCACATTCAGATTGGATGCGGTATAAATACAGGACGTGTAACCGCCGGTGTTATGGGTGGTGGAGAAAAGATGGAATACACTGCCATCGGTGATGCCGTAAACTTTGCGTCCCGTACCGAAAGCACAAACAAGCCTTGTGGTACAGACATCCTTATCACAGAGGACACTTACAACCTCCTTAAGAAGGACTTTATCCGCTGTGAGGAGAACCACTTTACTATTTCCTCAGAGAACATGGAAAGTGAGATTCTTGTTGAGCGCATTCCAGTAGGCATTGAAGTAAAGGGAAAAGGCGAGCAGCATTTCTATGGTGTTGTAAACATGCCGAATTTTGACATAGAAAAATTCTTCAGGGGAAATAATCCTGATTTTAAGGCTGACCCGGATTGTTTGAAAGCCGTAGGACCGACAGGACCTAAGACCCTGAATGAAGTCAGAACACTTCTTGGAATTCCAATTCCAGATTTTGCAAAGGTAAACCTTAATGAAGAAGAAAACAAAACAGTCATTAAGCAGTAAAGCTTCCCTTGCGTTCTGGCTGGCGATTTTCTTTTGCGCTGCAGGGGCTTCGATAAGTGCAGTTTTATTTTCTCAGAGCATGAACAGGGTTATGTCCAAAAACGAGGAGCCTATTGCAACCATTACCTTTAAGAACAAGACGGCTCAAAGACGTTTTATGGACCGTGTGGTATGGGACCGCCTTAGGCAGCATTCAGACCTGTACAACGGTGACGTAATCCATACCATGCCCCTTTCATCTGCCACGATAAAATACAATTCCGACAACAGTACCGTTGAAGTCTCGGAAAACACCATGATTCAGGTTTTTGCCAACGACGGACAGAATATCGCGGATGTTACCGAGGGATCTGCCATAGTCACTGCCGGTGAGAACGGAATGCAGCTCATATCTGCCGGTGTGACAGTATCTGTTGAAAGCGGCGGTATCTTAAGTGCAATTTCCTCAGACGGAACAACTTCATTCCAGATGATTCAGGGACAGGCAAATCTGGACAACCGTGCCCTTACTGAAGGCGATGCCCTTGCATTGGGAGAAAACGGTCAGTTTGCATCTCCTTCTTTTGTAGTGACAAGTCCTGCTCCCGAATACAAGTACCTGTATTTTACACCGGGTGAGGCCCAGGTTCCTTTTGCATGGAGGCTCAACAATATTTCTGATCAGACTCCGATGGAACTTGAATTCGCACGTGACAAGAAATTCAACAATGTAATACGTACAGTGTCAGTTACAGGCATCACTCAGCTTTCAGTTAACCTTGAGAACGGTGACTATTACTGGCGCCTTAAGACATTGAACCCCGACGGAAGCACTGCTCTTGAGGCAGGAAGCAAACTCCGTGTAATGCAGTCTCTTCCTCCAGAGGCCAAGGTTCCTGTTACTGACTATGAATATTCATATCGCACACAGAAGCCGCCCGTACGCCTTATATGGACAGACTCAGAATATGCTGCGACCTATCAGCTTGAGATAGCAAACAACCCTCAGATGAACAATCCGGAGGTAAGACAGAGGACTTCACTTCCGTCTGCGATTGTCTCAACACTTGGTGAGGGACAGTGGTATTGGAGGATAACTCCTCTCTACAATGTGAACAATCTTGGCCTTGCAAACCCTTCTGAGATAAGCACTTTCCGTATCTCAAAGAGGGGTACCCTTAACCGTCCGACACTCAAGGTTCCGGCGGAAGGCACATTCATAAACACACAGATTGGAAATTCCAGCGTCAACTTCTCTTGGAAGATGGAAACAGAGGCTGACAATTATGAAATCCTCATTGCAGATAATGCCCAGCTTTCAAATCCTGTTGTAAGGAAAACTCTGGAAGAAAACTATATCTCAATTTCACCCAAGGCTTCCGGCATTACAAACCGTCAGTGGTATTGGGCAGTCCGTCAGATAGATAACGAGGGAAACAGATCTGAATATTCAACTGTACGCTCATTCTATGCGATCGATGGTCAGGTTGAGCAGCATACGATATTCCCAAGCCAGGACTACTCCATACTTCAGAGCCTTTTGGTTGACAGCCGCTTTACATGGAAATCTAATCTTCCAATGACACGGCATGTACAGGTTGCAACCGACCGTTCATTCTCTAACATTGTTTATGATACAGTACAGGATGGATCTTCACTTTCTGGAGTAAGATTGAATCAGGGCTCATATTACTGGAGAATCTATTCAACTGATGGTTCTGCCGAATATGTCACGGAACCGAAACTGTTCCATGTTGTTCCGCCGTTGCCTGCACCGACCAATCCAAATCCGAATCAGGCAAGCCGTGCGGTCATCAGGCCTTATACTCCGTATAAATTTACATGGAATCCTGTTGCCGGAGCCGACTATTACCGCTTGAAGCTGTATCGCTACGGATCATCTGAATCTCTGCTGGATGAGAACTTCATCTCGTCAAATACACTTGAGCTTGATATGGCTGATTATCCTGACGGTTATTACCAGTGGTCAATTCAGGCCTATGCAAACGAAAGCGAGAAGGGAAGCCGCCGTAACGGTCTTCTTACAGAAAGCAATTTTGAGCTGAAGCACCTGCATCCTGTTGAGCTTTCTTATCCGAGTGACTCTGAGGAATTTGAAGGCCTTGAAGCACTTGATAATCCACCAGTGTTTACATGGACATCAAAGGAAGCCATCGCAACACAAAGCATCCTCCTGTACAAGGTGAGTGCCTCCGGTGCCGTTACTCTTGCATTTAAGGACCCTGTTGACAGGAACGAAAGGAAAATCCAGATCCGTCAGCTGTCTCCTGGAAATTATGTCTGGAACATTGAGGCAATGAGCACTGATGATCTTGACATAACAGGACTCAAGACAAGGAGATTCACAATTCTCCCGATCGATCCTTTCAATCCTCCAAGCGGACTTTCAACGGGCAAGACAAATTACTTTGATGCTGCATACTTGCGCAAGACTCCGATAATCGATTTCAGCTGGAAGCCTGTAAACCGTGCTCATGATTACATTCTTGAGATTACAGATGTCAATGGCAAGAGAATACTTACAAAGATTTTAAACGGAAACGGAAATACGGAATTCACCATGGAAGACCTGACAATTCTTTCCAAGGGCGATTTCATCTGGTCAGTTCGTGCAGTTCGTATGGATGAGGAAAACAAGCAGGTGCTCATAGACGGTATTCCTGCTACTTCCAAATTCACAATTGACTTTTCACTGAAAGAAAACGGTGGAAAGAAAAAGGATACAGGTAAATTGTATGGTAATTAAGAAACTATTGATGATGACAGTTTTATTGTTTGCCTCCCTTTTTATGCTGGTATCACAGGAAGCTGAGACGACCGAATTGGACCCCGAGCTTCTTGAGGAAGAACAGATTGATTCTGCGGTTGAGCTGCGCCTGAAGATGGAAAAGGAAATAGCAGAAAACAATGTTCTTGTTCAGCCGATCAGTTGGGAAGATGCCGGAGAAGTCCTTAAATACGACGTAATTATCCATAAGCGTTCCGATACGGTTGGTGCAAACGGAAAATATTCATATACAGAAATCTTCCGCCACACAACCAACGAGGAAGAGACTGAGGAATGTACTATCTATCTTGATCCGATCCTGCCCGCTGGAAACTACCGCCTCACAATTCAAGTGTACAATGTCCTTGGAATGCTGGAGGAAGATTATACCTCTGTTGAGGATTTCGTAATTTTGGAAGCATACCTGCCGGAAGTAAAGAAGGTCTCCTATCCTTTGAACTCCGGTGATACAATTTATCTTGACGACGGTGACAATAACGGTATCATCCGTGCATCAGGTAAAAACTTTTTGCCAATACGTGAATCAGAAGAAGACCTTTCGTACATGGACTACACGCTTTCAAACGACAAGCGTACCATTCATGCTCAGGATGTCGTAACCCTTAAGGACGACGGAAGTGAAATTGAGGTTCATTTTGACGAGCGCACAATGGCTGTTGGCGTTTACAATTTTACCGCAATAGATGCATCCGGACTTCATTCGGTTCCAGATAGAAACTCAGTCATTACCGTAAAGTTCAAAAAGCTCATCGACCTTGATGTTTCAGGCGGCTACATGTGTCCGATTATCCTGTTTGACGACACCGTAAAAACATACATGGATACAAGGTTGTGGCCGGTAAGTATTGTCGGAAAAGTTACGTTCATTCCATTCAAGCAGGTCTGGGGTTATCTTGGTGTTGGCATCTCAGTGTTTGGAACCCGTTTCTTTGGACAGGGAACAACAGCAACCTATGATGTTGACGGAAACTTTTTTGCTGGACAGTTGAATTTTGTCTATCAGAAACCAATATATTTCAAAAACAAGAAGACAGGCCGCTCCTCTCACAGGCTTACGCTTGAGGCACACGCAGGTGCAGGTGGAATGGTGTTCAACGGAATGAAGCTTCATTTTGAGCATAACATCGAGTCAATTCCGCTCAATTCAATCGACTGGTCATTTGATGCAGGTGGAGCACTTCAGGTTTATATAACAAAGAGGCTTTACATAGAAACAGGCGCTGATTTTGTAGTCGGCTGGGTACCTTTTGTTGATCCTACAAGCAACAAGGGACCGACAGACATGCTTCTTGGAACAGTGATTCCTTCTATAAGCATTGGATGGCAGTTCTAAAATCATCTGGAGGTTATTATGGATGAGATAAAATATGAGGTAAAGGAAACCTATGGCACGCTGTCAGAGACAAAAAGCGGATGGAAGACAGAGCTTAAACTTGTTTCATGGAGTGAACGTCCCGCAAAGTATGACATACGCTCATGGGCACCTGATGGAGCAAAGATGGGAAAGGGAATCACCCTTACTGCCGAGGAATTAAAAAAGCTCCGTGATATACTTAACGAAATGAAAATTGAATAGACCGTAACGGCAAATCATTTTACAAGGCGGAAATTGTCAACGTACAGTGTTCCGCCTTTATTGTTTCCTATAACCTGAATCAATGCACAGTAAAGCTCGTTTCCTGCCTGTATGGGCTCGCATTGTGTGTTTTTATTGTCTCGGATGTTTTCTATCAAAGAGAACCTTACGTCCCTGTTTTCTCCCTTCTCAAGCACAACGGATTTGCACACAGTCCATTTCCAGTTCTCCTTTGTCTGAAACGCGATGTTTACCGTAATCTTCTGTTCCGTGGGATTGTAGAAGTCAATGAGTATCTCCCTGTATTTTCCCCAGTCAGGCTCAAACAGCTCCGTGCAGGCATAGCTTGACTGATGAACTTTATTCATGATGCCGAACGAAAGGCATGCGCTAGTTTTACCCTCTGAGCTCCACTCTGTGCTGAGGGAACAATCCTCTGCCATGTTGGAGGAAGGCCATTCCAAGCTTGAGTCAGCGACTGTTTTCCAGAAGTTCCCGTCCTCAAATCCATCCAGAAGAAATGTGGATTTATCCTTGACCTGTGCAAAAGAAAGGGCAGAGGTTAAAAGAAAGAGAGCTGAACAAAAAACAATCCTGAGGCAAGGGCGCATTATTTTCCCCCGAAAAC
This sequence comes from Treponema sp., assembly GCA_017960765.1. Taxonomy (GTDB): domain Bacteria; phylum Spirochaetota; class Spirochaetia; order Treponematales; family Treponemataceae; genus Treponema_D. The sequence continues at coordinate 12,797 of JAGCYQ010000013.1, forward strand.
TTCAAAGCTGGGAGTATCAGAGCCTTTATCCGCATCCCCCATCTTTACGTTGGCTTTAACACTGTCAAGGCAGCTGTCCAAAAGGCTCAATGCCATGTTTATTTCCTTGTTGGTCTGAGAAGGAAGCATATCCTGAATTCCCTGCCAGTTGTCAAAAAAAGAATTGTAAGCCTGATTCATTCCAACATAATGATCCCAAGAAGATTTTTCCATTTGATTCCTCCAATAAAAAGTATACAGTCCAAGTAAATTTTCTTCAAGTGTCAACGTTAATAAAGTGTAACAAGAGTAAAGAAAACTAGATTGAAAATATTAGTCCCAGCTGAGAGATGCGTCGCCCGTTATCGGAATCTGTCCTCCAAGGTACTTTGGCTCTGCATGGAATGTCACGTCAAAGAAAGCCTTTACCCTTGCAAGGAATTCCCTTAGTGTCCAGGATAACTTTGTCTTTCTTGCGTAGGGGTAGATCTCCGGTGCCTCGTAAACCACTGCATCAAGACCCAGCTTCCTTGCAATATAGGCCGCACGCGGGGCAAATTTCGCCTGGGTCACGATTACGACATCGTTAACGCAAAAAACATCCCTTGCACGGTACATCGACTCATAGGTGGAGAATCCGGCATGGTCAAGAAATATCTTTGATTCTTCCACTCCATAATTCTTGGTCATGTAGTTTTTGATTACGTTTACCTCGTCATAGCTTTTCGTGCCATGGTCTCCGCTCACCAGATAGACCTGGCATTTCCCGTTGTTCACAAGGCTTACGGCGGCGCTTATCCTGTCGTTCACAACATGAGAGACAGAGGATGTGTAGACCTTTGCTCCCGGAATCAGCACGGTATACTTTGAGGGAACGTCAGAGGCATTTGAATAGATGTATTCCTTTGTTGACTGAACCTCGTAAATATTCACAATGACGCAGAAAATGAAAAATGCAACGCACAGAAAAAACACTTTGGAAATGAATCTCCTAAACCTGGATTTAGGCTTTTTGTTCTTTTTCAAATCAAAACCTCTCTAGATATTAACGGCAGACAGGAAATGTTTATCAAGTAGAAAAGAAATCTGAAACAGGCACTCAATGTAAAGATTCCGGGTCAGGGCCCGGAATGACGAGCGGTAAAGGGTCATGCCGGACTTGATCCGGCATCTTGCCCATGAAATTGTCTTCCAGACCCATTATGTTACATCAATAAACGCCCAGAATCTTTTCCAGATCCTCACGTCCGATTATCTTAAAGAAGCTTCCAAGACGCGGGCCCTGTTCTTTTCCGATAAGCACACGGTATACAGTCTTGAACAAAGCCTTGCTTTCCTGACCTGCGTTTGTGGCTACATCGTAAATTGCCTGCTGGACTCCACGCTCATCAAGCTCGTCAAGTTTTGGAAGAACATCTGAGACGATTGCCTTGATCATCTGAACGTCAACTTCTGTCAGGCCTTCTTCCTTTGAACCGTCAGTGCGGAGAGCGAACTTAAAGTCTTCAGGGGCACATTCATTTACCCAGTACCATGCGCATACACAGCGTCTCTTTAATGTCTCAACCTGCTCTGGCTTAAGGTCCTTGAGTGTGGAAAGTACTTTATCGATGTCACCTGAATATGTCTGGAGCAAAGTAGTAAGCTGCCTGAATGGAACCTGATACGGCATTATAGAAGGAACACCGTCAATCTGGCTCAACTCATAGACTCGCTTTTCAATTCTCTCAAGATTCTCGTTCTTAGCTTTGTCCACGCCCCATGCAATGCGTTCTGTGCGGTCGTATGCCTCGTACATCGTGATTACGTCAAGGTCAAAGCTGATTGCAAATTCATGGTCAACCTTGTTAACCGCAAAAATATAGCGGAGGACCTCAGGCTGGTAAACCTCAAGAGCATCAACAAGAGAGATAACCTTTCCCTTTGATGATGACATCTTTCCTGGAACACCCTTGAGCCTTACAAAGTCATATTTCATTGTGACAGGTGCATCCCATCCGTAGACTTTCTTGCTTACGAGCTTTGCAGTGTCATAGCTTCCACCTGGAGAGATGTGGTCTTTTCCACCCGGCTCAAATACAACCTTCTCCTCGTTCCATCTCATAGGCCAGTCAACACGCCAGCCCAGCTTGAATTCAGAGCTTGTGCGGAGGTCACCTTTTTCCTCGTGTCCGCAGCTTGTACATTTATATGTTACGCCATATTCTCCGTCGTAATCCAGAATCTCCGTTGTGTCCTTGTTGCACTTGCAGCAGAATGCAGAGACAGGCCAGTAGACGTCAGAGTCCTTCATCTTGTGCTCATCGTCACGGTAATTGTTAAGGCACCATTTGATAAGGTCACGGTTCTGGAGGGCTTTTTTCATTCCCTCTGCATAACGGTGTGCCCGGTAACGGCTTGCCTGATACAGGAATTCAGGATGAATGCCCACACGTGGAAGCTGAGACTCAATGTCAACCTCATGGTGGCGTGCATAGTTCTCGTCACGCTCAAATGTATCCGGTACCATTGTGATAGGATAGCGAAGGTATTTCTCCAGTTCCTCCGGTTTAGGCATGTTGCCGGGAACCTTGCGGAAAACGTCATAGTCATCCCATGAATAAATAAAGCGGACATCTTTACCACGGTCACGGAGAGCGCGGACAATCAGATCCACTGTGATGATCTCACGGAAGTTTCCGATGTGAACTGTTCCAGAAGGAGTGATTCCCGATGCACAAGTATACAGGGGCAAGTCTCCTCTCTGCTCTATAATCTTCTTTGCCATCTGATCTGCCCAGTGGCACAAATCCTTTTCATTTCTTTCGTTACTCATGCCGCTATTATAGGATAAATTCGCTGTTTAGGCAATTACCTGGAGAAATTGGTCAAAACCACCAAATTTAAGATTTAAACTATTTTCTTGATAAGTAACAAAAAAAGGTATAAAATATTTAAATACTTGCATAAAACCGATGGGGCAGGGAGAATGTAGATGGCTGACAACAAGAAAGAGACAGAAAGGGCTGAATTACACCGTACAATCTGGGGAATTGCTAATGACCTTCGTGGAAGTGTAGACGGATGGGACTTTAAGCAGTATGTGCTTGGAATGCTCTTTTACAGGTATATTTCTGAGAACCTTGACCGTTATATTTCAAAAGGCGAAATAGCAGCCGGAAACAAAGACTTCAGTTATGCAAAACTTGATGATAAAGATGCCCTCACCGCAAAAGATGATATTGTAAAGGAAAAAGGATTCTTTATTCTTCCTTCGCAGCTTTTTGGAAATGTTCTAGAAAAAGCAAATAAGGACAAAACAGACCTCAATGAAAAACTGGAGAAAATCTTTAAGGAAATAGAAGGCTCTGCAACGGGAACCGAAAGCGAAGACGACTTTAAAGGTCTTTTTGATGATATTGATGTAAACTCAAACAAGCTTGGTGCAACAGTAACAAAAAGAAACGAAATGCTTGTAAAGCTCATGAACGGTATCGCAAGCATGAACCTTGGAAATAACGATTACAGCGACAACACAATAGATGCCTTTGGCGATGCCTACGAATACCTCATGGGTATGTATGCCTCAAATGCGGGAAAGTCTGGCGGCGAATATTACACACCGCAGGAAGTTTCCGAGCTTCTTACAAAAATTACACTTGTAGGAAAAAAGACAATCAACAAGGTTTACGACCCGGCCTGTGGTTCTGGTTCCCTTCTTTTGAACTTTGCAAAAATCCTTGGTGCCGACAATGTTCGTCTTGGTTTTTACGGACAGGAAATAAACATCACAACTTACAACCTCTGCCGAATCAATATGTTCCTGCACGATGTAAGTTATGATAAATTCAACATCAAGCTTGGCGACACCCTCATTGATCCAAAGCATTGGGATGATGAACCGTTCGAGGCTATCGTCTCAAATCCGCCTTATTCAATCAAGTGGGAAGGTGACGATAATCCAATCCTCATAAACGATCAGCGATTCAGTCCGGCTGGTGTTCTTGCTCCAAAGGGAAAAGCAGACCTTGCGTTTATTATGCATTCCTTAAGCTGGCTTGCCACAAACGGAACTGCGGCCATCGTCTGTTTCCCGGGCATTATGTACCGCGGTGGTGCTGAGCAGAAAATCAGAAAGTATCTTATCGATAATAACTATATTGACTGTATCATCCAGCTGCCGGATAACCTTTTCTTTGGAACAAGCATTGCAACTTGTATTATGGTTCTTAAAAAAGGAAAGGCAGAAAACAAAACTCTCTTTATTGATGCGTCAAAAGAATGTGTTAAGGTAACCAATTCAAATAAACTCACAGAACAGAATATTGATAACATCCTCAAAGTATTTACAGAGCGAAAAGAGAAAATTGATTATGTAAGCCGCCTTGTAGACAATTCAGAAATTGCTGAAAACGAATATAACCTTTCTGTTTCAAGTTATGTTGAGGCAGAAGATACAAGGGAAGTTATAGACATAAAGGTTTTGAACAAACAGATTGATGAAATTGTAGCAAAAGAAAATTCACTCCGTGCAGAAATAGATAAAATCATCAGGGAGATTGAAGGTTAAAAATGTATAACGAAGTTGCAAATCTTGAAAATGAAAAAGTTGTTTTGGTTAGCATAAACTCATCATATGAAAATTTAATTAATCATACACCTTTTAAAGGAAAAGAAAGGCTTATAGATTGTGTACAGAAGTTCTGGCCAGTTACCCCCGAAAGAGCAAATAAAGCCGAGTTTGTATTTGGAATATACAAAAACGAAATTATGGCTGTTGCCAAAATTATTAAACCTTGGAAAAGAGTTTTTGATTATATGCAGGAAGGTTATTTTACAGAAGACGAAGAACCCAAAAGAGATTTAAGTTTAATTAGCAGATGTGCGTTTATTGGTAAACTGGTAGAGAATTCACCATATCTTGGAAAGAAGCTTTCAGCAAATGATAAATTAAGCGGACCTTCCCGCTACATCAACTGTTAATGGGGTAATGCACAAGATGAGTAAACTAAGGCAATGTACAGTTTATAATTGTCACGCGGATTCGGAATTGCTACGCAATTCCAGGAGTTGACTCATGGGTAAGTTAGATGATTTGATAAATAAACTTTGTCCTAGCGGAGTGGAATATAAGACACTTGGGGATGTTGCGGAACTTGTTACAAAAAGAGTTTTGGTAGAATCTCTTAATCCTACGAATTATGTTGGAGTTGAGAATCTTTTACAAGAAAAAAAGGGCGTGGAGATTAATGATAAAAATCCTGTTGAAAAAAACGCGATTGTCTATGAAGAAGATGATATACTAATCGGTAATATTCGCCCTTATTTGCGTAAAATTTGGATTGCAGACAGAAAAGGTTGCTCAAATGCTGATGTTCTTACAATTAGAATATTGAACAGTTTTAAGACTCAATTCTCAGCCAAATTTTTGTACTATATTCTTTCTTCTGAAAATTTCTTTATTTACGATATTCAGAATTCAAAAGGCGCAAAAATGCCTCGTGGCTCAAAAGAAGCCGTAATGAAATTTGAAATCCCTGTACCTCCTCTTGAAGTGCAAAATGAAATTGTTAGCATTCTTGATAAATTTACATCGCTAGAAGCGGAGCTAGAAGCGGAGCTAGAAGCGGAGCTAGAAGCACGTCGTAAACAGTATGAATACTACCGCGATTCGCTTCTAACTTTTGGTGATGATGTTGAATGGATGGCATTAAAAGATATAACGAATCATAGTTGTTCTGGAGGAACACCGTTAAAGAATAATTCAGATTATTATTCAAATGGAACAATTCCTTGGTTGAGGACTGGAGAAGTTAAATTTAATGAAATATATAAAACTGAAGAGTTTATTACTGAATTAGCGGTAAAAGAAACAGCAGCAAAATGGATTCCTGAAAATTGTGTAATTGTTGCCATTTCTGGTGCAACAGCAGGAAGGTGTGCCGTAAACAAAATACCATTAACTACTAACCAACACTGTTTGAACATGGAGATTAATCCTAATAAAGCTCTTTATAAATATGTTTATTATTGTATAGTAAATCAACAAGAGGAACTGCTTGGTAAGAAGGAAGGTGCAAGAGGAGATCTAAACTCATCTAGAATTCTTGGATTAAGAATTCCGCTGCCATCCTTGACTGAACAAGAACGTATAGTTTCCATTCTCGACCGCTTCGAATCCCTCTGTAACGACATCACCTCCGGACTTCCTGCAGAAATCGAAGCACGCCATAAGCAGTACGAATACTACCGCGACAAGCTTTTAACCTTTAAGCGTAAAGAGGCAGTATAAGAATGAAACTGGAAAAAATAATTGAAAAGTATAAAAACCTCGGTATTCAGCAGCAGCTTGATTATGACAAATTTTATCTATATTCAATTATTACACATTCTACTGCCATTGAAGGCTCAACTGTAACAGAAATTGAAAATCAGCTTTTATTTGATGAAGGTATTTCTGCAAATAAACCTATGGCAGAACAGCTTATGAACCTTGATCTTAAAAAAGCCTATGAACAGAGTTTTGTTTATGCAAAAAATCATACAGATATTACAATTGAACTCTTATGCAGTCTGGCTTCTCTTGTAATGAAAAATACAGGTTCAACCTACAAAACAATTGCAGGAGAATTTTCTTCTGCAAAAGGTGAGCTGCGGCTTTTAAATGTAAGTTCCGGCCGTGGAGGAAAATCATACCTTGCATGGCAAAAAATCCACGACAGGCTTACCAGATTCTGCCTGTGGATTAATGAAGAACGGAAAAAAATCAATCCATCAGATATTTCAAAAATCTATGCATTGAGTTTTGAAGCACATTACCGAATTGTTTCTATTCATCCATGGGCAGACGGAAACGGAAGAATGAGCCGTCTTATTATGAACATGATTCAATATGAAGCAGGTGTTATTCCTTCAATCGTTAAAAAAGAAAAACGTGCTGAATATATTTCTTCGCTTTCAAAGAGTCAGGACGAAGAAAATTCCTCTGCTTTTATAAACTTTATGATGAATCACTACTATGACAATCTTTTAGAACAGATAAACGAATATAAAGCTTCAATAGAAGCCGAAGGTGGTCAGAAAACAAAAGGTGGTCAGAAAAAGTGGTCAGAAACCGCCAAGAAAATCCATGAGCTTATAAAAGAAAATCCAAATATAACCCGTAAAGAACTTTGTGAACGCCTCAGCATAAATCCAAGTGCAATTCAAAAACATATTGATAAACTCAAAAAAGAAAATGTAATTTCCAGAGTCGATGGTGCCAAAGGCGGGTATTGGAATGTTCTTAAAGGAGAGCTGTAATGTATAACATTGTCTTAGAATCAAACGAAGCAACTGTAGTTACCGAATATACTCCAGTAAGAAAGAGGCGCGCAGATTATCAAAGCGAAGCAGAACTTGAAAAGAGTTTTATAGAAGATCTTGTTGAGCAGGGCTATGAATATCTTGAAATTAAAACAGAAGACGACCTTGTTCAAAATTTAAAGGTGCAGCTTGAAAAACTTAATCACATTACTTTTTCCGAGACAGAATGGCTGCGTTTTTACGGCCAGTACCTTGCAAATCAGAATGAAGGAATTGTAGAAAAAACAGAAACCATTCAAAACGATTTTATAAAGGTTCTTGCTCGCGATGACGGTTCAACTAAGAATATCTATCTTTTGGATAAAAACAATATTCATAACAATTATCTTCAGGTTATAAATCAATTTACCCCGGAAGGCGGCCGTTATGCTAACCGCTATGACGTGACAATTCTAGTAAACGGACTTCCTCTTGTTCACTGCGAGTTAAAGCGCCGTGGTGTTGATATCAGGGAAGCCTTTAATCAGATAAAAAGATATCAGCGTGACAGTTTCTGGTCTGGTGACGGGCTCTTTCAGTATATCCAGATTTTTGTAATTTCAAACGGAACTTATACAAAATATTTTTCTAATACTACCCGCGAAAACCATATAAAAGAAATCACGACAAAAAAGGGCAGCGGCAAAAAGACAAGTAATTCCTACGAGTTTACGTCTTACTGGGCAGATTCAAATAATAAAATAATCAATGACCTTGAGGATTTTGCAAGAACATTTTTTGCAAAACATACTATCTTAAATATCCTTACAAAGTATTGCGTATTTGATACTACTAAGACTCTTCTTGTAATGCGTCCATACCAGATTGCGGCAACAGAGAGAATCTTAAATAAAATTGTTATTTCTTCAAACTATCACAAGGAAGGAACAATAGAAGCTGGCGGATATATATGGCATACGACAGGTTCTGGAAAAACGCTGACTTCATTCAAGACTGCATTGCTTGCAAGTCAGATGGACTGCATAGATAAGGTGCTTTTTGTCGTTGACCGCAAGGATCTGGATTATCAGACAATGAAGGAGTACGACCGTTTTCAAAAGGATGCGGCTAACTCCAACAGGTCTGTGGCAATACTTAAAAAGCAGCTGGAAGATGATAACTGCAAAATCATCATTACAACAATTCAAAAACTTGGAATATTTGTAAAACAGAATAAAGCACATCCTGTTTTCCAAAAGCACCTGGTAATGATTTTTGATGAATGTCACCGCTCTCAGTTTGGTGAATTGCATAAGGATATTGTAAAGAGCTTTAAGAAGTTCCATCTGTTTGGCTTTACCGGAACCCCGATTTTCCAGAAAAACGCAGGAAATAATGGAGCCGGTGGAATCAAGACAACAGACCAGGCATTTGGCGAAAAACTCCATACATACACAATTGTGGATGCAATCAATGACCATAACGTTCTTCCGTTCAGAATTGATTACATAAAAACTGTACGGATGAAGGACGGTGTAAAAGACAAGGATGTTGCCGCTATTGATAAAGAAGGTGCTTTGTCTTCTCCACAACGAATTGCTGAAGTTGTTTCGTACATCATTGAACACTTTGACCAGAAGACCAAGCGGAATACTAATGGCGGTATTTACGAATTCCGTGCCCTTACAAATATTGCAGAAAGTGCCAAGGCCCGCGACAGAAACAGCGTGCAGGAACAAAAGGCTGTTAAACATCTTTCAGGCTTTAATTCCATGTTCTGCGTTCAGTCTATAGACACTGCAATAAAGTATTACAATGAATTCAAGAAACAAATTTCACAAAACCCTGAATGTGGCTTAAAAGTTGGAATGATTTACAGCTTTGGCGCAAACGAGGCAGAAGATGAAAACGGCTTTGTAGATGATGAGAACTCCGACGATACAAGCGGACTCGATGTTGTAAGCCGTGATTACCTTGAAAGTGCAATTAAAGATTACAATACCTGGTTCAAGACAGATTATGACACTTCAAGCGAAAAGTTCCAGAACTATTACAAAGATGTTTCTCTGCGCATGAAGAACAAAGAACTTGATATCCTTATTGTCGTAAACATGTTCTTGACTGGTTTTGATGCAACAACGCTGAATACGCTCTGGGTAGACAAAAACCTTAAAATGCACGGACTTATTCAGGCATACAGCCGTACCAACCGCATCTTGAATTCCATAAAGACCTTTGGAAATATCGTCTGCTTCCGTGACCTGTCCGAACAGACAGATGAAGCCATAGCCCTGTTTGGTGATAAGGATGCCAAGGGAACAATTCTTTTAAGAAGCTTTGAGGATTATTACAACGGCTTTACAGACGAAAAGAATAAATATCATAAAGGTTATACAGAGCTTGTGGCAGAGCTGTTGGAAAAGTTCCCTCTTGATTCATTTAGGGAAGCTGTGATTACAACGGAAGCCAAAAAAGAATTTGTCATGCTCTACGGTGCTATCCTTCGTATGCGTAACATTCTTACAACCTTTGACCAGTTTACAGGCGACAACACTTTGCCAATAAACGATTTGCAGGATTACCAGAGCCATTACCTTGATATCCATGCAGAAATCCGTCCGGACGGCAGAGCAGAAAAAGAAAACATAAATGACGACATAGTTTTCGAAATGGAGCTTATCAAGCAGGTCGATATCAACATCGATTACATTCTGATGCTGGTAGCCAAGTATCACGATTCCAACTGCCAGGATGCAGAAATACTCGTGGACATCAAAAAGGCTATTGGCGGAAGTATCGAGCTCAGAAGCAAAAAAGACCTCATCGAAGACTTTATCGCCCAGATCAACACTTCAACAGACGTACAGAAGGACTGGCTCAGTTATATTCAGAAAAAGAAGGTTGAAGAGCTTTCAGCCATAACCCAGGAATTAAAGCTTAAGCCAGAAGAGACGACAACTTTCATAGATAATGCTTTCAGAGACGGAACCTTGAGAACGACAGGTGTTGATATAGATAAAATTCTTCCACCCGTCTCACGTTTTGGTGGCGGCAATAGAAGTGAGGTAAAGAAAACAGTAATTCAAAGATTAACGGCTTTCTTTGAGAGGTATTTCGGAGTATAAAAAGAGGTCTGTTGTCAAAAAACAATCATTTCACCTCAAAGAAATCACGTAGTGATTTCGAATCCGTGTGACACAATTAAAATCCCCGTGACTTTCATCTTTTTCAATACCTTATTGATTATGATGTTCCATTAAAGTATAATTATATTGATGAGAGACCATGTCAGTAAAAGGAAGGTTTTAAAGTTTATCTTACTCTTTGTTTTTGCCATTTTGATAGTTGGTGGTTTTCTGTTTTTTAAGAACCGCTCGGGTGACAAAGGCTCTCAGGCTCTTGATCCTCTGGTAAAAATCGAGAAGCCTGCATTCCAGAATATAAGCAGGACCCTGGTTTTGTCGGCCTATGTCGAGGCAAAGGACATGATACCTGTCATTCCACTTGTAAGCGGAACTATCCTTGAGTATCCAGTTGAAGTGGGGCAGGAGGTCAACGAGGGCGATGTCATTGCAAGGATAGACAGCGAGCCTTATGATGAGCAGGTCGTTCAGGCTAAGGCGGGTTATCTTGCCTATGAGAATTCCTTTGGACGCATTGCAAATCTCTACCGCTCAGGAAACGCCACGGCACAGAATTACGATCAGGCAAAGGCCGCAAGGGATTCTGCCAAGGCACAGTATGATCTTGCTTTGATGCAGCAGGGATATGCCACAGTACGTGCAAAGGCAAGCGGTACGGTGATTACGGTCATGTCTGCACAGGGAAGCACAGCCGCACAGGGACAGCCCATAGCAGTTATCGCGGATTTGAATTCACTTGTCGTAAACCTCAAGGTCCCGGAAAAGTATTATTCGCTTATTGAAAACAACAAGGATACACTAACACTCACAGTCGCACAGAACGAGAGCAGCATAAGCTACAGTGCAAGCCCGGGTCCGATTGACCCCTATGTCAACCCGGAGACAAAGACATTCAACATGGAATGCAGGCTTGCGTCAGACGGTTCAGTTAAGCTTCGTCCGGGAATGTTCGTAAAGGTCACGGTGGTTTATGACGAGCACAAGAACGCTCCAGTCATGCCCCAGAGCATAAGGAAAACCGACGGTTCTGTATATCTTTATCAGGATGGAAAGGCCGTTTTCTGGGAGATGAAGCCAGAGCTTGAGAACGACGATTTCTTCATGGTGGATGAGTCGCACGCCCAGTGTGATTTTATTGTTGACGGTCAGAACTCGGTTTTTGACGGACAGACGGTGAGGTTGCTTCCTTGAAAACACCTGCAGAATTTGTAATAAGGCATCCGGTTATAATCTCGATGTTCTTGATTGTGCTGTTTTTTTTCGGTGCATTCAGTCTGCAGAATCAAAACATAGAATTCATGGCTCCCATCAACCTGCCAAGTGTCATAGTCTACACAGTTTATCCGGGTGCCGGTGCAAGTGACGTTGAGCAGGATGTCACACGAATACTGGAGAATGATTTTGTAACGCTTCCAAACTACAAGTCGATGAGCTCACAGTCCACGGACAGCCTTTCCTGGATAACGGTAACATATCACGACGGTTGTGATCCCTATGACCAGCTTGAGGAAATACGCTACAGGATATCAACTTTGCTTGATCAGCTTCCATCTGGAATAAGCGGTCAGCCTCAGGCCATTGTCGGCGGTGCATCCATGATTCCTTCGATAAGTTTTTCCGTTGATGCGGGTGAGGACATTGCACGTACCACTGATTATATCGAGAACACCTTGCGTCCAAAAATAAATCAGGTGCCGTCTGTTGCGGAGGTATCTGTCTCTGGCGGAAAAAAGCTTCAGGTGAACATAAAGGTTAGGGCAGATGACTTACAGGCAAAGGGCATCCCGATTCTTCAGGTGTATCAGCTGCTTCAGGTGTCCAATTCAAGTCTGCCTCTGGGTAGCGGTGTCTATCAGGGAAACAATATCAGCATGCGATATGAAGGTTCCATCTCATCAATCGAGGATCTGCGTAACCTGACTGTGGGTGCTGATGATAAAGGAAACATCATACGGCTTGAGGATGTTGCGGATGTTAGTCTTGCATATCCTGAGCAGACAATAATCGAGGAATCTGATTCAAGGCCTTTGATTCTGGTGTCGGTCACAAACCGCTCGGATGGGAACATCGTAAAGATTAACACGGCAATCAAAAAGATACTGGATCAGGAAACAAAGGCAACAAACGGTGCCGTAAAGTTCAACATGATCCTTGATTACAGCAACACCACCATGGCATCGTTAAAGACTGTGGTTCAAAGCGGAATCATAGGCGTAATCATGGCCATGCTCATAATCTTCTTGTTCCTGATGGATGCAAAGGCCACAATCATAATCGGCATATCAATTCCACTGTCCTTGCTCTTTACTTTTTTAGGAATGCAAATCTCAAACATTTCATTCAACCTGATGAGCTTGAGCGGTCTTGTTGCGGCGCTTGGCATGATAGTTGACTCTTCCATAGTCATGATTGAGGAAGTGTACCGCTATTATCTTTCAAATAAACATGGGGTTGAGCAGAGTATTGTCCGTGGAAGCAAGGAAGTCACGATGTCGATAATTGCCTCGGCATTAACAACGATTGTAGTATTCTTCCCGATTGCATTCTTGACAGGACTCATCGGAATGATTCTAAAACCGATTGCGATCACTTTGATTTATGCCTTGTCATCTTCACTTATAGTCGCGATTATCTTTGTTCCTTTCTTCATGAAGCTATTGATGACCGAGACTGTTCCGGTAAGAAAAGAGAATCCTGTTCAAAGATTCATTTCATGGCTGGAGAAAAAATACTGCAGGATGCTTAACTGGTGCCTGGACAACAAGATGTTCCTGATTCTGTTCTCTACGGTTCTTCTGGTTGTAACTCTTGTAATCGCTCTTTCCCTTGGCATTGCATTTTTGCCTTCAACAGATAACAGTGACTTTTACATGACATTGGAATTCCCAAAGACATATACCCTTGAACGTACAAAAGAAAAGACACGGCAGGCAGAAATAATCATGAGAGAGGAAGTTCCCGAGATAGAAAATCTTGTCTCTTCAATTGGAACAAGCTCTGACTATAGCTTTGGAAATTCAACATCTAATTATTCTCTTTTCCATGTGGTGCTGGTTCCTGTTGCAAAAAGAAAAAGATCCGTGCAGAAGATAATTCCTTTGGTGCAGGCGGCCGTTCAGGAGAAAATACCTGATGTAAACGTGACGATGGAAAACGGCGGATTTGACAAGCTACTTGGATATGCTTCCGGAGGCGGTGGATACGGTCTGACTCTTGTGTGCGAGGATATGGATAAGCTTTTGTCCGATGCCGCAAGAATTAAAGCCAAGCTTGAGACACACCCCAATGTTCTTTCTGCCCATGTTGACACTTCATTTGACACAGACAATCTTACGATACGGGTAGTGCAGGATTACATGGCAAGCCTTGGAATCTCAAGTCAGGAAGCCGGATTCACGACTTTCCTTTTGTTCAATGGAACCGACTGCGGAAAAATGACTGTTGACGGTGAAAGATATACAATGCATCTTGAAAGTGACCTTGCAGACAAGCCTCTTCATTCTGATGTGCTGAACAATATTCAGGTCAAGTCGCTTGCGGGAACCATGGTGGATTTTTCAAATATAAGCGATTTCCAGATTGAACGCACCCTTAGTGCAATAAACCACAGTGACCGTGCAAAGACTGTTACGATTACGGCCCGACTTGATACCGAGGACTCAATGCCGGTTACACGCTACATAAACGATTACCTTTCTGCTAATCCGCTGACCGATGGAGTTACAAGCAAGACTGCAGGTATTGGTGAGTTGATTAGTGATACGCTTCCGTCCATGATACGTGCCCTGCTGATTGCGTTCTTCCTTGTGTACACGGTAATGGTTCTTCAGTTTGAGAGATTCAGGCAGCCGTTGATTATTCTTGCGGGTATTCCTTTCTGCTTTATCGGTGTTACTGTGGGCCTTTTGATGTTCGGCTCTACCTTGAGTCTTGTTTCTCTTCTTGGAATTATTTCTCTTGGTGGAATTGTCGTAAATAACGGAATCATTCTGGTTGATTATATAAATCAAGTTCGCAAAAACAAGGGTGAGGATGACACCGTGGAAAACCTTAAGGAGACGATTACAACTGCAAGCTCCACAAGGGTACGGCCAATCTTCATGACAACTTTGACAACAATGCTTGGAGTAATTCCAATGGCAATTGCAAGAGGCGAGGGTGCAGAACTTTATGCTCCTTTGGGTCAGGCGATTGCTGGCGGACTTTTGACTTCTACGCTTATAACTTTGTTCCTGATACCGACACTTTATTACATGAGCGAGAAAAAACGGATGGAAAAGAAAAATGAAAAAAAATAAGATGATTATTATTCTTTCTGTCATATCCTCGATGTGCTTCTCCTACACGCAGGAAGAGCTCCTTGAAAGCCTGTATCAAAACAATGCGGAGATAATTAAGGCCGAGTCTGATTACATGCAGGCATGCCTTGATGTAAAGGATGCAAAAGGTGGGCTTGGTCCTTCAATTGATCTTCAGGTCAGCGGAACATACATGGTAAATCCTCCAATCGGTGAGATCTCGATAGGAACAGAAGAATTGGTTTCACTTTTGTCTGTCAACGGATATAACATTCCTTTCCCTATACCTCCGCAGGATAATAACTCGGTTGTTCTGTATGAGGGAATGGAGCATACCCTCTACAGTTTTCAGCTGACACTTACACAACCGATTTTTACCTGGGGCAAGCTATTGAATGCAGTGAAACTTTATGAGCAGGTTGCAGACATAAGGCTCTTGCAGAAAAATGATTTGATTCGCAAAAAAGAAATTGAATTGTTGACTCGTGAGACAGCACTTTATTTTATCAGTCAGATTGAAAAAATACTTGATGAGCAGTCAGTTCATGCAAACCGTCTTGTGGAGATATCCCAGGCCTATGCAAATAACGGTCTCCTTCTAAACCAGGATGTCCTGAATGCAAAGCTTCAGGCTCAGGAAGTTGACATTGCAAAAAAGAACCTTCAGCGGGAAAAAGAGATTCAGCTGATCGAGATACAGAAAATGTTCTCCGGGGAAGTTGATGTTTCACAGATAGACTATGTTCCTGATGAAAAAAAACTCAGGACATTCTTGTCGCTTCCACGCTCAACACTGGAAGATTATGCCGAAAACGATGATAACAATCAGATTAAAATATTGAATGCATTGATTGAGACATCAAAACTTGCAAAGAAAATAGCTGATGCCTCGGTGTATTGGAAACCGGATATTGCATTGCAGTCATCGCTTGGATATACAGGTCAGCGTTTCCCCTTTATTCAGGATGACTGGAATGACTATGGGAAATATTCATTGAATTTTTCTCTTGGAATACGTGCAACAGTCTGGGACGGCGGTAAAGCAATCAGGAACATAAAAAGAAAAGAAGATGACCTGAATGTCGCGATAAATCAATACAATGATTCTGTCCTGCAGTTAAAGATGGCGGCGGCTACAGCGTATTCAGACATGGCTCTGGCAGAAAGTAAATGGCAGTATCAGAAGCTACTTATAGAAAATGACGAGCTTAAGCTAAAACTTCATGAAAGTGAATACAAGGCCGGCTACGGAACTGAGATTGATGTGCTAAAGGCAAAGATTCAGAAGCTTACGGATACAATTACGTCATATCAATTGCAGACTGATATGTACATGAACTGCCTTACTTTGGATTATCTTACAGGTGGAAGACTTTAATTCTGTTTATCTTATTTTTCTTCAAGCTGCTTTTTCTGCGGAATAATCAGGATCAGAAGAAGCGAGATGATATACGGTAAAGCCAGCAATACCGATGAAGGAATGTGCTCAAAAACCGAAATGTTCTGTATGTAGGATGATGCATATTCTGCAATGGAGAAGACAAAAACTGCTCCCACTACAAGAATGGGGTTTTTGCGTCCAAGGAACACAGCCGCCAAAGCAGTCCATCCTCTTCCGCCAGACATGCCCGGAACGAAAGAAGATATACGCATGGCATAGGCACAACCCGCCAACGCACCTGCACTTGAAGCAATTATCCATGAAAGATTCTTGTAATGCAGAGGATTGTTGCCCTGAGCACTAAGGACATCCGGATCGCTTCCTGTAATCCTTATCTTTAATCCGGTACGTGTAAAATAAAGCGTAAAGATAATCGCAAACGAGGAGATGTAGCAGAACACCGAGGAAATTATTTTTGCATTGGTCTGAGAGAAAATAAAGTTCTGGTCGTAAAGTACTCCACGTGTCCCGAATATCTGCGCGGAAAGGAATGAGCATAATGCGGAAAGCAAAAGGTTTATAGCGATAGAAATAAGGAACACAGATGCATTAAGTTTTGTTGATATAAGGTCAAGTATAAAGACAATCAAGGTACATATCAGCACAGAAAAAACGATGCCGAGAAACACAGAGTTGAATTTCAGCGAGAACACAAAGCAGAAGAATGCCCCAAGGTTGATAATGGATTCCATGAACATCGCAAGACGGCCTGCGTATTCACTTATCAAGGCACCAAGGGTAATCAGCAGTAGAGGAGAAGCAGTCAAGATAATCGAAAGGACAATATTCATTTTTCTTTTCTCCTTTTGATAAACGGAATTGCGATTGAAAATAAGATGCAGCTCTGAACTATTCCGCTTATGTCAAAGTTAAATCCCTGTGTCAGCCCGACTCTGTCTGCCGATGTGTAAATCCATGCAAGAACCAAAGCTGATGGAATAATTGATATGGGGTTTCCTGATGCAATCAATGCAACACTGAGTGCGTTCCAGCCCATTCCAGAATAGAATCCCTGATGGCAAGTGTAATAGGTTCCCGCAACAGATAAAAATCCTGTAAGCGAATGCAATGCCCCGGATATGCAGAGAGTTGATGCTGTGTTAAGCTTTGAGGAATAGCCGCTGTATTTTGCAAAAAGAGGAGCCTTTCCCCAGATGATTGTTTTTCGTCCCGCATAGGTTTTTGTGTAGATGAAGAATGCAAGAATGCAGACAGACAGTGCAATGAAGATAACTGATGTCAAAGGTGAAGGTGAAAATATCCTTGGAATTTTAAAGCAGTCTTTTATGTAGGGAAGGGCAATCAGGTTCTGATCTGTTTTTCCGTTGATAGAGGTGATTAATCCGTCAGCAAGGGGAATTATTGCCGCGCTCAATAAAAAGCTTGTAAGAAGGACTTCTGTTCCACGTAGTTCCTTGAGCAATGCAGAAAATCCAGTTAGGAATGCACCGATTAAAACACAAAGAATCAATGCAAGCGTAAACTGCAATACAGGATGAATGCCCATGTCTGCTGATAAAATCAGGCCTGCAATCAATCCGCCCGCATAAATCTGACCTTCACCGCCCAGGTTCATGTTGCCGCCCTTTATCGCAATCAAGGCACCGCAACCGGATATCATGAGCATGGAAGCCGTGTTGAGCATGAGCCCGAAATAATATTTGCTTGTAAAAGTTCCTGTGAATAAAAGCGAAATGGATTCAGCTGGCTTTTTACCGCATGTGATTATAATGAGGATGCAGACAGAAAGACCTGCAAGGGGAGCCATGAAAGATTTTAACGAAAAGTTTTTCAATTGTCGCCCTCCTTGGAAAAAGAAAGGTGAGTGTATCCCTGCTCAAGAGAATAAACCCTGTTGCATATTGTTAGCGGAAAATCCTGTGCCCCAACAATCAGGACTGCCGCTCCGTCATTTGCAAGCCTGACAGTTTTTTTTACAAGCTCTGCCTGAGACTCAACATCAAGGCCATGTAATGGATTGCACAATATTACAAGCTTTGGATTAGTGGAAAGCTCACGTGCGACTATGAGCCTCTGAAGCATGCCGCCGCTAAGATTGGAGCATGATTCCTCCGGCTGTATGTTTACCTTTGCCTCGTTTATAAGTGAAAGACAAAAATCCCTGCTGAATTTTTTCTGGTATGTTGAGAGCATTTCTGCCACTGTAAGTCCTGGATTTGCCGCCCTGAATGTCTTATCGCTCGGGATTATCGCCGCATTGTGTTTCCTTAAAAATGCTGTTGAATATTTTTTCCTCTGTAAATCTAGGATCTGTGTGTTACCGTCAGAGGATGTGAACTCTACTGTTCCTTTTGCTTTTTCTGTCTCTATTCCGCAGATAAGGTTCTCAAGAGTGTCTATAGCCGCTTCTTTTAGGCCAAGAACTGCCGTTATCTCCGCGTAATTCACTTTTATGCTTGCGTCAAGTAAGGCGCTTTTGTTCTGGGGATGGCTTGAGGCATGGATAAAACTAAGGCATGCTCTTGAGCTGTTTCCTTCAAGAACAAGATTCTCTGACTGTCGTGAGCTTTCTTTTTCGTATTGCTCGGAGAATTCTTTTGCACTCTGGTAGTCCCTCCACAATACTCCGTCCTTTAATATCCTGACAGTATCTGCATGCTTTGCGGCCTCTGCCATGCTGTGTGTGATGACAATTACAGTCCTTCCGTTGGCACAGAATTCCTTCAGCTTTGAATAAAGAAAATCCCTTTCCTTTGAATCAAGGAATGCTGACGGTTCATCAAGAATAAGGCATGATGGGTCTTTTATGAGTGCAGATAACAGTGCCGCATAGAACCTGTGGTTTCCGCCAAGGTCACGTATCTTTGTGTTAAGGTTAAGAGAAGGTGCCCAGAGTTTCTGCAATTCCTCAAGTTTTTCCCTGTGGATTTTTTTCCCTTCTGCAAGCTGGACATTTTCCCATGCGTTCAACGAGGATGCCAAAAGAGGCCTTTGCTGGACAATCGAAATGCCCGCCTTTATCGCATCAGCCTCTGACTTGAATGTGACCTCGTGATCATCGATAAATATTTTTCCTTTGGTCATTTGAATCGAGCCTGAAAGTATCTTTGCAAGTGTAGTCTTACCCGCTCCGTTTTCACCCAGCAGTGCATGGATTTTGCCGCTTTGAAAATTGAGTGATACATCCTGGAGGACGGTTTTTAATTTATAACTCTTGCATATATTCTCAAGCCCGATGTTCATTTATAGTTTTGGAATCTCCCTTGTGCCGTCAGTGATTTCCTTTACAAGCTTTGCCATCGTTGCCCTTACGTCTTCCGGGACAGATGAGGCATAGAGAGGATCATCCTGAATGAAATTGATGTATCCTTCCCTTATTCCGACATATTTTGTCTTTCCCCATTCAGTCTTGCCGTTAAGATATGCAAGGGTTGCCTCCTTTGAAGCAAGGGCCTGTTCTGTTGAGCATGAAGATATGACAGTTCCCGGTGCCTTTGCAAAAGAGTTCTCGTCGATAAATGAAAGCTTGATGCCGTTCTCTACTGCAGATGACAAAACACCCTGAGCCGCTCCACCGCATATCGGCATGATTACGTCAACACCAACCTGAGCAAGGGCATCAGTAATCTCCGCACCCTTTGTTCCGTCGTACCAGTTTCCTACAACCCTGAAATCACATGTGGTTCCTGCGACTGCATCAGAAGCACCCAGGGCATAGTATGGATAAAGCACATTGTTCATTACAGGATATTCCTGTGCGGCAACAACAGCTACCTTGTGGTTCTTGGAAAGAAGGCCTGAGATATAGCCTGAAAGATATGTCTGCTCCTTCTGGTCATAACTTATGCATGCGATGTTCTGGTTTCCGTCCATGGCACCGTCAAGCAAAACGAATTTCTGCTCCGGGAACTGCTTTGTGATTGAGTCTGCCAGCTCCGGGATGGAAGGGTTTGAGGAGATGATTGCGCCATAGCTTCCGTCAGCGGCAAGTGCTGTGAGTTTTGTTGCCCATTCAGCCTGATTTGTTCCTGCCTCCATGATGTACACTTTGGCTTTCTTTGATTCATCTTTTATGCCTGCGTTATATTCATCGATTCCCTGCTGGACACCTTTTGCCAGGTTTGCATAAGTAGGGGAGTCTGCCATGATTCCTGGAACGAATACTGCTATTGAAAGTGCGTTTGATTCTTTTTTACCGGAAAAGCCGGACATGATTAAAGCAGCAGATAGTACTGCAAGAAATAGAATTGCGATAATTTTTTTAGTTTTCATAATTGACCTCTGGTGTAAATATAGTTTTATATAAAACAAAAGTCAA
>JAGCYQ010000134.1 GCA_017960765.1 Treponema sp.
ATCCTGCCGTCTTCCAAATCATAAACTTCGCGGACTTTACCGCTGATAATCTTTTTCATGGTGAAACTCCTTGTCCCCTCATAATAGCGATTTGGGAGCGTTGTTTCAAGTCTGCTTTTCTATCGACAGCATGATTTTATTATGCTATACTTGCTTCATGTCAATGTGGAATTTTGTTTTTGCAGGTGAATCTATACTCGTAAAAAAGGGCCGTGAGGAAAACTTCCAGTTTGTACCGGAATCTTTTGCATCGGAAAAAGATTTTATTGAATTCTCCAAAAGTGAATCATGCCTTGAATCCTTTACTGAATCATTCCTTAATTACAGTGCCCTTGAATTACCCGCAGATTTTACTCCATCCGAAGATTATGTCCCCTACCCCGTGCGCCAGATGATTGCAACCCTTTCGGGAACAGACTTTAACTTTTCTCCAAAGGCCGGACTTATTTGCCGTGCCCGTTCACTTTTAAAGCAGAGGGAGATTTTCAAATTCTGTCCGACTTGTACCTCAGCACTGACAGACGACACTCATTTTTCCGCAAGAAAATGCCCCAAATGCGGCAAACTGTTTTTCCCCAGAATTGAACCTGCCATAATCGTGCTTGTTACAAAAGGCGATTCGATTCTACTCGTAAAGACCAAAAATTCAAAGAAGAATTTCTACTCCTGTGTGGCGGGCTTTGTTGAGCAGGGAGAAACCTTGGAGCAGGCCGTTGAGCGCGAGGTAATGGAAGAAACAGGCATAAAGATCCAGAACATAAAATATGTCGCAAACCAGCCATGGCCTTTCCCGGATCAGCTGATGCTCGCTTTTACCGCACAATACAAATCAGGAGAAATAAAGCTTCAGGAAGAGGAAATCGCTGACGGAGGATGGTACACCAAGGACAATATGCCTGTAACCCCAAATCCAGGCTCAGTTTCCCATTCCCTGATCAAGCATTGGAAAGACGGAGACTTGTCCACCTGTTGAAAATATCACGTCAAAATAGTAAAATGCAATACTATGGAAAAGACTTTAGATAAAGTGCTTCATTGCATTGACCATACACTCACTCAAAACGACGGTTCTACAGAAATTAAGGATTCTGGAGTCACTCAAAACGTAAAAATCACTTCGCTTGTATTCGACAGCCGTGATGTAAAGGAAGGCTCTCTTTTCTTTGCACTTCCCGGAACACATACCACAGGCAACAGGTTCATAAGCCAGGCAATCTTAAACGGGGCGTCCGCAGTCATTTTTCAGGATGATTTTTCAGCGGAAGACAAAGAGGCAATACAGGATGCAATTAAACAAAAAAACGCAGAGCCTGTATTCGTCAAGGTTGAATCCTCACGCAAAGTCATGTCTCCTGTCTCGGCGGCATTCTACGATAATCCTTCAAGCAAGCTCGTCATCTATGGCGTAACAGGAACAGAGGGCAAATCCTCAACCGTTTCCTTTATCTGGCAATTGCTCACACTCTCAGGCTACAAGGCGGGCTTTATCTCCACAGTACAGTATTCTCTTGGTGGACCTGCAATCAACAATCCGGAGCACCAGACAACACCGGAGGCCCCGATAGTTCAACGCGAGCTTTACGAGATGGTACAGAACGGATGCACGCATGCTGTAGTTGAATCATCCTCACACGGGCTTTCCGACAAATTGAACCGTTTGGGTGACGTGCTTTTTGACTGTGCTGTATTCATGAACGTAACGCTTGAGCATCTTGAATTCCACGGCACCTTTGAGCAATACAGAAACGACAAGGCAAACCTGTTCCGTGCACTGGACAGGCACAATCACATAAAGACTATCGCAGGAAAGGAAACAGAGGTTTCATCTTTCGGTATCGTCAATCTTGAGGATGAGTCTTTCCCGTATTTTGTCTCGGCCACAAACAAAAAGGTCATAGGATACACCACAGAGGGCAAGGCAGGAAAACAGGCCGGAGAGGAAGAAAAGAAAGTCTCACCGCTCCCTGCAATTCCTGAGGACATGGCATACCTTTCGGCAAGAAACATTGCGGCGGCAAGATTCGGGCTTTCGTTCAGCATACACAGATTCCAGGATCACGACTCAATTAAAAACGAGAACCGCGTGATTCATGTAAAGGCACCGCTTCCGGGAGCATTCAACGCTTACAATATCATGGCGGCAATTCTTGCAGTAAACGGAACCACAGGCATTTCACTGGAAGACCTTTCTGCAAAAGCCACAGAGCTTGTTCCGGTAAAGGGACGGATGACAGTAATCGATCAGGGACAGCCTTTTGAGGTAATCGTTGACTACGCACACACACCGTCTTCATTTGAGACAATTTTCCCACCGATACGTAAACGCTGCACAGGAAAAATGATTGCAGTTTTTGGATCAGGTGGAGAACGCGACATAAAGAAAAGGCCTCTTCAGGGAGAAGTAGCCGCAAGATTCTGTGACACATTGATTTTAACCGACGAGGACCCGCGTCAGGAAGACAGCATGTCTATCTTGAACATGATAGCCGAGGGTGCAAAGAAAGAAGGCAAGGTTCAGGACAAGGACATGTTCTTGATCTCCGACAGAATGGAAGCAATCAAAAAGGCTTTTGCCATTGCTCAACAGGATGACATTGTTCTGCTTCTGGGAAAATCCCATGAGAACTCAATCATATTCAAGGACCGTGTAATGCCTTATGACGAGATAGCACAGGCTAAGAAGACCCTTGCTGAAATGGGTTACGCAGAAAACAAAGGAAAATAAAAAAGGGAGAAGCACAAATGGATATTGTTTTAATATATGGCGGACGTTCCGGTGAACATGAGATTTCAATAATCAGCTGTTCATCTGTGGCAAGAAATATCTCGGACAAGCACAATGTACATTTGATTTCCATAAGCAAAGACGGAAAATGGTACAAGGAAGACGATTCACTTCTGGATGAGATAAAGAAGAACAAGGATGCCCGGCTTTCAATTCATGCTGACGAATCAAAAAGAGTTTCTATAGTTCCCGGTGGAGGAAAGAACGGTGCGTTTGTATGCGGAGGCAAGGCTATCCCATGCGACATTGCATTCCCTGTTCTCCATGGAACTTACGGTGAGGACGGTACGATTCAGGGATTGTTTGAGATGGCTGATGTTCCTTTCGTTGGCTGTGGAGTACTTGCATCTTCATCAACAATGGACAAGGATACAACAAAGATTCTTTGGAAAAACGCAGGTCTTCCGGTTGTTCCTTCAATCTGCATTACACGTGCTGATGTAAACGACAGCAGAAGATACGACGAGAAAATCAAAGAGGCGGTTGAAAAACTTCACTTCCCTCTTTTTGTAAAGCCTTGTTCTGCAGGCTCAAGTGACGGTGCAAGCAAGGCCACAAACGAAAAGGAGCTTTCATTTGCATTGATGGAGGCATTTGAATGGGACAACAAGGTTTTGATTGAAAAAGCAATTCCCGCACGTGAGGTTGAATGCTCTGTCATGGGAAATTCAATTACATTCGATTCTGCACTGGAAGACACGCTGATAAAATCCTATGGTCCAGGAGAGATTGTTCCACGCCACACCTTCTATGATTACGATGCAAAGTACAATGACCCGGACGGTGCTGATTTAGTAATTCCCGCAAAACTTGACGAAGATAAAATCTCATATATAAAGGAAACTGCAAAAAAGGCATACATGGCTGTTGGAGCGGCAGGCCTTTCAAGAGTTGATTTTTTCATCGACCGTGACACAGGCGACATTTATCTTAACGAGATAAACACTATGCCAGGTTTCACAAGCATAAGCATGTTCCCGAAATTATGCGGAAGCGAAGGAATAGATTTTACAAGCTTGACGGAAATCCTTTTTAACGAAGGAATTGCACAATACAACGCAAGTCAGAAACTCCGCACAAGCAGAACAAATTAAAAAAGGCAGGTTATAAGATGGATGTTCATGTTTATCCGGAAGGATGTGTTTTCAATTCGATAGAAGATATTGCCGGAAAGAGAATCACGGTAATGGGTCTGGGCCTTAACGGTGGTGGCGAGGCATGCGTAAAGTTTTTTCTTCAACATGGAGCATACGTCACAGTTACCGACATGAAGACTCCCGAACAGCTTGCACCTACACTGAAAAGCATCGCTCAGGACGAGAAACTGGACAAGACCCGTCTCACCTATGTTCTGGGGCAGCACAGGATTGAGGATTTTGAGAACGCCGACTGTGTAATAAAGAATCCCGGAGTAAAGATTCAGGGAAACCAGTATCTTGCAAAGGCAAAGGCAATTGAAACCGACTTGAGCATCTTCCTGCATTTTACAAAAGCTCCGATAATAGCGGTAACAGGAAGCAAGGGAAAAAGCTCCACAGTAAGTGCAATATACAACGGTTTACTTGGTGCTGGATTTCAGGCATATCTCGGCGGAAACATCACGGTAAGCCCTCTTACATTCCTTGACAAAACAGACGGAACAACTCCCGTAGTACTTGAACTTTCCAGCTGGCAGCTTGCAGACCTG
>JAGCYQ010000135.1 GCA_017960765.1 Treponema sp.
ATATTCAGAGGACTGGCAGACTGAGCGTTGCTACATGAATGCCGGATCAATTAAAGTTCAAAAGGAGGTTTTGTTTAACGCAGCATGATGGATTTATGGCTTTTTTCAGAAATGAAATTGCGAACTAGACTTGACACATTCAATTTAATACACCATATATATAAAATATATCCACAAAAGTAATTTTTGTAAAGGATTTTTATAACACATATGATATAGACCGTATGACTATTCTACTATCACAACAATTGACCGAGCTTGCTGCTGATGAACTCACACTTGGTGTTCAGGTCTATGGATTTGGTCTTTAGCATCAGGCGGTTCGGGTGCTGGGGATCCAGTGATATCGATGTCGGATCTGATTTTATCATTCCGAGCAGCTTGTCCACATTCACTTTTGCCACCTTGCTGAATTCAACCGTTGCAATCTGCTTTCTTTCGATAAGTGAGCTGATGCTGAGTTTTGTACAGATGATCCTGATTGCGGCAAGATTCAACAGGCTGCTTACCTCTGCAGGCACAGGTCCGAACCTGTCGTTAAGTTCCTCGCTGATTGCTTCCAGTTCCTCGTCCTTCTTGACGGCAGAAATCTTCTTGTACATCTCCATCTTGGTCTGGTCATCGCTGATATAGCTGTCCGGAATGTATCCTGAGTATTCAAGCTCAAGCATGACTTCCTCGGGTGCCATCCAGTCGGAGTCGCTTAGTTTCTGTATTGCAGAATTAACAAGATAAAGATACATCTCAAAACCTACGGCATGAATTGAATCACCGCTCTGTTCTCTTCCAAGCAAATCACCTGCTCCGCGGATCTCCATGTCCTTCATTGCAATCTTGAATCCTGATCCCAGCTCCGTGAAGTCTCCTATTACCTGAAGCCTCTTCATTGCATCCTCTGACAATGCCTTGTGCTCCGGATAAAAGAGGTATGCATAGGCTTTTCTGTCGCTTCTTCCTACACGGCCCCTAAGCTGATACAGCTGGCTTACACCATACATGTCCGCACGGTCGATTATTATCGTGTTGACGTTGGGGATGTCTATTCCGTTCTCTATGATCGTGGTTGCAACAAGGACGTGGAATCCTCCCATCTTGAACCTTCTGAATATGTCATCAAGCTCCTCTACGTCCATCTGTCCGTGGGCCGTCTCTATAAGCATCTCTGGAACCATGCGCTCAAGATTGATTCGTGTTTCCTCAAGGGATTCAACCCTGTTGTGAAGGAAGAAAACCTGACCGCCCCTGCTTACCTCGTTACGAATTGCACTGGCGATTTTCTCCTCTGAATATGGCTCAACTGATGTCGCTATGGCCTGTCTGTTCTGAGGTGGCGTTGCAAGAAGCGAGATGTCCCTGATTTTAAGGAGGCTCATGTGGAGTGTCCTTGGAATCGGTGTTGCGCTCATGGCAAGGCAGTCCACGTTGTTCTTCATTAGCTTGAGCTTTTCCTTGTCCTTTACGCCGAAACGCTGCTCCTCGTCAATTATCAAAAGACCCAGGTCCTTGTAGATTACGTCTTTTTGAAGGATCCTGTGGGTGCCTACCAGAATGTCAATCTGGCCTTCCGCAAGAAGCCTCAATGTTTTTTTCTGATCCGACGGACTTACAAAACGTGAGAGCTGTGCGATTTTTACCGGGAAATTCTTAAAGCGCTCAAGTGCATTCTCGTAATGCTGCTCGCTCAGAATCGTGGTCGGTGCCAGGAAAGCCACCTGTTTTCCGCCCATGACCGCCTTGAACGCCGCACGCATAGCAATCTCGGTCTTTCCGTATCCTACATCACCGCAGACAAGACGATCCATAGGAACAGGACGCTCCATGTCTGACTTTATCTCTTCCGTCGCTGAATACTGGTCAGCTGTATCCTCATAGGGGAACGCGGCCTCAAAAGCAGCCTGCCATTCTGTATCCTTTGGGAAAGAGAATCCCCTGGAGGACTGTCTCTTTGAGTACAGATCTATAAGTTTCTCCGCAATCTCCTGTGCCTTCTGCTGTGCCCTTGCTTTTCTTGCATTCCAGCTCTTGGAGCCGATTTTGTCCAGCTTCGGTGTTGTATTCTCGTTGCCGATATAGCGCTGAACCATGTTGACCTGTTCAATGGGTACAAAGATTGACTCCTCATCCGCATACTCAAGCTTGATGTCATCGCGTTCTGTACCTGCCGCCTTGATCCTCTCTATTCCCTTAAAGAGACCGATTCCGTAATTTGCGTGAACGACATAATCCCCGGTATGAAGGTCGACAAAAGTATTTATCGCCTCTGACCTGACTTTCCTCAAGCTCTTTGGGGTGTGTTTCTTGCGTCCGAAAATCTCGTTTTCCTGGATTACAAGAATCTTTTCCTCAGTGATGCAGAAGCCCTCCGTCAACGGCTGTGAGAGAACCTGGACAGGGTACAGATTTGTATCCTCCGGGCTAAGGTATTGCCTTACGACCTCCTGAAGCCTAAGCGCCTGATTCGGGTTGTCAGCGAATATGTAAACATGCCAGTGATCCTTTTGCCTTTGCTCAAGCTGCTCCTTGAAGTAATTGATGTTTCCAAGATAGTTCTCAGCTGGCAGGCTGTTTATTCTGAATGAAGAGGAGACTGGATTATCTGACCCCTTGTCATCTGTACCCTCCGGCATTGCTTTGTCAGAAGAAGGCAATGCACAGAATCGGACATAATGCTCGTGCTGGTCCATCAGGGAATAGAAGTCAAGGAGCATGTAAGACGGCTGCAACACAGGAAGGTTTTGTCTTGCAGTACGGTATGAGACCTCAAATTCATTGCGGTAGACGTCCTGCGTATTAGAAAGGCGTTCCCAGTCGTAGCAGAAGACCGTGTCGTTTTCGTCTATATAATCTATAAACGAATAAAGCCTGTCCCACAGAACCGGATAGAAAAGCTCCTCACCCTCGCTCTCATGGTTCACCGAAAGTTCCGTCAAAATGCGCTCTTTCTCTTCCTTTGCCTTTTGTGTAAACGAAAGATGTACCTGATCTGACTTGTCGTAAAAAACGCTGCCCTTATCCTGAACCTCTGCCTCTTTTCCTTTGTTTCCCGAACTTGAAAAGGATGCATTTCCTTTTTTCTTCTGCTCATCGTACTCGGCAAAATTGTTTACGATGCCTTCCTTTTCCTGCTTATCAAGAACAGACTCCAGCTTTGACACAAGCTCATCTGTCCATAAGACTTCCTTCATCGGATAGACAAGCAGTGAGTCCTTGTTTTCTTTTGAGGATTGTGTCTCTACATCGAAGGCCTTGATCTGCTCCACCGTGTCAAAATCAAAGACAAGACGGTCCGGCCTTTCTTCTCCTGGCATAAAGATGTCGACGACTTCTCCGCGGATGGCATATTCTCCCCTTACGCCGACCTTAGGGACCCTGAGATAGCCCATATCAGAGAGCTTGGCGGACAAATCCATTATGTTGAGGCTCTGTGATTTCCTTATCCTGAAAACCTGCTTTTTTAGATATTGCGGAGGCGGCAACGGAGAAAGAAGCGCCCTTTGTGATACTATGAAAACCCTCGGTTTGGAAGAGGCATTATTCTTTTGTGTAAGCCTTGCAAGTACGCTGGCCCTTGTTCCGAAAACGGCAGATCCTTTTCCCGCAGGACGATAAGGCATCATTCCCCACCATGGGAAAACATAAACCTCACAATAGTCTCCAAGAACCGTCATAAGGTCTGACTCACATTCCTCGGCATCCTTCTGTGTGGCAACAATAATAACAATATCCTTTGAATTTGACTGTATCTTTTCGTTATACTGGCGGTTATGTATTAAGAGAGAATTCTGGTATTTGAGCCATTCGCTTATAAAAAATGCCGGAAGACTTCCATTCAGGCCCTGAATGCTCACGGGGAACGGAGTTTCTGGCTTGTTGCTTGAAAGAACCGCCTGCTTAAGCTCTTTCCATGAGGAGATTAAGGGAATAATTGAATTTGTTGATAATGAATTTTTCATAATCTACCGATATATAAAGAAATACCGAGATGTTGTCATCTCAATCTACATTGTCTGATAATCAGACGGGAGTTGTATCGTGAAACGAATACTGTTAAGCATTATAACTGTTTTTTGTCTTTTTGCACAGAGCCTGAGCGCACAAACCTACGTTCAGACAAACAAGACTTTGGAAAACGCCGAAATCTCTATTAAATTCTATAACAGGACTTTGTATTATCCTGGAAGCGGAGAAGAAAACCCAATATACGTTCACATCACAATCCGCAACACTGGAGCTGATACACTCAGGTTCAAGCTTGCCGATGACAGGGCATTCAGCCTAGACTTTAAGGCAGTTGACGCTAAGAACATCAAGCTTCCTGAAAGTGCGGCCCTTACAGAGAAAAGGACAACCAGCCAGACGGTATATTTCCGCGAGATAGCACTTGAGCCGGCTGAGGAATATTCTTTTGTAGAAAACATCAAGGACTATCTTGACATCACAAATCCTTCGATATATTACCTTACCGCAACATTCTATCCGGAGCTTTTCCGCAACAAGAGCAATGCAATTGAATCAAAGAGGCTTTCCCTTGAGGTTCGTCCTTCTCCGACAATTGCATCTTCTTCTTACATTCCGGTAGAAACAGGAACAGCTACCATCCTTGAGGCAGAGGCAATCAGCCCGGACAAGGTAGTTGAACAGACAATCATCGCCCGCCAACAGGGTGCATGGGACAAATTCTTCCTTTACATGGATGTTGAGGCAATCCTCAAGAACAACACAAGCAGGAACCGCCGTTACAATGCCGCCAGCGCAGACGAAAGGATTCAGATGCTCCAGCAGTTCAAGGCAGACCTCATGCAGAGCAGGATTGACACCGACATCGTTTCCATTCCGTCAAAATTCGAGATTGAGACAACAACTTATTCACAGACCCAGGGAACCGTAAAAGTCCTTGAATGGTTCAGGAACACTACATTTACGGAAAAGAAGCGCTACACCTACTATGTCCGCCAGCGTGACGGAATATGGCAGATTTACAACTATACCGTAGACAACCTCAGCACAGAGAAATAACGACCATGGGAAGCTCAGAAAAAAAACCTAAGTATTTTTGCGAAAACTGCGGAGAAGAAGTGAATGCAAAGGCAAAGTTTTGCCCCCACTGCGGAAAATTCTTCTCCTCAGTGCGCTGCCCCAACTGCGGACACACAGGCTCAGTCGACAGTTTTAAAAAAGGCTGTCCCGCCTGCCATTACGCGATAAGTGAGGAAGAGCTTAGGGGAGAAGTTTCCCATCACGAAGTAAAAAGCCATCCAAGAATTACCATGCCCAAAAGAAACCGTTCTTTCAGGCATTTTGCCGCCGGAAGTGGAAGCACAGCCTTTATATCCGGCGACACACCGGTATGGCTCATGATTACAAGCATCATCGTTTTGATAGGCCTTGTAATCACAAGCATCTACCTTTTTGCAAAATAATCAATCATTAACTTTTATTTTATTCCACAGCCCCTTGCCAGAGCCTCCCGGTATACATCCAGGTATCCCTGAGCCGCCTTGTCCCAGCCGAATGTCTTTTTCATGCCGGCAAGTTGCATCTTCTTGATGTGCTCCTTTCTGTTGTAATAGGCCCATACAGCCCATCCTACCGTGTCATAAACCGCGCGTGGAGTGAGCTGGTCAAAGAGGAATCCGGTTCCCTCCCCCGTCTGCTCGTTGTAGTTTTCTACTGTATCCGCTAGACCTCCAGTCCTCCTTACAATTGGGAGCGTTCCGTAAAGCATTGAATAAATCTGATTCAATCCGCAGGGCTCATATCTTGACGGCATCAGGAAGAAGTCGCTTCCAGCCTCAATCAGGTGGCTAAGGTTCTCGTCATAGCCAATGTAGGCCCTCATGTTGGGGAGTTTTGACTGCAATGTGTTGATCTCGCTCTCGCACCACTTTTCACCGCTACCAAGAACCACAAACTGAATCTTCATGTCGGTGCACATCTGATAGATTGAGCCATATGTCGGGGCAAAAACCTCCGCAATACCCTTCTGGTCTACAAGCCTTGTTACTATTCCAAAAAGAGGGACGTTAGGATCAACCGGCAATCCCATCTTTTCCTGAAGGGCCGCCTTGCACTTTGCCTTGCCTGACATGTCCTTTGGGGTATAATTGAATGGAATCCTCTTGTCTATCGCCGGGTTCCACTGCTCTACATCTGCACCGTTCAAAATTCCCTTTATTACATCACTTCTGATTCTAAGAAGGCCGTCCATGCCGAATCCGCCTTCCATAGTCTGGATTTCCTTTGCATAAGTCGGAGAAACCGTGGTTATCATGTCTGCAGAAGAAACGCCAGCCTGAAGGAAATTGATTCCGCCAAGATGTTCAAATCCCGCACCATAATAAAGGCCCCAGTCAATGCCCAAAGCGGGGAACTGTTCCTTACCGTACTGTCCCTGATATCCCTGATTGTGGATTGTAAGAACGGATGCAGTTGATTCAAAACCGCAGTAACGGCACACATGCTTAAGCAGAACAGGAGCAAGACAGGTTGACCAGTCATGGGCATGAATTATGTCGGGATACCAGCCTATTTTCCTGCAAAGCTGGAATGCACCGTGGCACAAAACTGCAAAACGATAGGGATTGTCATGAAAATCCGTTTCAATTTTAGTACCGTAAACGCCGTCACGTCCAAAGCACTGTTCATGGTCGATGAAATATACAGGAAGTGAATCACATCCAGGCATTGAGGTATAATATACCGCAGTCCATGTCTCAACCTGGCCTGCCGCAACAGCCATGGGACCTGAAAGCAGCTGGAGCTTCTTGCGGTCAATCTTATAATAGCGCGGCATGACGATTTTTACATCATGTCCCATTTTTGTAAGCTGAATTGCAAGGGCGCTGACCATATCCGCCAGTCCGCATGTTTTTGCAAAAGGAACAACTTCCGCACTCACCATCAGAATTTTCATGAAAAACCTCCTGTTACTTTCCTAAAATATTTCTATAAATCTTTCATAGCGGCAGCAAATGCCTTTCTTGAATTGATTATGCTCTGTTCGCTGACACAATATGCCAGACGGAAATACCCTTTTCCACCGAACGCACTACCCGGTGATGCCAGTATCAGATATTTTTTCATGTAATCACAGAACGCCATGTCATCGTCACCGTATTTTTCCGGGACCTTGCACCAAAGATAAAATGCCCCTTCTGGATTTGCATGCTCTATTCCCACATCATCCAGAATCGAAACAAGCTCATCACGGCGCTTTTTGTACAGGCTGTAATCCGCATCTGCATCCCATGTTTCCGCAACAACCCTCTGCATCAGGGCAGGAGCGTTTACATATCCCAGAATGCGTGTACAGAATATGCATGCCGCAACAAGGTCATCTTTGTCTGGACAGGCCGGATTCACACAGATATAACCGATTCTTTCTCCAGGCAGGCTGAAATTCTTTGCAAAAGAGGTCACAACCACGGAGCTAGGATAAACAGGGAATGCCGGGGCAACCTTTATTCCGTCGTATACAATGGCGCGATATGGCTCGTCACAGATAAGATATGGCATTCTTCCGCATTTTTTTCCATGCTCTGTAAGCACGTCTGCCAGCTGCTTTAATTCAGTTTCAGAATATACGCGTCCTGTCGGATTATTCGGGCTGTTTATAAGCAGGGCCGCCGTTTCAGGTGTAAGGGCCTTTTTTATGGCTTCTACGTCCGGTGAAAAATCACTTTTAGCAGGCACTTCAATCAAAGTTCCTCCGAAATTGCGAACATAATGGCGGTATTCGGTAAAAAATGGAGCCGGAACCACAACATTGTCCCCTGGAGACAAAATGGCCTTTAGAAGGGCGTTTATTGCTCCTGCGGCACCCACAGACATGACAACACAGTCCCCCTGAACAGGAACTCCCTGCTCTTTTGCAGTCTTTTGTGCCATGGCCTCACGTGCAAACGGATAACCGGCGTTTGGCATGTATCCATGAAAGTTTTTTTCACGCATTTTGGCCAGTTTTTCGATTGATTCCGCAACTTTTGCAGGTGGATCCAAGTCCGGGTTTCCAAGGCTAAAGTCAAAGACGTTCTCGTCCCCATGAATTGCCTTTAG
>JAGCYQ010000136.1 GCA_017960765.1 Treponema sp.
CGCCTATGCCTGCGTCCGCCTTTTGGGCAGGAAAAAGGTAAAGTCAACAGTCATCGTCTTTTATTTTTCCAGTTTCTCGTCCCTTCTCTCTTTGCCTTTCTTTATCATTCAGTTTGAGCCAATGACATGGACTCAATTATTGATTCTGATGGCCGCTGGAGTTTCCGCTACCTTGGGACAGTTTGGAATTACCAACGCCTACAAATTCGCACCAGCAAAGGACATTTCCGTATTCGATTACACCCAGGTGATTTTCGCCGCCTTGTGGGCAATGATTTTCTTTGACGAAATCCCCGTCCCCCTGAGCATAGCCGGCTACATCATCATCATAGGCATCGCCGTTGTCCGATGGTGGAAGATGAAGGGCAAAGCACAGTAACAAAACACCACAAATCACTGTAACAAAATACCACAAATCACTGTAACAAAATACCACAAATCACTTGAATTCAGGGGAAAAATCCCGTAAAATAAGGAGAAAAGGAGAATTTGATATGTCTTACAGAAAACGGCTTGCAGATACACTTTTGGACGAAAAACTCGAATCATTCGGGGCGACTTTAATAACAGGACCAAAAGGATGTGGAAAAACGACTACTGCAAAGCAAAAGGCAGCAAGCATAATTGAATTCCAAGACGAGGATAGAAGAGAAGAATATCTTTCAGTCGCAAACACCCAGCCGTCAAAACTTTTGGTAGGCGCCACTCCGCGTTTGTTTGATGAATGGCAGGACGCACCCAAAATATGGGGGGCCATAAGGAAATCTGTTGATGACAGACTGGAAACCGGGTTGTATATTCTCACAGGCTCCACATCGCAGACAGTAACGACACCTCATACAGGAACGCTCAGAATCTCCACCATGAAAATGTATCCCATGAGTCTTTATGAAAGCGGGGAATCAAACGGCACTGTTTCGCTCGGAATGTTGTTCGAGCATCCTGAACAATTTGATGGATGCAAGTCTGACCTTGATATTGACGGCATAATTTATGCTCTGTGCCGTGGTGGATGGCCAAGCACGTTAAAAATCAAATCGGAAAAAGCAAAGTTGAACGTTGCGCGTGATCTGTATGCACAGACGGTAAACGTGGATATTTCGAACGTGGATAATATCAGACGCAATCCGGTATGGGCAGAAAACATATTGAAATCATATTCCAGAAACATCTGTACGCTTGCTGATATAAAGACAATTTATAAGGATGTCAGTGCGTCAACGGAAATCTCGGAGTCTACTTTCTTTGATTACGTTTCCGCATTGGAAAAACTGTTTATAATCGAGGATATTGATGCATGGTGTCCTGCCATACGCTCAAAGACAGCAATCCGCGCGTCCAAAAAGAGGAATCTGATCGATCCATCCATTGCCGTGGCCGCCATGCATCTTACACCGGATTATTTCAACACGGATTTCAAGACTCTTGGCTTTTTGTTCGAGTCGCTTTGTTTCAGGGATTTGAAAGTTTATTCAAGTGCAAGAGACGGCCGGATGTCATATTACCACGACAGATACGGTTTGGAGGCTGATGCCGTTCTGCATTTGGGGAACGGACAGTATGCCATCATGGAAATCAAGCTGGGGTCACATGAAATTGATGAGGGAGCAAAACATCTTCTGCAAATAGAAAGCCTCGTAAAAAAATACAATGAGGAAGAAACTCAGGTTCCTCTCCGCCTCCCAGACTTGAAAATAGTGCTTACGGCAACCGAATACGGCTACCGTCGCGAGGACGGAGTCTTTGTGATTCCCTTGGCATGCCTCAGGGAGTAGTGCGGGGGCATTTGTGTTGTTACATGTTATGGGCCATTATGGCGATTACATTACATTTACAACCATGTTACTAGCATCATCAACACAGCCTGAAGTGGCATGAGTAACATAAAATTTTACTGCGGAATGGCATAAAGTCTTTGTGCCCCTTCTAGACTGATTCTACAATTTGTGTCGGATGTAAATTCAATCTTGATATCTGTTCCGTCAGGTTTATTACCCCATGTATAACTTTCTTCTTCTAAACACACCCACATTCCCCCGTCGTGCTTGCCAGCCGTACTATCAGTTATTATTTGAGGATCATCATCAGAACCATTGCTATAAAAAACTTGATAGTTAAAAGTCATAGGCCTGTAGCCTTCATTTGTCAGTGGCTCAAAATGTAATTGCCCAATCGCATAGGTAGTCGAATTTATAGACGAATTTATTTTAATAAGGACAACTCTATTTCCTCTTTCATTTGTGGCTGCCGTTGTATCGATAGCGCTTGTCCCCCAGCTTACATTCGGGTAATTGCTAATATCTCGATAATCAAAAACATCACTAAATCTAACGCTTGTATAACCATCATCTGCCAGATAAAGAAGATAGCTATTGGAACTTAAACTAAGAGAACTACATGCATCATATATGTCACTGTCAGTTATTCCAGTTAAAGGTTTAACTACCTGCATATTGTATTTATATGTTTCCAATGAAATTTTTGCTTTTGGACTGAAGGTAGTCAGTGAACTCTTTAAATCGATTGTTTTATTTGAAGCAAGATAGATATTGTTTGCTTTTCCTAAAGTGCCAGGAATTTGTGCAGACCCGCCAAGCTTAAAGGTGGGGCCATTATAAATTGCACCACCATTATATGAAGAACCGCATGTGTTTTCTTTACCAGATCCACCAATTGTTCCACCTGTCATTTCGAATTCTGCGTTACTGTCAATATATACAGCACCACCATTATTTGTTGCAGAATTAGAATAAAAGTAACCGCCGGTCATGACAAGATAACCTGTGCTTGATGTTCCGTAAATATATACTCCGCCGCCGTCTGTCTCTGCCTTGTTGCCTGCTATGGTTCCGCCTGCCATGGTCATGGTCGCTCCCAAATTATCAAGGAAAACGCCGCCACCTTTTTTCCCTGAATAATTGTAGCTTATGTTTCCGCTTTTCATATACAGTTTTTTACCCTGACCAATATAAATTCCACCCCCGCCACCATTATTTGTTGCATAATTTTGAGTTACTCCACCAGAAAGAGTTGTTTCTGTTGTAGGTGCTCCAGTAGAAGAATTGCAAGCACTGTATCCAAGATATACGCTGCCCTGACTGTAAATTCCAGCACCGAATCCTTCTGAATAGTTACCGGTTGAATCTGTTGCAAGACTTGTTCCACTTCCTCCGATTCTTGCAGTACCGTACAAAAAGAGCTTGGCTCCATCCCAAACATAAACTCCACCGCCACTATTTGTTGCCTTATTGCCCGTTATGACAACTCCGTCACCAAGATAAACCTGTCCGTTAGCACTAATGTAAATTCCGCCTCCGTAAGAGGCATAGCCTCCTGTTATGGTCATGTTAGTTATTTTTACAGGAACAGCCGTTCCTATAGAAAGCGCGCTACCGCTATTGGTGTTGACGGAAGTAAGGTTTCTGTTGATGCTGTGGTAAGTTCCATAACCTTGAAGCAAAATTTCCTTTGCATTCGTTATGCTTGATGAAATCGTCTGTCTTGCATCCTTTATATCGCCCGAAACAAAAATGGTGAATGTCTTTGATTTTGTACTGGCTTTATCCCAGCATTGGGCTACAGCCTCATCGATAGAAGCGTAAGGCTTTGCTTTTGTTCCAAGGCCTCCGTTTGCTTTTGTCTTTGGGGCTCCAATGTCTGACGCACGATTTTCAGAGCCTGCAACATAGATGTTATAGCTTGTGTACAGTTTTACCTTGCTTGAATCGTTTGTATCTTTTATGGTAAGCCAGTCAGTTTCACTTCCCTTAAACTTGTCATAATAGCTACTTGCATAATTGCCTGTTAAGACTTGGGTTCCACGGGTCCATTCCGACGGAGTAATTGCCGCTGTGTAAGAAACTGCCGTTCCGTTTGAAGTACCGTCTGATTTTGGAGTAAGGGAATTTGCAACATTTATATAATTACTTGTTGAAGCAAGATAAACGTCGTTATCAAGTGGTGCAGTGCCCGGTGTAATATAAGCGTTTCCGCTTACGTTAAACATTCCGTCCTGGTAGACGGCACCACCTGCGGCTCCTGTTCCACTTGCAGTATTTTTCTCTGAATTTTCACTTCCGCCGATTACTCCACCCGTCATGGTCAAGGTTCCGCCGTTAATATGTACAGCCCCACCTTTAGCAGAAAAGTTTCCAGACAGTTTTCCGCCGTTCATGTAGATGGTTTTGTTGCTAGCATTGCAGATTCCTCCTCCAGTGGTGTCCGAGCCGTTATAGGAGATGTTTCCAGTGTTTAAGTAAACCGTTCCTGAGTTATAGATTCCACCGCCAGATTGGGCATAGTTGTACCGTACTCCATATCCGTTATTAATTGCTGTTGGAGAATCTACATCATCATATCCCAGATAAACAGTTCCACCAGTATTGTAAATTCCTCCGCCAGAACTGCTGGCTATATTCGCATAAGCTCCGCTTGTAGCATGCTCTGTCTTTGAGTTATCTCCAATAAGAGAGTTTCCGTACATAAAGAGCTTTCCACTAGAAACGATATAAACTCCACCGCCTTTTGTTGCCGTATTACCTGTAATTGTTGCCCCGTCTGCTAGTTTAACGTTTGCACTGGCATTTACGTAGATTCCGCCTCCATTTGCAACATTTCCGCCTGTTATCGTGAGGTTTGTGATTATTACTGGAACCGAAGAACTTACTGTAAGAGGTCTTGTATCGTTTGCATTCTGCGCATCCAGTTTTCCACCACTACCAGTTCCAACAAGTGTTATGGATTTTGCTTTTCCGTTTACACCAGAAATGGTGTGAGCTCCGTTTACTGTTCCCACAATGTTGATTATATAATCCCTGTTGGAGTCACTTACGTTTTTAATCTCTTTCACTGCTGTGTCAATGGTGGCATAGGCATCTGAGGCAGTTGCTCCAGAGTTGGTACTGTCATTTCCAGAAGCTGAGATATACAATGGGGCATCCAGTTTTCCACTGCTTGAACTGGCTTTTCTGACGCTCCATCCGCTCTTGTTCACGGAGAACTTTGTGCCTGGATTGTCAGGAACGTTACCGGAAAGCACCTGTGTGCCACGATGCCATGGATTTGTCTCGCCTGACTTTGGTCCCGGAGTTATCTTTGCGACATTACTATTGCTCAGGGTACCATCAATGTTTATGTATTTCCCATTTGCAAGGTAAACGTCGTTAGATGAATTAATCTGTGCCGCTTGCGTTACGGTAAAGGTTTTGAGGGCATAAATCGCAGCACCGTCTGATGCAGTGTTGCCGGTGATGGTACCGCCCTTTATTGTAAGAGTGCCGCTGTTGGAGTTGAGATAGATTCCTCCACCATAAGTAGCTGTGTTTCCGCTTATGGTAACTCCACTTTCTATCGTGAGTGTTCCGCTATTGGAAATGCCTCCTCCGCTTGTTGCTGAGTTTCCGCTTATTTCTACTCCAGACTGCAATGTTACAGTACCCTGATTGACCAGACCGCTGGCATTACCGCTCTTGATTGTGAGGTTCCTTATGGTTATGGAAACAGTGTCCTTATTGGCAAGAACGGTTCCACTATTATTGCCGTCAAGAGCATCACCAGTGTCATCACCTTGAATTGTAATGGAAGTAGCCTTTCCAGAAATGTTTTCAATGACTTGGTTTCCAGTGACCACTCCAACCACATGTATTGTATAGGTATTAGTGTGAATGTTAATCCTTCCGATTTCTTCTACTGCCCTGGTTATAGATGCATATGGCCTTTCCTGTGATCCGTCGCCCGTACTGTCGCTGCCAGGATTTAGAGATGCATCGTCGGAACTCTTTACATAAATATTGCAGTTGAACGCCCTTACCTTGTATGTAACAACTTCGGAATCCCTGTAGCCCGGTTTTTTTGCAACCGCAGTGATGACATATTGTCCTGGAGACAACGTATTCAATGTAAACACATTATTCGATAATTCCGCTGATTCTGTTGGCTCCGCACTTGTTGACCCTGGGGCAGAGCTATAATAGAGGTTTACATTATTACCATTAAGGAAGCTGTTGTTGTTTACATCCGTGGTCGGTACATAGATTTTTACTGTTGCGTTGTTGTCATTTCCAACTTCTATGTAGTTGTTTGTATTGCTTCCACTTCCCGCCGTAAGAGAAGTTCCGTTCGTCTTCTTTACCACAGGTGGAGGAAGCTGGGCATATTCGAGCTTGAGCCTGTATGTCTTTTCTGAAGAATTAGTATGTGCATCGGCTGTTGCATATACCTTGAGCGTGTATTCTCCCTCTGTCGGAATCTTAAGGCTTACATTAGATGAACTAGGACTGGTAACTGACGAATCTTGACTTACGAGATTTCCTGAGATGTCTTTAAGTTCCCAGTAAATCTTTGGATTCTTTTCTGCAACAGGCAGTCCAATATCATTTACTTCAGGGAGCTTTATGGTTACTGTACTGCAGGCCGCATCTTGCGTGTTGTCTATGTGCAGGATGTTTACTGCAGTTTCATCAAGTGTTGCCGCCTCACTGTCTGCATTGTCATTGTCATAAACCAGAGGACTACTCATTCCCGGGAGTCGTGCATCTATCGTGCGGGAATTTGTAAATCCAGCGCTGTCTGTAAAGGTGATTGTATATGTCTTACCGTTTTTGGTCTCATCATTGGTACCCTCATTCTGACAAAAATATACTGCCAGTTCTGAGTCGTCAAAATTCTTGTTTATTGCATTAAGTGGTGTCGGTCTTGTACGCGTAAAGCGTGGATCACTAAAAATCAGTTCACCGTTGGATGCCGGGGTAACAGGATATGTCTCGCCGTCTATCATTATGGACACAATGTCATGATGGATTCCGCCGTTCTCCTTGCAGTCGTTAAGTGGAGGACACCTGAATGCAAGAACAAATTCCTGGTCATTGCCGGTGCCTGTCGTCATGATAGCTGCGTCTTCAATTAATGGGGGCTTTGAATTACTCTTGATGCTGAAGGTATATTCCTTTACCGTGCTATTCATCGGGTGCTTTAGGTTTATCGTTGCACCGATTTCCCCGCCGCATTCATTTTCCAGAAGAAAATCACGGCCATAAGTAAAGCGAAGTAGTGTAGTGTCATTCGCATCCTGTGTGATGGACGGAAATGTACCTGTCGCAGTAGTCGTGATGTCGCCTGAAGATACGACAATATTTGAATAATGATAGGGATTTATCATAAAAAGGGTAACCGGGACATCCTGGTCGCTGGCTATGCAAAGGTTTCCGTCTTTGTCCGTATATGATTCAATTCCAATCAGCTCATATTTTGCAATTGAAACTTCCTTCGTCCATTTTTCAAAATAATCGCGCACAGGCTCGTTACATGAGGAGAAAAAGAAGGTAGACAGGGCAACAAGTGTTGCTGTAAGAAGCCTGTAAATCCTATGTGTGGCAGTCGGTACAAGTGTATGGGTGTTTTTAGGAATCATAAAAGCCTCCAGCATAAACCTAGTTAAACGAAAACATCTATTATATATTATAATAAAACATCGGTAAAAAACAAGCAGATTTGGAATTCATGTTTCCCGCCCCCTTTACCCAAAATGCAAAAACCGTTAAAATACGATTCCTATGGAATTTACAAAAGAACAAATCGATGGATTGACAGTTAATGAAGTCGAGATCATGAAGAAGATCGCTGAGGAGCTTAACATCAAGATTGCTCAGGTCAGCGCAGTTATCAGTTTGGTGCAGGAAGGCTGTACCATTCCATTTATCGCCCGTTATCGCAAGGAAAAACACGGCTCTCTGGATGAAGTGCAGGTTCGTGACTGTGACCACCTGTTCACTTCCTATAAAAACCTTGAGGACCGCCGTCTGGAGATTGTCCGCGGAATATTTGCCCAGGATAAGCTTACCGAAAGCCTGTACAATGCGGTTATGAACGCCAAGACAATGACCGAGCTTGAGGATCTTTGGGCTCCGTTCAAGAAAAAGAAGAAAACCCGCGGTATGGTTGCGGCAGAAAAGGGACTTGAGCCTCTTGCCGATGCAATGCTTGAGCTTGATGACAAGGGAATTGAAGCCAAGGCCGCCGAGTTCATAAAGACAGACAACGAGGATCCTGCCCTGAATGTGGAGACAGCCGAGGATGCCCTTAAGGGAGCACAGGACATAATTGCCGAGCGTGTTTCCCAGAACCCGGAGAACCGTACGGATCTGCATGATCTTTACATGGCAACCGGAAGCATCATCACAAAGGGTATCGTGCCTGATGGTCAGGATGCAGAGACAGCCGAGAAGACATCTACATATAAAATGTACTGGGATTATTCAGAGCCGCTTAACCAGATCAAGCCGCACCGTATTCTTGCAATCAACCGTGCAGAGCGTGAAGGTGCCCTGGAAGTAACTCTGGACGTAAGTGTCGACAGTGCAGTTGAAGAGCTTTGCAAAAAACAGAAAATCAACAATAAATACCACAAGGATGCCATAGAGGATGGAGTTGTCCGCCTTCTGAGCCCTGCCGTTTTGCGTGAGATCCGCAGCGATGAATTTGACGAGGCAGATGAGCATGGTATCGGTGTCTTCAGCGAGAACCTGCGCAACCTCCTTATGACCCAGCCGATCAAGGGAAGCCGTGTTCTTGGAGTTGACCCTGGTATCCGCACGGGAACAAAATGTGCCGCCCTTGACGAGACAGGCAAATATCTGGGTTATTTCCTCATCAAGCAGGTTACAGCCCCGGATGCATCATACAATGCCGTAAAAGAGGCAATCAAGAAATACAACATTCAGATTGTGGCAGTCGGTAACGGAACAGGAAGCCAGGAAGTTCAGGCCATCGTAAGCAAGGTAATCAGCGAGAACTATCCTGATGTAAGCTATACCGTGGTTGATGAGTCCGGTGCCTCAGTTTACTCTGCTAGTGACATTGCCCGCGACGAGTTCCCTGACCTTGACCTGACAATCCGTGGTGCCATAAGCATGGGCCGCCGTCTTCAGGATCCTTTGGCTGAGCTTGTAAAAATCGATCCAAAGGCAATCGGTGTAGGACTTTATCAGCACGATGTAAACCAGAAAAAGCTCTCTGACACACTTGATGAGGTCGTAGGCTCCGTTGTTAACCAGGTTGGCGTTAACCTGAATACCGCAAGTGCCTCTTTGCTCAAGTATGTATCAGGAATCAACAGCTCTCTGGCAAAGAAAATCGTGGCATACAGGGATGCAAACGGCAAAATCACAAGCCGCGAGGATCTGAAGAAAGTATCAGGACTTGGACCAAAGGCATTTGAGCAGTGTGCGGGCTTCCTTAAGATTCCGGAAAGCACCAATCCGCTGGACAATACATGGGTTCATCCGGAGAACTATCCTGTTGCAAGCGAGGTTCTGCCTCTTGTACAGAAGAACGAGAAGATTTCCGCTGCCGTCAAGAAGACACTTGAAGAAAAATACGGTATCGGTGAGACAACAATCAATGATATAATAGAAGAACTTGCAAAGCCAAACCGTGACCCGCGTGACGGATATCCTGCTCCAATCATGCAGAAGGGTGTTGTTAACTTTGAGGACCTCAAGATCGGCATGAAAGTTACCGGAAAAATCCGCAATGTTGTTGATTTCGGGGCATTTGTGGACA
This sequence comes from Treponema sp., assembly GCA_017960765.1. Classification (GTDB taxonomy): domain Bacteria; phylum Spirochaetota; class Spirochaetia; order Treponematales; family Treponemataceae; genus Treponema_D. The sequence goes on from JAGCYQ010000136.1 coordinate 9,559, forward strand.
TCGGCCTGCACGAGACCGGCTTGATTCACGTAAGCGAGTTGAGCGATGACTTTGTATCTGACCCGATGGAAGTGGTAAAAGTAGGCGACATAAAGGAGTTTACTATCATCGGACTGGACACAGACCGCCGCAGAATCAGTCTTTCACTTAAAAGTGATGCCGCAAACCGTCTTGCTTCTCCAACTGGAAGCGGTTCAGCTCCTTCAACCGGCAAAAAACGCGTTGTTGTGGTCAAAAAAGGCTCCGGAACAGGCGACAAGGTCAGGTCAGGCGACAACCGTAACGGCCAGCGACGTGAAAGGCAGAATTTTGGAAGTGATGACGGCATGAGGTACAATCCTTTTGCCGAGCTGCTTAAAAACCGTCGATAAGCATATTTTTAACGCTTGCCGTTCAATTTATAGGGCGTAACCTTTAACGACTCCATTTTTTTATTAAATAGGGCAAAAATGCCGAATTTAATAGAAATAATGGAGTTTTTTTTTGTGTTTATTTGAAAATGTGTTATAATATATACGGGGATTGTTACTATTTTATAGGAGGCCGTTATGAAGAAAAATTATTTATTTATAAGCATCGGTGCTGCCTTGTTGTTGCTTTTATCAGCATCATCCTGTGGAAATTTGCAATTGCCTGAGACTGTTTCTGTAAAAACAAATGCCCGCTTCCAAGCTCCACTGGGAACTGCAAAACTTGACATCACTGAAAAGCTCAGCTCTGATATGATACGCGAAAAAATCCAGGAGGCACTGGGAGATGATGCATCTGTCTATGTCTATGCCAAGGATTCAAGCGATGATGTCCTGCGCTATCTGATTCACTATCCTGCATTCAATGTTCCTATTGACATCGGATCTTATCTTGATGACATGAGTTTTGATGCAAACTTCAGCGCAATGGAAAAGACTGTTGAATTTAAGGCAGGAGATCCTTTGTCGCTTGATAAAACGATAAGCTACAATGTTAATGATATTACAGGTCAGCTTGCTGATAATGGAAATTTTGACCCGGGAGCTTCAGGTACTCCTCTTTCTGAGGCAGATGGTTCTATAGATTCGCTTTATCTTCCAGAAGTCAATGTTGTAAATGGAACTACAGACCTTAATTATGAAAAGATCTATTACAGTTCAGGATCTGTCCAAGTCACGATGAATAGAACAGATGCTAATACTGTAACACCTGGATATTCTCTTAGGATGAAGGCTTATCTTGTTCCGTGGACCTTTAACCGCTCAACTGATAATCCAGATGCACAATATATTGCAAGGTCCAACAACGGAGACTGGCAGGACATATTGACTAATCCTACACTTACCATCCCATTGAATGTTGCAGAAGGAATCCCCATGAAGTTTAAGTTTGTATTCAAGGCAGAGGCTTCTAACGGAAACCCTTCGGTATTCCATACATATAGCCCGACGGCTTCATACGAGAACTTGAAGGTCAAGAAAATAACACACCTCAATTCAAACGATGGAATAGATCTTGGTAATCAGGATATATCAGTGCCACTTGATTCTATTCCGGAAGCATTCCAGCAGATTCAATTTGATAATGCAACTATAACGGCAATTTCAAGCAATCTTCCGGGATGGTCTGGTGTTTCAATTGGTTTTGCAAGCACTGATGACTTTAAGTTTGTGGGAACAGGTGGTGCTCTTGGCGCTAATTCAATTACAGAAACTAGTCCTTCTGGTACTGGTGACTACCTGATTAACAAGGCATACACGGCCAGTGCAACAATTAATCCTCAGAGCGGCGGTACAGTTTCTGTTCATGTAAAGCCAACACTTACAATTGACGATGCAACGATTTACTTTGGAGAAGACGGTAATTCAAATCAAACGCTTTCAGCTGCGGTATCTTTCAGATTAAACACAATCAAGCAGGCCAAAGTCAATCTTGAGACCCTGGGCATCACAGGAATCTCACTTCCCACAGACGGTGCAGAAGGTTCAATAGAGCTTCCGGGTGAGTTGCTGCGATACGTCAATTCAATCAACTTCACGGCAAATAAAACTGATGCAGACGGTAATTCAACCTCAACTCCACGAAACGGCTTCGGACTCAAGTGCAAGGTAACAAACACATTACCTGCAGGAAACAACATCAGCTTTACCATACGGATCCTGAAGGACGGTTCAAACGGTTATGAGAAAACTGCAACGATACCAGTAGGCTCAAACAACACAGCCGTGGACTGGACACAAAAGCCATGTACAATCGTCTTCCCAACCTATGACGGCAATCCGCATTATCTGTCACTGAGTGCGGAGATTGATGGCGCAGAGGAGTTTGTTCTGCAAAATCTGGAGCTTGGACATGAGTATACATTTGGAATCAGCGATACGGAGTTTGTCTATGACTGGGATTCGGTCAGCCTTAACCTTAGCGGAGTAAACTACGAGGAAGAGACAGACCTGCCGTTTGATATGTCCAGCCTTATGGAAAACTTTTCGATTATCGGTGATGAAATCAGAAAGATAGAAGTCGATGAATTCCCGTTCTACCTCTATGCAAAGACTCCATCTGGCAGTGCTCTTGCATCTAGGTTTGGTAGCATTGGTCTTGAAGGCCAGCTGTACATCAAATACAAGGAAGGTACACAGGATAAATACATGAATCTGTTTACAGGTGCAGTAACCGATTCAGTTCCTTCTTCTGGTACAATTGGTTTTAAGGACGATATTCCTTGGCCGGGGGATTCAAGCCAGGTGATTATTGGAAATGTATCTGATCCAAACAACATTGCCTACTATCTGAGAAATGAAGAGGCTTCTCTACATGCTGACCTTAAGAATATTCTGTCCCTTACAGATACAACCGCAACTGACATCAAGCTGCATTACAACATAGGTCTTTCTGGAGCAAGCAATGAGACAGTATATCAGTCCATGTTACCTGCACCAGGCAGCAATGAATCAGTTAATCTGAGCGTTGATCTTGCTACTATCCTTTCATTCGACTTTAGCCTTAAGGCCCCGGTATCTGCTGATATAATGGCAATGCTGGATGAGCACTATAACGAGCCGGGTGAAGATGGAATGTACAAGGACATTCTGAACCGCAGCAATATTTCTTCAGAGTCTGAGTATCAGAAATACATCAATGCGATAAAGGAAGTCGGCATCAATTATCAGCTTGTGAACGAACTGTTCATAAATGATGATGAGCATAAGATGGAGTTTATGGTAAAGATTGATGACCTTGCTGAAGCGGATGGTTACACAGGGCTCAACAAAGTATTCCCGTTAAATCAAGGTAACGACAAAATTACATTCAGCGGTACCGAGATCGAGAATATAATGACTCATCGCTTCCACCCGACCATTAAGCTCAATCTTGGACGTCCTCTGGCTGAGGGTGAGACAAATGCATATCTCAGTAATAAATCAAAGCTTTCAGTTTCCCGAAGTGGACTTGCCAATAGAGAAGCTTTGTCTGCAAATGTAGTTGTCTACGTGCAGATGAATGGAGACGAACCGATTCAAGTGTGGGGAGGTCAAGAATGAAAAGATTACTTTGCACTTTTGCATTTTTATGTTTGACTCTTGGTTCAATTTTTGCTGAATTATATCCTTCCAAGCGCTTTGTTGAATTTGGATTTGATGCAAGTGTTTCAGCAGGTCAAAATGCCCTTGGAATTACAGATGTCTTTACCAAGGATCTGGTTATCGATCTGAATGATCTGGCAAAGAGAGACTTTAAGCTGAATTTTGGAGTAATGCCGGGCTTCCACTTTAACGTCAATGTCAATGGAATTGGAGTGGGCGTTCAGACTGATTTTGATTTCCACACCAACTTTACCATCGATCAGGCGTTGTTCAAGCTTTTGGCAGAAGGAAATTCATTGAACGAATCCGAGACGATTGGAATGTCGGTCAATATGGAATCATTCCTGACAACATCCATTCCCGTGAAGTTCAAGGTTGGAAAACTTGGTTTCAAGGTTGTCCCCACATACTTCATCCCGATAGTTTATCTGCCAAATCCTAGCGCTCAGGTAACCTACACCACGAACGAAGACGGTACGGTCACGGCAAATGCTACTGCAAACTTTGATCTGTATACCGCTTTTGATGCCAGTACCCTTCTTGCAGAGAACGGTTCAATGCCGGAATTGTCCGAGATACTCAAAGAGGCCAAAAACGGAGGCTTTGATTTATCTGCTGTAGTTGAATACGCTCTGTTTGATTTCCTGGATGTCGGCGGTTATGTGAACATGCCGATTTATCCTGGAACATTGAGCCATCATGCTTACGGAAATGCAACATTCAGCTTTGAGATGGTCGGATTGCTGGATTGGTTAACTACTGATCCACGACCCGAGAAACCATTTGATGATCCTGAGAAAACCTGGTCAGGCGTGGAGTATGATGAGAACGGCTATAAAGTCAACCGTCCGTTCAGGCTTGGAGTTGAAGCTGCATGGCGTCCCATCGGAGACTGGTTTGTGGTTCATCCGAAACTTGGTGTTGCCGCAAAGAACCCGTTTGGAAACGACTTCAGCATTCACAGCCTGTATCCTGAGTACAGCATTTCAGCTGACATGACATTCGTGTATGTCATTGGCGTGAACCTGACAACCGCTTACGTGGATCATGTGTTCTCCCACAATGTAGGTCTGCGCCTGAATACCCGCATCTTTGAGCTTGACTTTAACATCGGTACAAGCAACAGCGACTTCCTCAGATCCTTCACAATCGGAGGACTCCAGGCCCAGGTCGGTGTAAAGATGGGATTCTAGTTGGTTATCACACGGATTCGAAAAATCTTACGATTTTTCTTTAAATCAAAGATGTCTGACTGATATTAATTCAAGACTGAATTCTTTGTTTCTAAATGGGAAGTTTGAAAAATCAAACCTTCTGAGTGGAAACAAGAAAAACAAGACTATTCAACAAAGGAAATTGTGTTAGCAATTTCGAATCCGTGTGACTTTTCTTTTAAAACACTTTCCAGTAAGTCTAAAGAAAAATTGCCGGGTCATGCCCGGCAATGATACTCTTTCCTTTTATTCCACAATCCAGACTTTGCCGTTGCTGCGGCCGAAGATTTCCGGCTCGTACATACATTCTGCGAGGGTGGCCGGGGTCTCGTAGGTTCCGGCTCTCTGTGCCCTGAATGTGAACTCAAAGCTCTGGCTTCCGATCGGCATGTTGTTCCAGAAGCATCGGACTTCTGCATCGTAGATATCCTGATGTGACATTCTATTGAACGGAACAAACCATGAGACTCGTTTTGAGTTCTGCTGTTGGTTTGGACTTTCCACAGTGCCCGTTGTCTGGAACGCAGGATTCAGGATCTCACAGCCCGCAGGAATCGGTGCCCTTACCGCAACGTATGAGCGAATCTTGGTTGTCGTTATAAAGACTTTCTCGCGGTAGATTGTTCCGCTCTTGAGCTTGTTTCCATCAACTTTTTCTCCTGTGCGTGCGTCCGTAATCTCGACATATACACAGAGGCCTTCGTCGCGTGCTTTCTGTTCCTCGGCGGGAAGTGCGTAGGTCATGCTTGCGGTGTAATAGAGTTTTCCTGTACCGTCCTTGTTTATCTGCAATGGAACTTCCTGTTCAAACGGCACGTCAAGTTTTGGCAGTTTTGAATCAAACTTGTCGTCCTTTGCCTTTGTGTTGGCTGCCATGTTTCCAAAGCGGAATGTGCTGTCTACAGGTTGTGCTCCGGCTCCCTTAAAGTTTCCGGACAGGATGCTCTTTCCGTTTAAGAGAATCTCGGCGCTAAGGTTTGTATCCTGCAGTTTGTTCGTGTGGATGTAGGCGTCCAGTGCAATCAGTACACGGCTTGTAGTTGCAGTTGAATGCCATCTGCCCTTTCCCTTTTCCAGTTCCAGAAGCTGCCATACCAGATGAGCATTGTAAATGTCATCAGCATCCATCTTTGTAAATAGGTGGAGAGCCAGGGCATAGCGCTCAGGATCAGTGTTGTAGAAGGACCATCCAAAGAAAGGAACTGAATTCTGGAACGATGCGCCACGAGTAGTAAGAGACATAAGGTTCTTTATCTTCTTTACGGCAAGTGCGGCATTTTCCTTGTCATTCAATTCTATTGCGGCAAGACCTGCAAGGGCATATTCACTTACACCGGTGTCCTGGTCAAGGATTTCCTTAATCTTGGAAGATGAAACCTTTTCTCCCATGCGGGCAAGAACGTAATAGCTGTATGCCTTTGGATAATACCATCCTTTTTCCTGCAGCTCCTTCAATTCATTCTGAATATAGGACACGAGTTTCTTCTGGTTCAGGTTCTTTGGAAGGCTGATACCATGCTCTTTTGCAAGTGCGATTATTTCTGCAATACGGAGGCTTACTGCAAAGCTGCTGTCTTTTTCTTCAGGCCAGTACGGGAAGCCACCGTTGCTCCTCTGTACATCTGCCCATGAGGCAAGCTCTTTTTCCACAACCGCACGAGGATTTGAAACCTCACTCTGCAATCCGAACACAGAGATATAGTCACCGAATGCAATCAACGGAAGTGTGGCAGAGGATCTTTGCTCAAGACAACCGTATGGATATCTGAACACATAGTCAACAGCACTCGTCAATGCACCAAGCCTGGTGGAATCAAGCTGAACATAGAATGTGCCACGTCCATCGTCAGTTCCTGTCGGGAAGATTATCGTTTCCTTTGCGCCGTTTTCGTCTGCATCAATCTGTCCCACAGTTGTCACGGTCTCGTAGATGTATGGCTTTTCAATCTCCAGTGGCTTATAGATCATCTCGTTTACGGAGCCTGACTTTACCCTGAACGCAAGCGTAATCCATCCCTGAGTCTGTGCATCCAGCCTGAACATGAGTGTAGAAGTGTCACCGGATTTTACAACAATTGATTTTTTGCTTTCTCCGGATACGGCGGCTTTTCCCGGAATGCGGGCAATGTCACCTTCCTGAGGCTTATAGCTTGTCTTATCAAGTCCGCTCAAGACACTGAATTCAACTGTTACATTTTCATCGGTGTCACCAATGTTCGTGATGACAACACCGGCTTCTCCATTGTCACCTGGACGCAGGATTCTTGTCTCCACATCACGGACAGAAATCGGATTTGCAACTGTCAGCGTGTCTTCCTTGTAGGCGTAATCGTTTTCCTTTACACCGACCACTGTTACAATATATTCTGTAAGTGAATCAGGCAGCTTGAATTCTGTGGACACCTTACCGTTTGCATCGGTTTTAAGATTTGGCAGGAATACGGCGGTTGCACGGAAATCATTTCTTATTTGAATGTTCTCTTCTGTACCACCGTCTTCATCTGCTTCTGCCATTGCTTCTTCTTCAAATACTAAATCATCTACAGCTTCTGATGCACGGGATGAGGCTGTTGCAACTCCATTAAATCCCTTTCCGGCTAATGCCATGTCAGATGATTTTGCCATCATTACTCTTTCTTCTAAATAGAGTTCAAGTTCCCGTGCGCTCATGGTATAGCTTCCGTATGTAACAGGGTCAACGATATTGCTAAAGTTGTTGAGGTTGGAAGCCTTGTCCGAGAAGTGTCCTGTGCTCCAGAAAAGATTGAGCGGGTCTCCTACCCTGTAGCCGATTAAATCAAGTACTCCGCGGTCAACAACCATAAGTGTGAGTTCCGCATTTGCAACCGGTTTACCCTTTTTGGTGGCAGAAAGGTCAATCTTTGCATTGCTTCCCGGAAGATATGATTTTTTATCCATTGTAACATCAATGTCAAACTGTTTGCTCTTTGTGCTGATGTAAAGAGAAGTCTGTGCATAGATGCAACGCGGCTTGTGCTCATCTTTTGTGTAATAGTCGGCAGGTGGTTCTCCATCTCTTGTCGTAAAGGTAGAGACAGAAACATATACGATCGGCACATACCAGTCTTCAATCGGGATATCCAATGTTGTTCCTGATTTTTCCAGCTTGACTACTTTTTCGCTGAGGATTCCTTCGCGTTCAACTGTAACAAGATAATAGCCTTTTTCAAGCGGACATTCCACCTGGACATGGGCTGTTTCTCCCGGCTCATATTCATTTTTATCCGTCATCAGTGTGACTTGAATTGAATCGTTGTTTCGCCTGTATGATGTGGAGCCTGTTACATAGAAGCTTCTTTCTGTAATTACCGCTCGTCCCTTTGAATCAGTTGTCTTAAGGCTAAGGTAATAAGTTCCGCCGTCCTTTGGAGTAATCGTCAGATCAGATGATTTTGCAGATACGGTTCCGCTTGCCTCTGTGATTGTCTTTTGAACCCACTCATTGTACTCGTATCCGTATTCATCAATCCTTGTTTCCTCAACCCAGGTGTCTTTGGTCAGTTCCCAGCTGATCTTCTGGTCTTTGGGAAGCAGCTTGTCTTCCGGCTTTTCCCCCTCAGGTGTGGCAAGAAGATAATTGAACGTAAGCTTTTCGCCTTTTTTTGCAAATCCCTTGATGTTCTGAATGCCGCTGAGTCCGATGTAGAAGCTTGCGGGGTGTACGATTGTAGAAGCCCTGGCCGCTATCATCTGGTTTCCTGCATCCGTTACCTGGGCCTGCAGATTATATGTGTATGGAGTTCCCGGTTTTGGTTCGCTTCCTGTTGACGCAGAGAGGATTGCCGTTCCGTCCGGAGAAAGATTGACAGTATCAGTCTCATAGTAGCTGTCACTTTCTTCAAATGCATCTTCATCGTAAACTGAATAATACTTGGGACGCCATGTTATAGGACCGAATGAGTAGCCCTTGTACTGCTCGCCTGCCGGAGTAAATGAAGTATAGCTGCGGTACCAGTCAGACCTTACGCTTCCACCCGCAAGAGAACCGCCGCCAAGATATGATGCCGTGACCTTAGCGCTGATGGTGTCGCCACGGTAATAGACGACAGGTGTAATTTCTGCAGATGCCTGGAACCTTAAGCGCTCAAAGAACTGCACGTTGATGGAACTTTGACTCTGTAAGTTGGATCCGTCCGTACGTTTGTAAATCAGGTAGTAGTAGCCTGGCTTTAGGTCTTCTGGCAGCTCCCATTCCATGGAAGTTGTACCTTCCTCACTCATTGTTCCGCTTACTTTTGAATATGCCTTGGAATCATTCCTCCAGTAACTTGAGTCTTTAATTTCAATCTCGTAAGGACCTGTGTATGTAGAATATTTTCCAAGTGTAAGTGTACGGTCTATGATCTTAAAGCTTGCTTTTTCTCCAGGCCTGTACAATCCTCTGTCACTGAAAATCTTTGTTACATTTGAAGGTTTAGTAACATCGCTTTCTTTGATTGCCTTGTTTGTGTCAGTAGAAATAATATCGCCGTCTTTTATGTTGGCTGCGGTATATGTGGCACCATATAGATATGAATTCAAGCGGAGAATCGTCTTGTCATCTGATGTTGATGCCTCGATGTAGCGGATAAGATTTGAGATTGAGTTGTCGGATGTAAAATGAACTACAGCCATACCGTTCTGGTCGGTGGTTGCAGATCCAAGTATGCTTCCGTCGCTGGACAGCATGCTCTTCCTGTAATCATTGTTTGACTTGAATGCACGAATGTTGACTGTTGCATTAGGTACAGGCTCACCGGTTGAAAGCTTTGTAACAAATACGACGGTCTCGTTCCATGATGTCGTGGCTGTAATCGCAAGATCCGTTACGAGCAGGTAGCTTGTGGACTTACGCTCATAATACTTATCCTTGCTGTAAGAGTTCCTTGTAAATGCCAGGCTTTCAAATTTCAAGGCTCCACGATAACCGCTTGGAGTATTCTGCAAAAAGTCCTTTAGGTCCACAGTCTGAATCACACGGCGGTTTTTGTTTTCCTTGCTTGTCTTGAATGTAAAGGTCTTTGCCTTTGGTAACTTGAACGAGTCGTTTGCTCCACTGATCGGGGTAATGGTATAGGATGATTCCTTGTCGATATTCTGATATTAAAATACAGTCTTTGGCTCAAACTGTGCTTCTATAATCTGTAGGTCATTTGTCCTGAAATTAACAAAACTGTCTGCATCAGGGACGGTGATTTTCTGGGAAATCTTCTGGTTGTAAACCTGGTCATAGGTGTCAACAACGGCGCCTTCCTTGACGGTAACAGTATAGGTGTCGTTGTATGTAACCGGAATGTCACGGATATAGACAGTGTTTCCCTTTAGCTCAAGCTGGGAAATGTCCACGTTCATTTTTGGAGTAAAGCTGATTGCATCATAAATCTGCTTCTCTGTTCCGGCCTTGATCTGATGGTTAAATGAAATGGAAAGGTTGGATGTACCGTAAATATCGTTAAACTGGAACGGGACCAATGTATGGAAATCACGGGTCTGTTCAACGGAAGTAGGCCAGCAGTCTTTGTCGGGAACTGCACCTTGCTTGAGTGTGACAGTGACTCTCTTGTTGCGCTGGAATTCCTGGTCGAATTTGAGGAGTATGGTTTTTTCCTGAACGGCACTTGTCTTGAATGAATATTCTTTTCCGTCTGAGTCTTTTACGCTAAGGTATTCAGAGATGACCGAGGGATTTACCTTGTTGCTGAATGTAACTGCCATGTCTGTGGCATATTCAGGCGGCATGTCATAGGAATTAAGATAAAGCTTTTTCTGTTTTTTTGCAGTGTAGCCGGGCTCAATTGATCTTAGCTTAAGCTCCTCTGTGTGGAATGTAAAGCAGACCGGACCTGATATCTGTGTTCCATCGGCCGAAGTCAAATCAGGATTAACGGTGACAATATATTCCTTTTGCGGAATAAGGGCATCGCTTGTGTCAAAGCTCAGGAGGCTTGTGCCATACCAGCGGAAGACACCGTTCAATTTCGGCGTAATCGTCACCACATCGCTTGAAGTAATCGGTTCACCAAGTTTTGCCAGTGCCACGACTGGTTTGGAAAACTGTATCTGAACAGAAGGAAAACTTACTGTTGACGGAACTTCCTCGTTTGGAGAAACAGACGCAACGTAAAAATCAGTCATACCTTCTTCCCCTCCTTTTCCTACCATGGATTTGTCTATCTGTGTTGTGTCATGTGAAGAATCAGATTCAACAGAAGTTGAAGAGCATGAATTAAACAATATCGCTGCCATTACGGCCAGTGCCACACGAGAAAGTTTACTTAATTTCATAATAACCTCATTATATATTGTTTTTGTCAGTCCTTGAACCACCAATACCAATCGCCGGTGTCCACACCCTTGATTTTGGTTTCCTTTTTGCTGACATCTTTTACATTGTTGGTTTCTGTCCAGAAGTGGAATACGGGTCCCTCTTTTGTTGTGATGATGTATTCCTCGCCTTCTTCGGCAGCCTTCTTTTTGCCATCAATACCAAAACTGTAGTATTCTATTGATTTGATGGTGAATTTCTTTTCCTTCGTTACAACATCAATCTTTACATAGCCGTTTCTTGCAGCAGTTTCGTCAAAGCTTGCTTCCTTCCACTGTGCATTTACTTCAACCGTCTTTTTCTTGAGGTTGATTGTGCCCTCCATGCCGACTGGAGCATCATTCTCGTTGTCATATTCGTTATCAAGTACATCACCAATCCTGAACAATATGTTAACGGATGAATCTGGTGAGGCCTTCTTATACTTGCCTGCATTGCCGCTTGACTTGTAGATGTTGCCG
>JAGCYQ010000137.1 GCA_017960765.1 Treponema sp.
AGGACCTCTGCACCAGCCGGAATCGGGGCACGTACTGCAACATACTCACGGTTCCTTGTTGAAGAAATATACACACGCTCACGGTAGATGTTGCCTGCCACAAGCTTGTCGCCTGAAACAACCTCTCCGGTCTTTACGTCAGTAATCTCGGTAAAGATACAGATACCCTCATCCCTTGCATACTGTCTTTCTGCCGGAATGGCGTACTTCATGGAAACTGTGTAATAGAGCGTTCCCTGACCGTTCTTGTTGAATTCAAGGTTCAGCTCCTTATCGCGAGGCATATCCTTTATCGGATCCTCGTTAAATGCAAGCGTCTTGTCCACGGCCTTTGCACCGACACCCTTGAATGAACCCTCGTTCAGTTTCTTTCCATTAAGCAGGACTTCTGCAGTGAAATCAAGCTTGGTAAGGTCATTGGCACGGATATATTCATCCATAGAAATCAATACACGGGCTGTAGCGGCAGTTGAATACCAGTATCCCCTGTTGGACTGCTGAATCTTCAAGAGCTCAAACACAAGGTGCTGGTTAGTCTTGTCCGAAGGTGCCAGCCTGCTGTAAAGCTGAAGCAAGAGGGCAAACTTCTCTGACTGATCATAGTAGAACGACCAGTAATCGTTGAACTGAGGCTCTGCAATCTCCGCTCCCTGAGTTGAAAGCTTGATATGGCTCTTTACCCTGCTCAGGACATTCTTTGCCTTGCTTGTCATGCCCAGATTGTCATAGATAAGTCCGCACAATGCCAGTGTAGAGACATCCAGGTCACTTCTTTCCTTCAAGAGCTTGTCAATGACAGACTCATCGATATTGGAAGTAAGCAATGATGCTGAATACAGAGTGTGGACTGCATCATAAGAATACCATGAATAACGTGAATCCTCGCTCAAGTATTCATAGGCTTCCTTCTTAAGATAGTCAGCCAGATCATCAAGGTCAATCTCGCTGGTGATGTTGATTCCCTTCTTCTTTGCAATTCCGAGAATTTCACCGATACGTGTGGAAACATAGAGACTTGAGTACACCCCACCTGGCCAGTACGGGAATGATCCGTCGTAAAGCTGACTGCTTGCCCAGTTCTTTATCTCGTTCTCGACAACAGCCTTTGAATCCACGACTTCAGACCTCAGGCCGAATGCATCAATATATTCACCGAATGCAACAAGAGGAAGGATAGCGGCAGACCTCTGCTCAAGACAACCGTATGGATAATGGAATACATAACGTACAGCCTCTCCAAGCACACCGATACGTGTCGGGTCAAGCTGAACATAAAGGCTTCCCATGTTGTCCTCGGCATCACCCGGAAGAATCAGTTTTTCTGCACCGGTAGCCTGTTTTTCGTCACGGCCAACCTCACCCACCGTTGCAACCGTCTCGTAAATGTACGGCTTTTCTATCTCCAGCGGCATGAGAATCTTTTCGTTAACTACATCGGACTTTACAATGTACTCAACCGTAATCCATCCAGGTGCGTCACCCTTTATGTTAAAGTAAAGCGGCTTTGTGCTCTGGGCAGGAACAGAAATTGACTTTGTTTCCTTGTCCTGCAGGCTTGCACTACCCGGAAGCTTCTGTACCTCGTATGGGTTCTGTGTAACGCCTGTTTTTTCAATTCCGCTGTAAAGGTTCATCGTGATAGTTACGTTGTGTGCCTTTTCCTCAAGGTTAGAGAGTGTGGCACCGATCTCGCTCACGTCACCCAGACGCAGCTTTCTTGGCATTACTGTACGCACGGAAACTGGATTTGCGACAGACATCTCATCTTCCGCCAGGGCAAAGTTGTTTCCGTTTACACCAACCGCGGTAATCCTGTATGCAGTGAGTGAGTCTGGAAGTGTAAATGTATACTGTGCATCTCCGTTCTTGTCCGTAATCAATGCAGGAACAAACAATGCCGTAGGATCAAAGTTCTTGCGCTCCTGAAGCTTGTCCGAGTCTCCACCGACAAGGTTATTGCTGGTGTAGGTTATCGGATCCATAAGCAGTGAACGGCTGTCACCACCACGAACACACTCCGGGAAATACCATGTATTATAGAAATATTCAACCGGATCAGGAACATGATAGTTGATCAAGTCGATTACACCACGGTCTACCGCCATGAGAGTTACTTCCGCATTCGGAACCGCACCGTTCTTGGTAGATGCATGGATCTTGATTGTGGCCTTTTCACCCGGTTTGTACAGGGCTTTGTCCATCTTTACTTCTATATTAAACCTCTTGGTCTGCGTGCTGACTTTAAGGGCAGTTACACCAAAGTATCCCTTTGGCTTTCCGATATCCACTGTATTGTAGTCAGGGGCAGGAGGCTCTGTTCTTGTTGAATATGATGAGACCGCAACATACATGATCGGGACATAGTTTTCCTTTATGTCAAATTCAAGTACAGTTGTCGGTTCGTTTACAACACGCACTTCCTGAGAAAGAATGCCTTCGCGTTCAACTGTAATCAGGTAGCGGCCCTTTGGAAGAGGACTCTGCATAAGGATCTGGGCTTTTTCTCCAACCTCGTACTCATCCTTATCCGGAGTAAGCTCAATTTCCTCTGAGTTATAGCGTGAGAACCATGTCCAGTCGCTTCCTGTGACATACTGATGGCGCTCTGTGATGACTTCGTTTCCTGCACTGTCCTCAGTTGAAAGCCTGATTATGTATGCGCCGCCCTTTGGAGGTGTAACGCTGATTTCCGTGGCCTTTGATGAACCTGACAGATTGATTGTCTGCTCAAACTCAGTAACCATTGAACGCTGGTAACGTGAAGTAAGCTCTCCGTTCCATGACAGCTGCTGAACCTCTTTCCATTCCTCGCGCAAAAGCTCAACCTTCATCTTTTTGTCTGAAGGCAACGCCGATGCAGCCGGGGCATTTCCTTCCGGTGTTACACAGACATAATCATATTTAAGCGGGTTACCCTTCTTTGGGAAGCCCGAGACATTCTTTGCAGAGCTAAGTCCGATATAGAATTTTGCAGGATGAACAACCGCCGCCGCAGAAGAAGAAATTGACTGATTTCCTGAATCAGCTACTGAAGCCTCCATGCGGTAACGGTATGCCATACCCTTGAGTTTTTCACCGCCAGTCTTTACGTTTACGGATGCCTTTCCGTCTGCAGAAAGCTTTCCTGAGTCTGAATCAAGAGAAGTCATTCCGTCGTATCCCTGTGTCGGGCCAAAGCTGTACTTCTCAAATTCAACACCCTTTGCCTGGAATCCCTGAGGTGAGCGTGTCCAGTAGGCATCATAAGTTGAGTCACCCATGCTTCCGCCGCCAAGATACTGAGCCGCAATTGTTGCAGAAAGAGTGTCGCCTGAATAATAGGTCATGTCGGCAATTGATGAGCTGACCTCAAAACGAAGCCTTTCAAAGAACTGGATCTGAACGTAAAGGGTTTCGGTTACGCCGGAGTGGCTGTATTTAAGACAGTATGTACCAGGCTCTATGTCATCCGGAATCTTGAACTGACCCCATGATGTTCCGTTTGCCGTGGTCTTGTCATCCTTTGTGGCAACTATAGTTGAATCCCATGAACCGTCAGTAAGGCTGATTGTATAATTTCCCTGATACGGGCTGTATTCACCAAGCTTGAGCTTGCGGTCGATGATCCTGAATGTCATTGTCTCACCGGGTTTGTAAAGTCCGCGGTCTGTAAAGATAAAGACATTCTCCTCCTCATCCTCTGCATATGCCGGTGAGCTTACACGGTCAATGGAAGATGCCCACATGTTGTGGCTTGAAGGATTGAATATGGCGCTGTCATCGGAAGTCTTAGCCTGAATGTAAATGTAATCGCTGTTGTTTGAAGAGAATGTTCCAGCCGGAATGTTAATGACTGCAAGTCCGTTTGCATCTGTACGTCCTTCCGCAATGGCATTGTCTGCATCAGATTCCCTGACAACCTGCTTTGAATCCACCCTCCATGAAATCTTCCGCACATTTACTGTGGCGTTTGGAACAGGTTCTCCTGTCTTCAAGCTTGTTACAAGAACCGCAGCCTTGTTGTAGCCATAACGTGCAGTAATACCAAGATCTGTAACCTGAATAATCTGCTCGTTCTTATGATGGGAAATCTCAGAAATCAGCTCATCGGTACGCCAGCTCCTGTAGCGGTATTCATAGGCAACATCGGCATTAAAGGCAACGGCACCGTGATACTGTCCGGATGAAGTTTTTTCAAGGAATCTGTCCAGGTCAACCGTCTTTACGATCCTTGTGTTCTCCGGATATCCTGAATCAATCAGTTCCTTATATGATTCTTTCTCGCTTTGTGCACCATTGGCCTTTGTAAGCGGAGTCACATTAAAGTAAGATCCTTCCTTTACGTTCTGGAATGCAAAGGCAAGTCTCGGGGCAAACTGGGCCTCAAGCATGTTCATGCCAGAGTTCTTGAAGTTGGCATAGCTTGCTGCCTTGGGAACCTTTACTATAATCGATTCCTTTTCGGTAATCTTTCTTCCATATATATCCTCGACTCCTGCATTAAGGTTCAGGGTGTATGTTGAGTCGTATTTTACAGGCAGGCTGTGGATGATAAGGTTCTTTCCCCTCAGGGCCACGTTCTTTTCTGTAACAGTCGCATCCAGGCTTGTGCTTACCAGGGAGGCAATCTTTTTTTCCTGTCCTGACTTCAGGATGGCACTATAGTGGAATTCAACCGGGTTGGTATATTCAGAATAATATGTATCATCCGTTATGTATGAGTTCAACTTGAACGGCTTCAATGTATGGAACTTCAGCTGCTGTGACTCAGGTGTAGGATAACATCCCTCGTCAGAAGAAGATCCAGCCGGAAGTTCAACAACCAGATCAATATCGGTATCAGGTGCAGAATCAAGAGTCAGGCGTACAAGGTTCGGAGAATAATCGGAATCCTCGTCATTAGGCGGAGTCTCCAGTTTTGCAGAACATGAGAATGACTTTGGGCCGGCAGAGATTTTAAGCTGAGTCTTAATGAAATCGGGATTGACAGGAGCATTGAATGCAAGCACAATGTCGCGTGCCTGATCCGGAGGTACACTGTCGGTATCAACATAGTTGCCCTTCTGCACTTCCCCGTATCCCGGAATGATTGCAGTCATCTTAAGGGGTTCTGTGTGGAATTTGTACTCAAGATTGCCAGTAATTGATTTTCCAAAGGCAGATGTAATGTCCGGAGCAACCTTTACGGTGTATTCCTTTTGCGGAATGACAGCATCAGTGGCTTCAAAACTCAAGAGAGAGGTACCGTACCAGCGGAAAACACCCTTGATTTCCGGCTCAATGGTGACATAGGGAGATTTATCAGACGGATCACCCAGTTTCTGCAGGGCAATTACAGGCTCTGAGAACTGAATTTGAATTGAGGGATATTTCACACCCGACGGAAGCTCTTCTCCCGGGAGGAAGTCTATGACCTCAAAGACATCTGACGCAGATTTTTCACTTGGCGGCAGGGAAGCCTTGAGAGCATCCACCTTATTGGCAGAACCACCGCATCCAATTAAAACTGAAACAAAAAACAAAAAAACAAAAAGGGGTAAAGACTTGAATAAACTTTTCATATTATATCACCTCAATTATAATATTATTACGTATAATGGAAAAAATCAACATATTGCAGAAATAAATATGGAATTCCACTTATAGACACGGCTCTTCTTTCAATGTAAGATAAAGTAAGCTATGCGAAAAATCTTTACTAAGGAGCAACTATGGAAAAGCGAAGACTTACTAAAAAGGAAATGTGGATTTTTGCAGTCGGACAATTCGGCTGGTCAATTCTTGGAGGAATAATAAACGCATGGCTGGTCACATTCTATCTGCCAACAAAAAATGACCTTGCAAGCGGTGCCGTTCAGTTCATAAAACCTGGCCTGGTCGTAGCCGGTGTCCTAACAGTCCTGGGAATCATTACCGCAGTATGCCGTATTTTCGATGCCGTAACCGATCCGTGGATAGCATCTCTTTCCGACAAATCAAAGAATCCCAAAGGCCGTCGTATTCCGTTCATGCGTCGTGCCGCCATACCTTTTGCCGTCGTTACCGCCCTTTTGTTCTGTGCCCCGGTAAAGGCAATCAGCTCAATCAACACATTCTGGATCCTGGGTTTCCTTATTCTTTTCTATTTATTCATGACGATGTACTGCACACCGTACAATGCTCTCATCTCTGAATTCGGTAAGACACAGGAAGACCGCATGTTCATCTCCACGGCAATATCGCTCACTTACTTCGGAGGCCTTGTCCTGTCATACACACCCTTTGTTTTTGCAGGCATGCTCCGTGAGGCTGTAGGATTCAACTGGTCATACCGCATCTGCTTTATTGTACTTGCCGTAATCGCCCTGATTGCAATGCTCATTCCGACCTTCCTTCTTGACGAGACCGAAATTGTTGAGGGAAAGCCCTCCGAGACCAACATGATGAAATCGCTGGCCTCTACATTCAAGAACAAAAGCTTCCTTATATTTGTTGTCTCAGACATCGCATATTGGATTGGACTTACTCTTTACCAGACCGGAATGCCTTTTTTTGTCAAAGTGAGCATGGAGCTCCCCGAAAGCTTTACCATGATTTTCCTTGCCGGAATGACGATACTTTCTGCATGCTTCTACGGAATCGTGTCCAAGATGGTTTCAAAATGGGGCAAGAAGAAACTTGTCATCACAGGCTTTATTGGGCTGGCACTGGCTTATGTCGTAACCGCCCTGATCGGACTCCTTCCGATACCCAGCATGGCATACGGTGTCCTGATGGTCGTGATAGCGGCACTTCCTATGGCCCTCTTGGGAATCATTCCACAGGCGATAGTAGCGGACATTGCAGAAGAAGAGGCAATCGTCACAGGCGAAAACCGGCAGGGAATGTTTTTTGCCGCAAGGACATTTGCAATGAAACTTGGCCAGAGCATTTCAATGCTGCTTTTTACATCGCTTGCAATTCTTGGAACAAGCCAGGACCTTACAAGCAACGATATCTCGGCATCAAGCTATGGACTTCGCATCGTCTCTATCTGTGCAATCGTGTTCTGTATTGCCGGAGCCTTTATCCTGAGTTTATACAACGAAAAGAAAGTGATGAAGACTCTTGAATCAAAGAAAGGAGATTTGAATGGATAAATCATCATGCATCTTTGGAAATTCAATTGATTCAAAAACCATTCGTGCGGCAGAAAAATCAAAAGCCAAATTCATAAAGAAATACGGTGATGATTCAGGCATAAGATACAGTGCCTCATTTGCACCAATCAAGACCCTGGATTTCATTGACACCGACAACATCATCCTGACACCCTCGGGAAAAGCAGAAGAGACAGATGTTTCCAAGGCAGAGTTTGCAAAGAATGCCCTGATTGTAGGCAACATCCGCATGGGATTCGGACACTACCGCATCAGCATCGCAATGGCAAGCTGCGCCCATGCACTCGGATATAAACCGTACTGGCTTGATCTTGCGGGATTTGATGCCACAGGTTCAAAGATGATCCGTGAGCAGAATGACATGTATTCACTTGCAAGCCGAATCAGTCAGAAAAGCAGGCTCTTCAATCACTTTGTATGGGAACCGTTAAACAGCGAGGGTTTCAAGGCACTGTCGTACAATGCCAAGGACCAGAAGAACAGTGAGCTTCTTGTGCCCCTCTTTAATTCAATTCCAAAAGACATTCCGTATATTGCGACACATGTGTGGCCAAGCCAGGCAGCGGTTCATGCGGGAATGACACATGTAGTAAATGCAATCCCCGACAACTGGCCGATGGCGCTTCATCTTTCGGAGGGAGCGGTTCATGCCGTACAGACACCGTTTGCATACTTGGGTTATAAAATGCTCAACGGATTTGCAAAAGTTCCCCTCAAAGGAATTCCTGAAGACAAACTCAAGATGACAGGCTGTTATGTTGATCATGAGCTTCTCGTAAACCTGGAAGATGACAATGCACGTAGAATCGAAAGGGCCAGAAGTGGAAAATCAATGCGCTTTCTCCTGACAGTAGGAGGAGCAGGTGCCGGCTTTGACATGTTCCTGTCAATGGTAAAACATCTGATGCCCTATGTAAGAGACGGAAAGGCCACAGTCCTGATAAACTTCGGTGACCACAAGGATGTGTTTGAGAAACTGACGAAAGCCGTTGATCTGGGGGATGTAAGGAAATTCTTTAATGACTACGACGGCTTAAAAAAATTTGTCACCTCATTAAAGACGGAAAACAATCCGGGAGTATATGCTGTTTATAACGAGGATATTTTTCAGGCAGTCTATTCAACAAATCTTCTTATGCCCGAATCAGACTGGCTTGTAACAAAACCCAGTGAGCTTGCATACTATCCTACTCCAAAAATTTTCATGAAGCACATTGGCGGGCACGAAGTATACGGTGCAATCAACTCTCAAGAATACGGTGACGGAACTTTTGAATGTCCCACAGAAAAATCCATCGCACAGATGATAGACCGTGTATTGACCGACCGAGAGATTCTTGTTCACATGGCAGAAAGAATCAACACACTGAAAGCCGAGGGACATTACAACGGAGCATACGAATGCGTAAAGCTTGCCGCCAACTCACAATGAATTAAAGGTCCCGCTGCATTTCCACGTATTTTATCAATGCCCTACCCCAAGAAGGATTGTTTTTGAGAGGAATCTTTTCCTCTTCAGGTAAAAAATTAAGCCAGCCCCAACTCTTTGTAAATCTTTTCTATCACCTTGGACTTGTGGTTTATGTAAGCGTCAATGTCGTGCGGATAAAGTTTTGCCGCCTCAAGTTTGATTTCGCTGTATTCTTTCACAGCCTCAGGATGAGTACGAAGATAATCCCTGAATGAAACATGCCTTTTAAGCTCCCGTGAATCCTTTGGGCAGACATATAGATGATGCTCCATCAGGTGCTCTTTTCCTAAATAATCAAAGGCTTCCCTTTCTTCGATTCCACAATTCCCCTTATGGATGTAGCCGATTCCCGCAAGCGATTTGATTGCGGCCTCAAGGTCTTCAGGATTGACGACAACATCAATGTCGATGATTGGTTTTGCGGAAAGTCCTTCCACCGACGTGCTTCCAACATGTTCAATCGCCAAGGCAAGTTTTCCCAACGCCCCTTCAACTTCTTTTTTTATGTCTTCAAATGCCTGCTGCCATTTTGCATCATAGGGCAGGACCACAATGTTTCTGATTGCCATTTTTTTCCCATAAAAAATTCTGACTTATTTTTCCAACTCAAAGAGCCGGTAGATTTTTCTGTAAAACTTTCCCGTAAAAAGCATTTTGAAAATGCGTCGGTCCCGTGGTGGAATTTCATTCACAAGATTTTCCGGGGTAAGAGAGTGCTCATTTATGCAATGAGTTTTCAACCCTGCAAGAAGTCCGTCAATGTCATCAATTCCGTAAACTTTTGTAACTCCAACATCGTTTATCGGATTTTTGAACTTTGATGCCTTTGCCCCAAACACAGTGTAAACATCCATCAAAACATGAAGCTGCCCGTATTTTTGTTCCAGTGCGGAAAAGAAATTGTGAAGTTCATCATTTGTCAGGTACATGCTGATTCCTTCAAAAACTATGATTGCGCTTTCGCTTTGTGGAAGAGATTTTATCTGCTCCGGATCTGCCGCATTCAATGTAATCATGTGGTAGTTGTCATTTTCCTCGTAATAA
>JAGCYQ010000138.1 GCA_017960765.1 Treponema sp.
ACAAAAATCAACCAGGGTAACAGCCTTACAATGGAGCTTGAGGAAAAGTTTAAGACAATTACAAACTCTGCCTACCAGACATTGACATCAACTGAGGACATACAAAAAGTTGTAAAGAGTCAGACACAGGCGTTTACTTTGATACTTGAAAAACTTCAGACTATAAGTTCCGGTGTTGAGCAGTTTAATGTTGCAACACATTTGATAGCAACAACAGTTCAAAAGCTCCGTAAAGACAGCGAATACCTGAAAACTCTGAACAGCTTTGAGATGGAGGTTACAGAAAATGAACAAAACTAGATTAGGCCTTGCATGGCGGATTTCATTAAAAAGCATTATCCCCAATCTGTGCGCAGTATTACCTATGTTCATGTATGCTCTTTTTGTAGCCCAACTTTCCGTACAGAATATTTTAATCGTCATAAAGTTTGTTTTTGCAATTGTTTTGGTTCTTCAATTCTCTCTGGGAATCTATGTTGATTTTCTTGTCATAAAGAAAAGCTCAGATGAACTGAATGATTTTTACTCAGATAAAACATCCATAAAGGATGTCACACCTTTACTGAAGCAAATCGCAAAAGCTCCGTTAAAAATCGGCATAATAACAATCATATTCTTTATTGCAGGCACTATCGCTCTTACTGTTCTATATGAGTTTTACTTTCACATTCCACGGACAATAAACATTCTTTCGTTTGTTGAATGTGTATACGCTTCATACCTTGCGGCTGTTTTTTCATTTAACAATGTCAGAAGCATTTGCCGTGAGGACATGCAGAATCTGGTTGAATATGCAGGTAATCAAAAGGCCGAGATGAAAATACAGTTCTTTGGACTAAGCTTAAGCAAACAATTTGCCGCATCCATTGTATTTCCTTTTATTTTTTGCTGTCTTGCAACAGGATATATCATAAGCCTGTTTTATTTCCAGACAAACCTTCCTCTTCCATGGGGCGACTTGAAATTCAAGCTTTTGATTACCGTCATAACAATTTTAATCAACTTCATTTCAGTTGTACTTCTTTCGATATTATTCAGGAACAATATTGAATCCAACAACAAAAAAATTGAAGCAACACTCAGCAAGATAGAATCCTCAGACATATCAAACACAGAAACATTAAAAACAGACCTCTTTGACGAGATATCCTACAACTATTTCCTTGCAAACCAGATCATCATGTACATGAACAAAATAATTCTAAGGGCAAAAGACCTTGGCATGAACATTGACGATTATTCAAAAGATTTAGTCAGGATTTCGACCCAGACACAGGCAACCGCAGTTGAACAGTCAACAGGCACGGCAGAGATTCTTTCAATCATGAAAGAGGCAGACAATCTTTCACACGAGATTGAGACAAAGACCACGGAAGTCTCTGAAATTGCATCCAAAACAGCAGAAAGCGTTCAGAACGGCACGCAGTTCCTGGCAGACAACCTTGTAAAGATGTTTGCAATATCCAGGGCAAACACAAGCACGACTAACGGCATCCGGGATGTAAACGAAAAGATAAACAGCATCTGGGAAATTGTCAGCATAATCAACTCCATTGCAGACCAGACCAAAATCATCGCATTTAATGCCGAGCTTGAGTCAACGAACGTAAATGAAAACGGCAGGAACTTCAGGAACGTCTCTAATGAAATCAGGCGTCTTGCAAACGGAACAATGGACCGCACAAAGGAAATAAAGGAGCGTATTAACGAAGTCCAGCTTGCCTCTGACAAACTCCTTCAGTCATCACAGAACTGCACAGAAAAAATCAACCAGGGCATGGAGCTTATCGAGTCTCTTGAGAACAGCTTCAGTATAATCAGCAAAACCGCATCCGAAACAGCAGAATCATCGGAAGAAATAGAAAACCGCATCAAGCAGGAGACGGAAGCATTTGAGCAGATTGTTACAACCCTTCAGCAGGTAAGCAAAAACATTGAGAGTCTCTCGCTTTCTACAAAGACAATCACAGTTACCGCAGAAAACCTTCAGACTAACTCAAAGGAATTGAGTGACCTGAAAGAAGCTGAAGAGATCAGGACAGAGGACAGGTAGAATATGAAATATACAGGACAAAACTTAGAAAAACAAATCTACAAAGCAGGATTATTGCCTGAAATAATCGCCGGTATTTTTATGCTCATCTATCCGGGGATTTTTGTGTCTTTTAATTCTGTTCAATGGATATGGGCATCCATCATCACTGTGGCAGTAATCATTCTTGCCGAGACACTGATAATTCCTTTCTCCAACAAATCCATTACATCAGATATTTCACACAAACTGTCAGACTGGGAAAACAACAGGATCACTTCAATCCATGACAGCACTCTTCTATTTCAATCACTGATGGGACTTCCTGCAACAAAGGCATTGCAGACTGGATTTTTCTTTATAGTTGGCTCCATTGTAGTTTCAATTCTCTATCATCTTATCCCGACAATCGCTCTTTCATGGAGAACCTGCCTGATGACGATTATCGCAGGATCATTCATTACATATCTTTCTACAATAGTCACTTATTTCCATTGCGAAAGAATCACAAGCCATCTTGCAAAAAACATTCAGGAAAAGGGACTTGACGAATCCATCATTCAGACTAAAAAGCATTTTGGACTTTCCCTAACGGCAAGAACATTCATCTACCTTATCATACCTTTTTTATTCAGTAACATAATTGTTTTCCTGATTTTGACAGTCAACCCGGGTGATCTGGAAAGAATAAACTCATTTAATCCCCAGCAGATAATCAAAATCTGCATAATCTCTGCATTGAACATTTTCTTTCTGTCAAACAGCCTCTACTATTTTTTCCATAACCTCAGGCACAGCTATTCAGTATTTGAAAAATCAATGGCAGAAATCATCACAACTGGCAGCACGAAAAAAGCAATACGTTCTTCCTTGGGTGATTTGCTGCAGTGCAATATCTATAAGCTGGACAAAATCGTCAAACGCTTTGGAAACCTCTTTAACCAGGCAGACTCCATCGGCAAAAGTGTTCAGGAAACATCAAACAACCTTTCTGTAATTGCACAGCAGCTTGCCTCCACTTCGCTTGAACAGAATGCCTCGATAAAAGAAATACTTGCCACCATGGAAGATTCCTCCGCCCTTTCTCAGAATATTTCATCTACAACAGCCGCAGTCTCTGACAGTGCAGGACGTACCTACGAGGAATTCACTTCATCTTCAGAAGTCCTACAAACCATTCTTACGAAAATGGAAGAAATAAATTCAGCTAATGTCTCAATAATTGAAGGTGTCACGGATCTTGGCAAAGAGATAGAAAGCATCGGTGAGGTTATTGCAATAATCAATGACATTGCGGACCAGACAAGAATCATCGCCTTTAATGCAGAGCTTGAAGCCGTAAACGCAGGAAACGAGGGACACAACTTCCATATCGTTGCAACAGAAATCAGACGCCTTGCAAACAACACGATGAACAGCATAAACGAAATCAAGTCATACATCACGAACATTCAGGCTGCATTCCACAACCTGATCACTTCATCACAGGATGGTACTGAAAGCATAAATGATGAGACAGTATTGGCACATCAGCTGGAAGATCATTTTTCTGTCATACGGGAAATGACAGACATAACATCAGTAAAGACAAACGAAATCAAGGATATCATCGAGCAGCAGAACACTTCGTTCAATCAGATTGTCATAACATTAAGGCAGATAAGTTCAGGAATAGAAAGCTTTACGGACCTGACAAAGAACATAAGCGCAACGGCAAACCAGATGCAGTCGATAACCACAAAGCTTTCCTCATTGCAGACAGAGATAGTTTGATGAATTGTGCCTAGATTATCGGTGTAACGGTTTCGGCAAGGGTCCTTAGAAGATTATTCATGACCCTTATGCTTCCGGGTGTAAGCGAGGAAAGATTGTCTGCCTGAGTGTGGAACATCCTCCATGTGGCAGGCATGCGCTCCTTGTATGAGTATTCCGGTGTCTCACTGAATTCCCTTTCTTTCTTGGAGACGGAACGGTTCATCACGGCTTTTTCCAGATTCTTGTCGCTCAATAATTCCCTTGAATAAAGTGCCGCCTCCTGAGCAGGAAGCATGGTGATTGCCATGGCAGGTATTCCGCAAGCCAGAAACGAGGCATTGTCACTGTACGGAACAGGAAGACTCATCCATCGGCCGGGACATGAGCGCCGCAAGATATTCTGTGTCCTTTCATATAAATCGTTGTAATTCTGCAGGAATCCCTTGGACGCATTATCAGGGAAGGTCTGACGTGCCAGAATCGGAACCTCCCCGCGACCGCATGAATCAAAGACATAGACATCATCGTTAGTAAAACCAAGCCGTTTAAAAATCGAAGCAATTCCAAAAGCACCCTGCTCATTTACACCTGTGTTCCATCCAAGCTCCTCACCATCCGTAAAGAAAATACGCACATTGTGGAATCTTTCCATGGAGGCAAGGGATACAGCCCAATTCATTAGCATCCAGTTTGCGGCAGAATTGTCATTTGCACCAGGACTTCCAGAGACACGGTCATAATGAGCGCATACAGTCTTAATCTTGAACTGTGGATTATACATTTTTGACGGAAACTGAACCAGAATGTGATTTTTCCCGTCAATGACAGTCTTTACAGAGTCAATTCCATGTTCCTTGAGGAAATTCTGAATTATGTCTGCACGTGCGGCCTGAGGCTCAAGATAATCTGCGAATTCTTTTGAATTAAAGTCCATAGTTCCAGTATAAGCCCACTTCGCGCATTTTTCAACTTTTTTCTTTATATTGAAACAAACTCGCATTTATGATATTATTTTCTTTAACTGACTTTTTACAAGAGGGATTATATGCTTACACTTAAATTCGGCGGAACATCCATGGGTTCTGCACGTCGTATTCTAGACAGCGTTGACATTATGGTTGACCGTGCCAAACAGGACCGTATTTCTGTTGTGGTAAGTGCTGTTGCCGGGGTTTCCAACAAGCTTCAGGAAGCCATTGACGGTTGTGTTGCCGGTGGGAATGCCGAGACTTATGTAAGCCAGATGAGGACAATCCACGAGGAAATATGCTCAGAGATAAAATCAAGCTTGCCTGAGTTTGACTACGCGCCGGTAAAGGAAAAGCTGGAGCATCACATGCGCCGTCTGGACAAGCTCCTTACAGGCCTTACTACATTCGGTGAATGTCCTGATTCAGTTCACTGCCGCATCATGGGTACCGGAGAGATGATCTGTGCTCCTATTGTTGAGGCAGTTCTTCTTGCAAAAGGTCAGAGCGTAACGACTCTTGATTCACGCAAATTTATTTTTACCACAGGAAACCAGAAGGAAGGCGATGTTGATTATGCACGTTGTGCAGAGGCATTGGCACCTTACAGGGATAACGCAGGCGGTTCACAGCAGCCACGCATACTTCTTTTCCCGGGTTTCATCTGTTCATGGATAAAAGGCTCAGGTCCGGAGATGTCAATGGGTCTCATGGGACGCAACGGTAGCGATTTCTCTGCTGCTGTCGTAGGTTATTCCCTTGGCTCAAAGAAAGTTGAGTTCTGGACGGACGTTGACGGAATCTATACTGCTGACCCGAGGGTTGTAAAGGACGCCGTCTTGGTAAAGGACATGAGCTATGAGGAGGCGATGGAGCTTTCATTCTTTGGAAGCAAGATCCTTCATCCGAAAACTCTTGCACCACTTGCATCAAAGAATATTGAGGCATGGAGCCTTAACTCACATAACCCGAAAGCCCGCGGAACATGCATTGGCCGTGGTCCATTTGAAAGCGAGAAGACAGCAGGTCCTGTCCGCGGAATCTCATGCCTGAAGGACTGCTCAATGATTTCTGTAAGCGGTTCCGGAATGAAAGGCCGCAAGGGAATGGCAGCACGTATCTTTGCCGCCGTAAGCAACGCAGGAATCTCCGTCCTACTTATCACTCAGTCATCATCTGAATATACGATTTCCTTCTGTGTAAGGAACAATTCCGCTGATGCAGTTCAGGATGTTCTTAAGAATGAATTTGCACTTGAGATAAACAGCAAGCTTATCAACCCGATTCAGATTACAAAGAACTGTGCCATTGTCTCTATCGTAGGAGACGCAATGAAGGAAAAGCGCGGTGTTGCAGGAACTTTCTTTGACGCACTTGCAAGCCGTGACATAAACATTCTTGCAATAGCACAGGGAGCGGCAGAGCGTTCAATTTCAGCCGTAATCAATGGAACGGACGGTGACATGGCTGTAAGGATAGCACATCACTTCTTCTTTAACACTGTTCAGTCAATCCAAGTCTATGCCTTTGGCGCAGGAACAATCGGCGGTACAATGATAGACCAGATTTGCGAGCAGCAGAACGCACTTCTTGAGCAGGGAATTGACATCAAGGTAATGGCAATCGCAAACATCGACGGCATGATTTTTGACGCAGAGGGCATCAAGCTTGAGGGCTGGAGAGATCAGGTTAAGGACCGCGGAGAAAAGACAAACCTCGACAAGATCCTTGATTTTGTACGCGAGACAAAACCGCTTAATCCAATCTTTGTTGACTGTACTGCAAGCTATGATCTTCCGGAAAGATACATCGACATACTCAAGGCCGGCATGAACATTGCCACACCAAACAAGCGTGCCAATTCAATGAGCATGGATTTTTACCACAAGCTTCGTGAGACAGCAAACCAGATGCATGTACGCTTCCTGTATGAGACAAACGTCGGTGCAGGTCTTCCGATTATCGATACACTGCAGAACCTCTTTAAGAGCGGCGATCGCCTGACAGGTTTCAATGGCATCATGTCTGGTTCACTGAGCTATATCTTCGGTAAGCTTGATGAAGGCAAGAAATTCAGCGAGGCAGTTCTTGAGGCAAAGGAGCTTCGTTACACAGAGCCTGATCCACGCGATGACCTTAAGGGAACCGATGTTGCAAGAAAAGCCCTGATCATTGCACGTGAGTCCGGAATGGAGATAGAGCTTGAGGACATTCAGATGAACTCCATCTTCCCTGAAGGATTCAGTCTTGAAGGCACTACTGACGAGTTCCTCGCAAAACTCCCAGAGCTTGACAAATACTTTGACGACAAGATGGCTTCACTCAAGAAAGAAGGAAAGGTTTTGCGCATGGGTGCAAGCATAAAGGACGGAAAAGTAAGCGTTGGAATGCTTGAGGTAGGTCCTGAGGATCCGCTTTATGGTGTACGTGGAGGAGAGAACGCATTCGTATTCACTACGGCACGCTATACCCCTATTCCCTTGACAGTACGTGGTTATGGTGCTGGTGCAGGTGTTACAGCAGCCGGTGTATTCGGAGACATTCTGCGTACAGTAAGCTGGAACGTTACTAGATTCTAGTTTAATTATCCAGCAATCCCAAAGCCCAGTAATATGAACTTAAATATGGGTCAGGCTTGACAGGTTCAGGCGTGGCCCATATTTCGTCTATAAGGCCCTGACTGTTTATCTTTCCAATCCTGACAGTCTTGTACAGATGCTGATTTCCGCCGTCTATGGTCACGGGACCTTCTCCGCTATCATAGTCAAGACCCTTTGCGGCTATGCGGACAGCCTCAACATCAAAACTTCCAGCCTTTCTGCATGCTGCTGCCCAAAGATGAACTGCAAGATGAGCGGATGCAATTGGATCTCCCGTTACCTTGTCTTCGCCAAATTCAGCCTTGTATTCCCTTACGAATTCATCATTTTTTTTGTTCTTGGTGGTCTGATAATAATTCCATGCTGTAAGATGGCCTTCTACATTTGAAGGACCTATTTCCTGTATTTCCTGCTCGCTGATTGAGAAACTCAGAACGATGAAGTCATCTGTCGTATATCCCTTTTGAGCCAGCTGGTGGAAGAATGCAAGATTGGAGTCTCCATTCAAGGTGTTGATTACAACATCAGGCTTGATCTTTGCTATCTCGTCTATGATGTCGGAAAAATCCGTATGACCAAGGGGAACATATTCCTCGCCAACATTCTGTGTGTCATAGGTCTTGAGCTGGGCATTTATGATCTTGTTTGCAGTGCGTGGAAAAATATAGTCACTTCCCAAAAGGAAAAGCCGCTTTCCGATATTCTCCATGCAATAATCTATGGCAGGAACTACCTGCTGGTTTGGAGACGCACCTGTGTACATGATGTTGGGACTTGCCTCCATGCCTTCATACTGCAGGGGATACCACAAGAGACCGTAATCTTTTTCAACAACGGGCTTTACTGCCTTGCGGGAAGCTGATGTCCAGCATCCGAAAACTGTGGAGACCTTATCTTCTTCCAGAAGTTTCTGCATTTTATACGCAAATACCTGGGGAGCACTTTCTCCGTCTTCCTCAATAACTTCAATCTGCCGTCCAAGAATACCTCCGCGTGCATTCTCCTCCTGAATCGCCAGGAGCTCCGCATTTCTAAGAGGAATCTCGCTTATTGCCATGGTTCCGGTCAAGGAATGAAGGATACCGACCTTTATGGTGCTTTCCTTGTTGTCTTTTGTACAGGAAACAACAGCAAACGCACAGATAATTAAAAATCCAACGGCTATCTTTTTATGTTTAAAAACAGTTTTCATCTTATGCTCCATCTCACAGTTCTAGAATTCAATTTCATAAGTGACCATGTGGCCCTTTCCCTTGACGTCACATTCGATTCCCTCAGAAAACTTGACGTCTGAATCCTTGAGGTGCTCATACACGGACTCGGAAACCCTTATACGTCCCGGATTGGCATTGGATTCCATTCGGCTTGCGACGTTTACTGTATTGCCCCAGACATCATACTGGAACTTTGTCTTACCGATGACTCCAGCATTAACAGGACCACAGTTAAGTCCTATGCGCATGTTGAACGGAATACGGGCGGTTTCATTGTAGGCCTTAAGATCCTCAAACATGCCCTTTGCAAACTCCACCATGAGCCTTGCGTGATCCGGATTCTTGGTTGGAAGTCCACAGGCAGCCATGTATGCGTCTCCGATGGTCTTTATTTTTTCAACTCCCATTTCCTTTGCCCTGATATCAAACCGGCTGAACAGATCGTTGAGGGAAAGAACTATTTCTTCTGCAGAGTGTCCGCTGGATGTTTTAGTAAAGCTGACGATATCTGAAAACAGAATCGTTACATCGGCAAAGTTTTCACCAACTGAATGAACATTATCCTTTAGCTGTCCTGCTATTTTTTCCGGAAGAATTGCACGAAGCAGTTGATCTGATTTTTCTTTTTCATGTGCAAGTTCCGCCGTGCGCTTGTTTACCATTTTTTCCAGACGGATGTTTTCCCTCGCCATTGCACGCTGCTTCAAATAGAATACAAGGAAGATTCCTGAAAGAACTAAAACTGCAATTGCTATCCAAAAGGCAGGGATCTGATAAAGATACGGTTTTTGAACAAACAGGGAACTCTCAGATTCCTCTGACATGATGTTCTCGCCGTTGATTGCATATACAGTAAAGATATGCCTTCCCGGTTTTAAATTCGTATATGATACCGTACGGCTGGTAGATGGAGAAGAGAATTCATCCTCAAAATTACTCAGCCTGTGTATGAACTGAATGCGCTCCGGTGCATCAAAGCTAAGACCGGTATATTTTATCTCAAGTCGCTTTGTACCTGGCGGGAGAATGATGTCGCCGATATGGTCCTTATATTCCTTATTGTCAACCTTTATGCTTTCTATGCAGACAAGTGGCATTACGAGCTCTTCAGTCTGCTTGTTCGCATCGTAAACGGCAACTCCATCAACCATGGTAAACCACATTCTTCCCTGGTTGTCACACATGCTTACAGCCGTAGATGTAGGACCGTCAGAATCAAGTCCGTCACTCTTACTGTAATATTTTACGTCCATGAATTTAATCTTTCCGTTTACATAGTCAGTAAGCTCACTGAAAGGCATGGAGGCAACACCGTAATTGCTGATTACCCACATGTTGTCATCGTGGTCGGGAACAAGCTGGAACACAGAATCTGAGTTTATGCCGGATTCAGAGCTGATGCTGCGGAATACGTGTGGGACAGGCGCATCGGACGTACTGAAATATGCCGGGCTCCAAGTAATTCCTGAACCGGTAGAGATCCAATAGTCGTTGTTATTGTCCTGCATTATCTTGAAGATTATGTTTCCTGCAAGTCCTGTATCCGTATCTATATGGCCGATCATCTTCTCATCCTTGAAAAGATAGATTCCACCACCGTCACTTCCAACCCAGATTACGCCGTTCGTATCCTTGTAGATGCACATTATGTATTCGTTTTCCAGACCCTCAGTCTGCCTGAAGGAAGTGATTTTTCCGTTGCTGTGTATTACGCTGAGTCCTGTGGTCGTTCCAACATACAGTTCTCCGGGTTCCGTCTCTATCGCAACGCGCACCTTGTTTCCGCTAAGACCATCTTCCGTAGTCCAGCTCTGCAAGCCGTCCTTTCCATACCGAAGCTGTCCTGGTTCAGTATAGCAGCTTACAAGTACATCTCCATTCTGGGCAATACCAACATGACGAATACGGATTCCCTTGGTAATCTCGGTTATTTCATTCTCAACAGGAACGTCATTATCAAAACACAAAAGGCCGTCATCGGTTCCTATCCAGATTTTGTTCTCGTTATCCTGTGCTATGGCATTTACCGAACTCATCAGTTTTGTCATGCGGAATTTACCGTGAGTCAGTTTACCGACTCCGTTTCTGTCCGTGGCAAGCCAGATGTTTCCCTCTCGGTCTGATATGATTTTATTTATCTTTTGAACTGAATCCGATTCATCGTATTCATAGAATGTTCCATTATGGTAGACAACCAGGCCCTTCTCACAGCCGAACCAGATTGTTCCATCCTTTGTAACGTGGGATGCCCAGGCCGGAACTGAGTCAAGCATGGTATTCGTGTGAACCTTGATCACCTTACCGTTGGAAATCTTAATCAGACCCTGCTCGCTCAAGCCTACCCACAGATCACCTGATTTATCCTCGCAGATGGTAGAGGCAAAGTAGTTGTCATATTCCTCAAATTCAGGCCTTCGGGTAAAGAGGCCGTTTTTATAAAGGAAAAGTCCTTCCTCATTGCTTGTGATGAGCCATATTCTATTCTGACTGTCGCAGTAAAGGGATACCGCGATTACGCCTTTGGGAACTGAACCTGGTTCAAACTGAGGGTTAATGATCCTGCCCTCGGGAGTAATATAGACAACGCCGGCTGCAGTTCCTACCCAGATATTTCCTGTCTGATCCTCTACCAGAGCCCTTATTGAATTGTTTGGAAGTCCGTTTTTGGTCGTGTATGACTTGTTCACGCCATCAGCGCCTATTTTCTGAAGTCCCTCATCATTGGAGCCAAGCCACAGGTTTTCATTAGAATCCTCAAGCATTATGCGTACGGAGGAAAATTCATAATCATTATCAGATTCTTTTCTTAGGGTGGTAAATTCAACTCCATCAAACCGTACAAGGCCGGCATAGGTTCCTATATTGATGTATCCGTCGCTGGACTGAATGATATCCGTTGCTGTCGTTCCCTTGAGGTTGTCAAAGGTATTCCACATCTGTCTGACATAATTGTCAAAGAAACTGGATTGGGAATATGCAGACAATGCGTGAAGAAAGATAAAGCATGTACAAACGAAGATTTTTCTAATTGATTTCATGTATAGAATTATACCGCATATCGACCATTTTATCAATTTTTTTTTATTCAAACGCCACAGGGAAATGCATGCCGCAATTCCCCATGGTTTCACTGGTATTTTATCAATATTTCCTTACAAGAGTGATTTCCACCCTTCTGTTCAGCTGGCGGCCTGCCTCTGTATTGTTGTCGCCACGGGGTTCTGAAGAGCCCTTTCCTGTAACAGTCATCTTTGTATTGGTCCTACGTACACCCTGAAGAATCAGATAGTTTGCGACTGTCTCAGCACGTTTTCTTGAGAATTCCACATCGGCTTCCGGTGTTGAATCCGCAGTCTTGGCACAGTGTCCTACAACATGCAGGTCATTGGTATAACGCTTGAGCATTACCGCAATCTTATCCAGTTTCGGGAATTCAGAGTCTACAAGGTCAAATGAATCAGGCTTGAAATTGATTGTATCAAGAGAAATCGTAACACCCTCATCTGTAAGGCGTACAGAAACGGCACCCTTCAAGTCTGGGTCACTTTCAATTTCCTTAATAGTCTGCTCAACAATCTTGTTCTCCTCTGCCCTGTCATCAGCAGCCTTTGGTTTGGCAGGAGCCTTGTTTCCGCTGTCCTTGCTGCCACCGAACACAAAAAGCATACCTACACGGCCACCGACATAGATGGAATTTGGAGAATTAAATGTCTCAATACCGAATGTCGGAGTAAGCTCGAATTCAAGCATTCCGTTTGCAAAAGTCTTGGGATTATACCTTCAGGAAAGTCCCAACTGCAGAAGCTGGTCTGATCCCGCATATTCAGTCTCTGAGGGCTTTGTTGACTTTGCAATTCCACCGTAGCTGATTTCAGGCTGGAAAGCAAATCCATTATCGCCTAAAGGAAAACGCATCCAGTAACCAAAAAGAACGTCGATGTCTGTACCGCCGGTAACGGGATCTTTTTCGCCCAAGAGCGTGTCATAGGCCCCGTGAAATGAAAAACCGTTCTGCTTTCCGAAAACAGTAACCGGAAGCCCTATTTCCATTGAGATACCGCCACCTAAATCAGCCGCAGCATCGTTTGAATGTCCGTTGATGATTGCATTTCCCTGACCGAAAAATCCGCCACGGAAAACCACGTCTGTGTCCTCTGCATACAAACTGAATGCAGAACCAAGCAAAAGAATTGCCATAATTGCCTTAACAATTTTTTTCATTTTATCAAATCTCCTGAGATAGTATCTCCTCTGCAGTCTAGCCTGTAAAAAGCCTGATGATACTACTCTCTCCTATCTTTCTCTTTCTCTTTCCCTTGCCTCACTGACACGGATGCGGCGTCCGTCAACTTCCTTGCCATTAAGAGCCGAGACAGCCTTTTGGGCACAGGAATCATCCTCAAATTCAACAAAACCGAAGCCCTTTGAGCCACCAGTCTGCTTGTCCGTTATCACAGTTGCAGAAAGAACGGTACCGT
Source organism: Treponema sp. (assembly GCA_017960765.1). Classification (GTDB taxonomy): domain Bacteria; phylum Spirochaetota; class Spirochaetia; order Treponematales; family Treponemataceae; genus Treponema_D. The sequence continues at coordinate 13,048 of JAGCYQ010000138.1, forward strand.
ATTCAGAAAAACGGTTCTGCAAAGTCTCTTTATCTGTTGAATATGCAAGATTTCCTACATAAAGTTTTGTTGCCATAAATACTCCAGTGTTTGTTTTAAAAGTCATATTATGCCAAAACTCTCTTTTATTCAAGATATTGGATTGTCCCCCAAGTTTTCACTATCCTCCCCCCTTTACAAAAAGGCACATTCAATCTATTATTAAGATGTTTTTATATAGAGAATCAATGATTGTTGGAGCATGCAATGACAATAAAAAATATATTAAGCGAGAAAAAAGTCAGCCTTTCATTTGAAATATTTCCCCCAAAAAAGCAGGACGGTTTTGAGACTGTAGCACATGCGGCCTCTGAACTGAGCGGTCTGGAGCCTGATTTCATGTCAATAACCTATGGAGCAGGCGGCAGCGGTGGTCACAGTACGGTTGACATTGCAAAGGTTGTGATGAATTCAAATGTTCCAGCCCTGGCCCACCTTACATGCGTCGGGAATACGATGGATTCAATTCAAAACGTGATAAATGAGATGAAGTCTGCGGGTATAGAAAACGTACTTGCACTTCGCGGTGACATTCCAAGCGGTGTTGAGATTTCCATGGACGAAAGGCTCTATCATGCGAGCGATCTGGTCCCAATATTAAAGGACGCAGGCTTTTGCGTTGGAGGAGCTTGTTACCCGGAAGGCCACACAGAATCAAACAACCGCCAGGATGACCTGGAGAACATGAGGTACAAGGTTGATGCCGGAGTTGATTTCCTTACCACACAGATGTTTTTTGACAACGACATGCTCTACAGCTACCTTTACAGGCTTCAGTCCATCGGAATCCATGTTCCGGTTCTTGCCGGGATAATGCCGATAACGACAGCCTCTCAGGTAAACCGCATGGTAAAGCTTTCAGGTGCATACATTCCGTCAAAACTGCTTTCACTGTGCGATAAATTCTCAGACAAACCAAAGGCCATGTATCAGGCAGGAATAGACTATGCCGTAAGCCAGATTGTGGATCTTGTCTCCAACGGTGTAAGGGGCATACACATCTACACGATGAACAGGCCACAGGTTGCCCAGGATATCATGAGGAATACAGGCGACATCATAAAGGCAGTGAATTCAGACTAAACCGGAAGATAAAGTTTTGAATTAACCGAAACTTTTGCCTTCTTGATTTATTTACCTAATAAGGAGCGAGTATATTTATGTTGATTAAGGAACAGAAAATGAAGATTACAAGAAAGCTTATAGTGCTTTTCTCCATACTGATGATTACGGCCTCCAGTCTTTTTGCAGACGTAACACTCTCTAAAAAAACAAAGGACCTCCTTGAGGAACTGATGACGCTAAAAATCTCTCTTATGGCAGAATCAAACCCACGCACATCCCTGTCACTGCTGGATAATTGGGTTTCCAAAACAAAGGCAGACTTTGATTCCCTTACGGAAGTTGAGCAGATGGCCATAACAAACATGATTGACTGTGAGCGCTACACCTACAACAGCCGCCTTCCGGACACGAAAAAAATGCTGGACAAGCTGCTTTCGGCCCAGTGCAAGCTGAACAAGAAATACATCGAAGCCCACAAGAACGAGAAGCTTGATCCATGGATCCTTCTTTCTGCAGGCTCCGTAACATCATGCTACATGGCCCTTGAGCCCCTTAAAACGGCGTTCACCTACGGATACTGGGTACGGGACCTTTTCACAGAGGTTGTTGAACGAGCCCCGAACATGTCCCATGCCCAATTGAACCTGGCACAATGGTACTATTACTGCCCTGGAATCCTTGGGGGAAGCAAGAAAAAAGCAAAGGAACTATTCCGCAAGTCATTTGAGGTGGCCACCACTGACCATGACCGCTTTGAATCCGCCGTCCTGATGTCCCAGCTTGCCTTTGACGAGAAGGACAACGCAAATTACGAGAAATACATAGCCATAGCAGAAGCCATCTCGCCAAACAACTACTATCTGCATGACATAATCAACACCAACAAGACCAGAAAAGAATCCGTATTCAAATACCACGGACATAAGGCAGAGGAATGAGGTGTGAGGAATTTTACAAAGAATTTTTAAGCCTCTACGACACAGATTATATTGAAAAATATTTGACAACACAATGTTCCCGTTCAACTCGTGAAAGTTTTATTGTAATTAACGATAACAGGAAAAAAGTTTCAATTGCCATATTCTTTGAAGAATCTCATAAAGATGACGAAAGAATTTATGCAGAATTTAAAAAGGTTGGCCGTATGCTGGCATGGAATTTGAAAACAAGCGAAGAAAAAGTTGATAAAGAAAAAATCACTAATATCCTGTTGATGATATTAAAAGGCAAACACTACAGCAGGGCTGCAAAGAATTATTTTTTCCAAAACATGGAGCCACTATTTGTCGGCAGCAATTTTGAAAAGATGTTCCCACAGGTTTCGAAGATGCCCATTTTTCATGGATGTAACAAAGGACGGCAGGAATGAAAAGAGTGTTTTAATATAGATAATAATACAATACTCATCTATTGTCATTATACTGTAGAAAACAAATTTATAAAATGGTATTATGTTTGAGGCAAAAGTTTATAAAAAAAAAGGAGATTATAGTGAAGATTTTTCGTGGTAAGCTTTTATCAATATTTATAGTTATTTTTTGTTCTAATTTTCTTTATTGTGAAGATCTCAGTATCGAAAATTTTTATGGCGAGTATGAATACTGTTATTTTGTTGCGTTACATAAGATTAACGAAAATAGAATTAATTTTTTAGTTGAAAGAGAATTTAATAAACTGATTCTTTCACAAGAAAAGTTTACTGCCGGGTTATATAAATATGACAGGCCGTATTTCAGGATAGTTTTACCGAATGAAGATGCGGTTGTCAATCTGAATAATAAAACGAAGAATAATAGATCATATACATGTTCTTATTTTATAGATTTATTAACGGAAAACAGGAAATATAAGGATGTAATTGTCGTTAATGATTCTTGTGTTGTTGAAATTATAGATGATGATACGCTTGCATTTCATAGCGAAAACGGATGGTTTGTCTATAAGAGAAAATAGTTCTTTCATGCAATATTTATAAACAGTAATGGTCATATAACTTAAACATGGGGCCGTTGGACCGATCCAAAAGGTAGATACTGTTGAAGGAGATGTATCATGAAAAAAGTCTTGCTTATTTTACAATTAGTTATGTCAACAGTTTTATATGCTCAGAAAAAAACAGACATTACTGACGGGTATATCATTTGGGAAACAGAAGATTTCAAGAAATACACACCTATAATTAAATGTTCGTTAAATATCCGTGGTCTAATTCTCACGTCTCAAATGACGGATGACGGCATTGGTTTTGTATTAACAGAAGGTAAAGAAATGCCCACAGATTTTGATTATTATTTTTTCTTTTATGATTTTAAAAAGCAAAATGAAACTCCCATCTATGTAATTAAATATCAGGAATTGAACAGAGATATAAAATGTGCCTATTATTCTGATGGTATTATTTTTTCTTTGGAAGTTACAAAAAATAATCCAGAAGAATGTTTTATAACAAAAAGAACGCTTAATTCACCAATGATAATTGAAGAATTTAAAATTGATACATTCTTTTCTCCGCATAATTATCAATATGCCAAAACATTGTATGTGGATGAAGACAATGATAGAGTATTGTGTGTGTATTCAAAACATATAGATGATAAACACGTTCAGAAGTTCCTGACGATTTTATCGTTTAGTTCGGGTAAAGAGCTCTTTTGTTGCAAAACTGATTTGAGCAATATAATTCTTGATGGAAAAGAAGTTTATTTATCAGAAAAAAATAAATTATTTAAAATAAATTATCAAGATACTACTTTTAAACCTACCGAAATTATGACTTTTATCCCGGAAAAGGAAACAATCATCGCAATGCAGAAAAACAATGATATTTATGTTGTAAGAACAGAATACTGGAAATTTAATCTTGCATTAAAGTTTTTATTTGGAAATAATTCACAGATATGGTCTTATTATGCTTGCAAATTCCAAGATGAAAAGCTTCAAAAAATAAAAAAGTTAAAGGAGCCTAAGAAATGAAATAACCGTAAATAATCCTTGCCTTTTTCTGCTTCCACCTGTATAATAGGCAATATTCAAAATGCTAATAATGGAACCTATAAGACTTATACTCCTTCAGAATGGTTAATGAATGAGTCTTTACAAGTAAATCCAGGTTTACAATTAAAAATGGTTGAAAAAACGTTAAACTCACTTATAGAGGAGATAAGATGAAAAAGAATATTTGCTTAATGCTTTTAATGATTACTGTGTCATCATTATTCGGAGAAAAAAGCAATTTTAACAAATATGAATTAGTATTCGCGAATACCCCTTATACAAATAAAGTTTGGATAGGTGATAAAGTTATCAATGTAAAAAAAGAATTGAAAAAGAAATATAATTA
>JAGCYQ010000139.1 GCA_017960765.1 Treponema sp.
CTTTGGCTTCTCCGGTTCCTTTACGGCATTTTGTGTATCCGCAGGTTTATCTGTTACAGTTTCTGTACGTTCCGAACCAAAGGTAAGGCTCTGTCCTGAATTCATGAGTACTGGAGCAACTTCCGCTACGGTCTGTTCACTGCCATCACTCTGATCAAGGACTTCAACCTGGCCGCTGACTACCTCAATGACAACAACACTGTCGCCTGCTTCAACCGCACCAGCTGCCTCTGCATCCGTAACTTCCGGCAACGCAATCTTTACTTCCGCCTTGTTCGAAATGGCAATCTCCGTCTTTCCCGAATGAATTACAAGTTTGTCTCCGTCAGGAACATTGCTTTCTATGAAGATTTCACCACCGATAAAGTCGATGCTCTTTTGCTCCTTGGTCTGGAAAATCTGAATCATGGATTTCTCGTTGAGCTGAATCTTGGCAGCACCATCCGCAAATTCAGTGTATGCCTCCGAATTGTTGGATGTCCTGATTCGGTCTCCGTCGTACACATCGCTCGAATTCGTAAGCACTTCCCAGATGTCGCTGTCTATGAACTTTCTCTGGGCAGTGTTTTTCTTGAAATAAATCTTCGCGATTGGATCCTCTGCCTGCTTTATCGTAAACGAGTTCATGTCACGATAAAAGAAATAGAGCATTACAGCAGCGGCAATAGAGAAAACAATGAAAATGGTATAATCGACGGCATTAAGCCTGTATGTTGTACTTCTTTTCTTCATCATCAGTATTTACCTTGGTTAAATCCGGTGCAACGGTTCCAATAATAGACCTTACCTCATCAATAGACTTTGGTCCTTCTTTTCCCACAAGATTGATTACGGCAAACATCTTTATCGCATCTGTCTTGCCTTTGACATGAACGCCCGGCATCTCAGCGACGATTATTTTATCCCTTATGAGTTTCCAGGTGTTCTCTGTAATCAAAACATCGGTTGCAAAAGGTTTGTTGAGTGCCTCAGTTCGGCTTGCTAGGTTAACGGCATCACCAATAACGGTGTATTCCATCCTCTCCTCGGAACCGATCTGTCCTGCAACTACCGGGCCAGAGTTGATACCGCATCCGATTTTTACCGGAGGAAGTCCACGACCTGCACGCTCCCTGTTGAATTGAGCAAGAGAATCCCTCATCATCAGGGCCGCCGTAACAGCATTCAGGGCATCAGCTGCGGCGCTTCCGCTTGTTTCCGGGGCACCCCAGACTGCCATGATTGCATCTCCGATATATTTGTCAACGACGCCATTGGTCTGGTTCACGCACTCAACCATTCGGGTCATGTATGCGTTAAGGAATTCAACAACTTCATTCGGCTGCATTTTCTCGGACATTGCGGTAAATGAGCGTATGTCGGAGAAGAATATCGTTGCATCCCTGTTTTCACCGCCAAGTGTAAGTTCTCCGCTTGCAGCTTTCTGGGCGATTGTCTTGTTCGTGAATTTGCTGAATGACACCATGAGTTTTTCACGCTCTGCAAGGCCCTTGCCCATCTGCACGAAGGAAGAAGTCAAAAGTCCGATTTCATCTTTTGTGCGCGGCTTAATGTCAAGCTCAAAGTTTCCATGCTCTATTTCTGATGAGGCCTTTACCAGTTCCTTGACCGGATTGGTGATTCCGTTGCTGAAAATCCTTATGAGTATGATTGCGGCAAAGAATACAGCCAGAGAGAACATGATGATTCTGTTTGTAGTCCTGTTGATTACAGCATAAATTGATTTCTCTGAAATCGTAGTGATTACAAAAAGGTCGTCCTTAATCTTATTGAATGCGGCGATGACACCGTCCAAAGGTACCTGGGCGTTTGTCTCAACTGAGTTAGCGGCCAGTTCCTCTATGGAAGGAAGCAGATCTTCGCGTACGGTCTTTGTTGATCCGAAATCCGGGTTGATGAGCACGTTTGCCTTTTTATCAACAAGAATCGTCGTATTGCTTGAACCCGTTGACATCAGTTCTGCAAGGGATGCCACATTCAAACCGACAATACCGTCCTTTACATCGTTGGATGGTCCGTATTTATAGTCGAAGATGACAGCCGGGAATTCAAAAACCTCGGTGGCATTGCAGTACATCATGTCCTTTCCAAATGAACTGTTTGAGTTAAGGAAAGCGTTTACACCCGCAGAATACTTTTCGTATTCAGGATTAAACAGAATGTCTGTCTCTGGGCTTGAAACAAACAGAATGTCGGGATTTGACCGGAAAAATGCATCTCCAAGTTCCTTTTGCTGGGCTGGATCTGTCACTGCAGAAAAAGACTCGAACAAAAGATAGGAATTGCTCTTCATGTTTTCAAATGAATTCTGAACGGTTTGTGCCGTTCGTCCATTCAAAGCCAGATTGTTTTCTTCTGCCTTGATTCTGTCATCCTGGCGTACAAGTGTGGAAACCAATGCTGTAGAAACACCAAGAACAAGAATAATCAAGAACGAAAAAAGAAGTATCTGCTTGAGACTGATTGGAAACTTAATTTTAGACAAGTTTTTCCTCCATATTATTTAATTATACAGTATAAAATGCCATTTATCAAAGAATTTTACACTAAATATAAGAAAAAGATACAGAGTTGAACTCATAATTATTGTCTAAATGTCTCCGGGGCCCCCAGATATGAATATGGCATGGCCTTGTTTGCCTCATGAATCACGATTTTTTCAAGCACGATGTTCGGAGTCACGGGGCTGAGTTTGAGCATGTTCAAGCCTGGATGACATTCTGCATATACTGTGGCAACACGGATATTGTTGGTTATGTCCGTTCCCCAGGGCTGCTGATTGTCTCCCACGGCAAATTTCCCGCTGTCCACCGCATCTTTGAGGATTTTCTTGCCATTTACATCCACTACAAACTGGAGCTTGTTGTCCTTGTACGCAGGATTTGAAGGATTGATGTAAAAGTCGAATGCAAGCAAACCGCCAGTCCTGCTGACATAGTCTTCACTAAGTGCAAATGCATATTCAACAAAGGGGGCGTCATTTGAATCAGGATTGAAAGTCGCCGTTATGTCCTTTGCCTTTACCGCACCCAGAGTCTTACCGTAGCCGTCCAAAACGTCGAATCCCGATGAGCGGACAAAGTGAGGAGCCTCCATGCTGATGTAATCCGCCGTCTGAACGAAGGTATTTTTTACCCCGTCATTCTGAACTTGTTTTAGAATCTCCTGCTCATTGGCATCAATATGAACTTTCACAAGAATTTTTGCTCCGTGACCATCATTTCCTTCAATCTTCAGTTCTGTAGTTTTATCACTTGCGGCGGAAAGCTTTTCACGATTAAGTTTTATACGTAATGTGTTGAGACCTGATTTTCCGTCATCAGTC
>JAGCYQ010000140.1 GCA_017960765.1 Treponema sp.
ACTCTAAGAGCAAGCGACAGCTTGCGACCGGAGGTAATCGGAATGATTCTGGAAGAGTTTGACGAGGAACGTTTCAAGAAAAACATGCGTGAGGAAGGCTATGAGGATGGAGTTAATGACAAAGCCATGGAGGATGCAGAGAACTTTTTAAAGGCTGATGTGGATCCAGAAAAAGTTGCACGCTGTATCGGTCTTCCCCTGGAGCAGGTCCTGAAAATCAAAGAGAATCTTTCAGTTTGTGAAAGTGCAACAGATGACAGATAAAAATTTACATAAAAGAATAATGTTTTACATGGAGAATGAAAAATGAGTGGTGAGAATATCTGCAAGAACCCAATCATAAAGAACATTTACACAGCTGATCCGGCTCCTATGGTTTACGGTGACACGCTTTACCTTTATACCACACATGATGAGGATGAGCTTGTCAATGATTTTTATACGATGTTTGACTGGCGCTGCTATTCAACAAAGGACATGGTGAACTGGACCGACCACGGAAAGATTTTTTCACTTGATGACATTCCATGGGCAGAAGACCGTGCATGGGCTCCACAGGCAATTGAGCGAAACGGAAAATTCTACCTCTACTGTCCTGTTCATAAAAAAGACGGTGGCATGGCAATAGCAGTCGGCATTTCAGACAGCCCCACAGGTCCGTTCAAGGATCTTGGTTATCCGCTTGTGGACGAAGGTGACTGGAATGACATTGACCCAACCGTTTTTATCGATGATGACGAGCAGGCATATCTTTATTTCGGTAACCCTGAGCTGCGTTATGTTCTCTTGAACGAAGACATGATATCTTACAATCAGGAAGTTGGAATTGTAAAAATCCCGATGACACAGGAAGCATTCTCTAACGGAAGTCACAACACAGGAACATCCTATGGCGAAGGTCCATGGTTCTATAAGCGGAACGGTCTTTATTACATGGTATACGCGGCATTTGCACCTGGAGAAAAAAGAAACGAGCATCTTGCATATTCAACATCAAAATCACCGACAGGCCCCTGGGTTTACGGAGGTGTCCTGATGGAGGAAGGTCCATGCTTTACAAATCACCCGGGCATTGCAGATTTTAAGGGACACTCATATCTGTTCTATCACACGGACGAGTTACCCGGTGGAAGCCTTTTTCATCGCAGTGTCTGTGTCGCGGAATTCAAATACAATCCGGACGGCTCAATCGATACCATTGCAAAATGTGATGGAGTAGGGGCAATCTAAGGCTCAGATAAAAATATGGAAAAGGCAAACATTATTTATTTTGTCAGTATTCTAGCATGTGCAATAACATTTCTGGCAATATCAGTCTGGGCATTTACCTCCAAGAATCCCATTAATTTCTGGGCAGGAGAAAAAATATCCGCTGATTCCATAAGTGACATAAAAAAATATAACCACGCTTACGGTGTCATGTGGTTGATTTTTGGATTGTGCTGGTTGATTACCGCAGTCCTCGGTTTGTTTTCTCTTTCCATAAGTACTGTGGTACTAGTTGTTTTGAATACCGTCGGATTAGTAACACTGATTCTTGTAAACAATAAAATACGAAAACTATACATGAAAACAACGAGATAAAACTATTTTCCAAATTTATCAATGAATAGTGTATCTATTTTCAATTGCAGGGGTAAGGGATCGGTTTCCTGCCGGGTCTGCAATAATACCAAGAGCAATAAATGATTTTTCGTATTCCTCGATGAGGCGGTTGAGGGACCAGGAGGCGTTGGCGGGGCTGGTGCTGGGGAGACATTCGCATTGGATGTTGAATTGTTTCTGGTAGGTAGGGGCACAGAGTTTGTTCCATAGATTGAATGCGGTTTTTCCGGTGCAGAAGACATGGCGGATTTTTGACTGTTTGAATATTGGTGTAAAATCATTGGGGACTGCATTCTTGATGGATGAGTCGGAGGCTCCGTTTATGTTGCAGCTGGAAAGGACATCCCACAGTGCGATATTGTTCCGTATCAGAAAATCACGGCGTTCTGAAATGGTGGCTTTGGTGTCTGGTGCGTTGTTTGGAAGTCTTAATGTTTCCCCAAAAACAGCGGGTAGGACTTTCCAGAATCTGTTCTGCGGGTGCATGTAAAAGAATCCTGCGTTACGGCTTTTGGGTGACGGCATTGTTCCAAGGATAAGTAGGCGGCTTTCTTTGTTCCACACTGGCGGAATCTGATGGATTATTGTCTCCAGGTTTTCTTCTTTCATATCAAATTTTCCAGATCTACCCTGATTGATTCAAAATCGTCTTGGGTAATGTTGTGCGTCTTCATGTCCACATGACCGTCGATAAATGTCACGCCTTCTGCTTCGAGCTTGTTTCTCTGTACATCGGGGCCTCCAAAGGAAAAACTTCCCGAGCAGAATCCCTTTGCATTTACGACACGATGGCATGGTGTAATCTCGTTGCTTGGATTTTTATGCAGTGCATTTCCGACGTAACGGCGCAAGTTGCAGTTTCCAAGCAAGGCCCCAATCTGTGAATACGATGCAACCTTTCCTTTGGGAATCAGCCTTACCGCGGCGTATATTATTTCTGCAAGTTTAATCGTGTCAGAAGAAGTGTTCATTTATTCGTCCTTTTTTATCCAACATACTTTTCCACGATGCTTTGGACGGAGCCTAGATAACCGGGGCCGAAGAGGTTCAGGTGGTTTAGAAGCTGATACAGGTTGTAGAGGTTCCGGCGTGTGGAATAACCTGGCTGGAGGGGACGGGCCTCGTTGTAGGCGGCATAGAATGAATGGGGGAAGCCTCCAAACAATTCTGTCATTGCAAGGTCGACTTCTGCGTGTCCTATGTAACATGCGGGGTCGATCAGCATTGCTTTTCCATCGGGGCCGCACATCACGTTTCCGTTCCATAGATCTCCGTGAACAAGGCTTGGCTTTTCTGGCTCAACAAGGAATTCGTCAAGATGGTCCATCAGTCTTGTGTTAAGAGTTCTGTCTCTTGAAGAAAAATATGAGTCTGCTGCCTTGAATTGAGGGGCAAGCCTGTAATCCCTGAAAAAAGAAATCCAGCTGTCACATTTTGTGTTTATCTGGGGACATGCTCCGACAAAATTGTCCTGAAAGAATCCAAAGGCTGAGTCTTCTGTTGGGGCATCATGCATGGCGGCAAGATTATGACCCAGTTCCTCCCAGTAATCGCTGCGGCGTCCTGCACTCTCGATGAACTCCAATAGCAGAAAGCTGAATCCACCGATATCGCTGTCGTCAGTTCCTGTGCATAAAATCGCCGGGGTTCCTATTGTGCCTGTTCCTGCAATTGCACTGAGTCCTGCTGCCTCGGCTGTAAAAAAGGCGGCGTTCTCCCTGTCGTTTGCCTTCATGAAAATGCGTTTGTCGTTACTGAGTGTAAGCGCGTATGCTCTGTTTATGTCACCCCCGGAAACCCTTTGTTTTCCTGTGATGGTAATTGAGTCTCCGAACAATGATGCCAGTGCGTTTTCAAGAGAATCGAAATGTGGTGGAAGCTTTATGTTCATTCTTCCATGATAAAGAGAAATCCCTGTGATGTCGAGAGGTCGGACGAGACGTTGGTGTTTTTTTGTGTCCTTCTGTAAATTATAAAACCACGGAAAGTTTCTGGTTGTCGGTCAGGACTGCGTCTGTCTCTTTTCCGTCTGAGCTGATCTTGTACTCACCCTTAAAGGCTTCAAGTTCCACGCAACCTGTGGCATCTGTCGTGACTGTGACATCTGTCCACCATTCTTCCTTTACAAGTTTCCTGAGCATTTTGTACGAGGGTTTAAGTGAGTTGTCGCTTCTTACAAAACCGCTTGGAGCCTTGAGCCATGCACCGTCGTGGAAATCCCATGTTGTGATTGCCTGAACAAGAGGATGTGAAAAAAGAATCCTGTACATTTCTTCCATCTGCTTTGCCTGACGTTCCTCGCCCTCTGGAGTTGTGGGCCATTCTTCAACCTGCCAGTCATTCAAGTCCTCGATATGTGCAGGCATTATGTCTCCGGAAATCAGGGTGTTCTCCGTAAAATGAATCGGAAGGCCAAAATGCTCAAAACGGGCAAGAACCTCTTCCAGCTTTTCACGTCCCCAGTAACCCTGGTGCTGATGTGACTGTATTCCGATTGCGCTGATTGGAACTCCCGCATTAAGGCAGCCGTCCACAAGAATCTCATAGTTTATGGAAGTGTTGAAATCATTCAGGAGGAGTACCGCGTTCGGATTGCATGCATGTGCCTCGTCAAAAACTTCCTTTATCAGCTTAACGCGGCCCTTTTCCCTGCACACGCGTGTCATGGCATTGTCGTACTTGTCAAAAATCGGCATGATGACTACTTCATTAATCACGTCCCACATGTCGATTATGCCCTTGAAACCCTTTACCTCGCGGTCGATCCGTTCAAGCTGCTTTTGCATGATTGTCTTGTTGTCGTATTTCATGAGCCATTCTGCACATGCGGTATGCCAGCACAATGGATGTCCTTTAATCGTGACGTTCTTGCTCTTGAGGTACTGAGCGGTTTTCATCAATGTGTCGGTGTTGGGTTTTCCTTCCTCTGTCTCAAACTGTCCCCAGTAGAACGGCAATGTTCCGTAGTTGAATATCTCAAGCCAGCTGTCGGTCATCTCCTTGAATTTCTGCTCGCCTGTCATGACAAGCGGAATAAAATCGAATGCCCCGCAGCCAAAAAGAAAACTGTGCTTTGTCTGTTGAATCCTTACCTGCCTGTTTGCAAGAGCTTTTCCCTGTGCGTCCGAAAACTGGATCTGCTTTTTTACTTTTCTATGTGAGATGTCCATAAGATTTTTCCTTTGTCTTTCTATGTCAGTTATAATGTTTCAAATATATCATAGTTCTTGCTCTATATCTACTGCGATTCCGTTGTTGAACAAAAAAAATAGTGCTATACTGTTCCTATGCTGTTAATTAACCGTATTTTTTCAAACAATATCTCGATATGGATTTTTTCTCTGTTGATGATTGTCCTTGCCATCGTTCTGCATAAAAATAATAAGAAAAAGTTCCTGTATCTTCTTCCGATTGTTGTGGGTGTGATTCATTTTATCTTCTTCAGCTTCAAGGGAAATTTTTATCACACAAAGTACTACTACGGAGTCTTTTACATCGCGTTGATCGTGATGGTGCTTCCGCTCTTTATCGGGCGTTTTCCTCGTATTAAGAAAATCGTTCTTCCCATTGTTACCACCTTCTGTATTCTTGCGGGTGTTCATACTGTCGTGCAGCCTATGGTCTTTGACAGCGCAATGCGTAACCACACAAAGCAGGGGTATGTCAAATCCTTTATCTCCGCAACAAAGGACATGGAGAAATATTATTCGCTCAAGGACTGGAAGAAAATTGACATGCAGGCGCTCAGGGTGAAATTCCTTCCTGTGATGGAAATGGCGGAGGAGACTCAGGATGCGGGCTTGTTTGCCGCCGCCAGTGTTGCCTTTGGGTATAATTTTCATGACGGACATGTTATCGTAACCGTTCCTGTTTATGATCCCTGGATTAGATGTCTGGAACTTCTTTCGGGAAATGACTATGGATTGAGCATGATCAGACTTGATGACGGAAAAACTGTTGCCGTGAATGTGGAGGAAGACAGTCCAGCGTGGAAAAATGGAATAAGGAATAAGACTGTAATCACCTCATGGAACGGACAGCCCATCGATGAAGCGATTGAGGAAACAGAATTCATTTATGTTTCTTTTACCATACCTGTTAAGGCCACGGAGGATATGTTCAAGCCTATAATGCTAGCGACAAAGGGCATGAGGAAAAACGGAGAAAAGGGAATTATCGGTGATCTGATTCAGAATGCCTCGATTACCGATGACTCACAGAGACCGCATGCTCTTGTGGGATATATTGACGAGAACGGAGATGAAAAGGAACTTGAGCTTGAGGCCCTTGGTTGTGGACTTGACCGCTTTGAGATGACATATCTTTTCCTGGACATGGTGGAATACATACAGTTTCCTGACATAAAGAATCTTGAGACGGTGATGTTAAACGATGACACCGCATACATGGTACGCTGGTCTGAGACGTCCAGTACTTTCTATGACGTGCTTTCTTATTTTACAAACCGTAATTCAAAGGTAAGGAACATGCTTATCGACGAGTTGACGCAGATGAAAAATCAGGGAATGAAAAAACTGATCATCGATGCAAGGTCTAACACTGGCGGATTCTGGGCAATAGGAATTGAGACGGCATCCCTTTTTACTAACGAGCCGTTTGATATTGCAAAACGCGGATCAAATGTCTTTGGAAAAAAGAAAATCATAAGCACGGTGACAGTTCCTGCAGACGGCCGGTTCAGCGATATTGAGGTTCTTATGCTTGTCAATCATTATTGTGTGAGCTCAGGAGACCTGCTTGTAAAGATGCTCAAGAAATGCCCGAATGTTACTGTGATGGGACTCTCACCAAGCAACTGCTCATGTCAGGAAGTAGGCGGTATATCTTTCCTGTCGGATTCAATCTGCAATATCAGGTATCCTGTGAACTGGCTCTATGAGGTTGATGAGGAGACACGTTGCATTGATACGGACGAGACACGGGAATGTACTCTCCCTCTTGATGTTAAGGTACCGCTGACTTATGATCTGGCTCAGTCCCTGTATGATGACAGGAAGACTCGTGACGTTCTTTTGGACTATGCGCTTGATTATCTGAATACTAACGAAGAAAAATAACAGGGTGAAGTTATGGCTTATGGTTTTGTAAAGACTGCTTGTGTCAGTCCAAGGTTGAAGGTTGCAGATTGTGTCTATAATGCTGAGCAGATTGTTCAGGCGGCTGAACTTGCATCAAAAAACGGTGCATCCATCATTGTGTTCCCGGAGCTTTCAATAACGGCATATACTTGCGGAGATCTGTTTTTCCAGCAGACATTGCTTACGTCGGCTCAGGAACAGCTTGCTTTTATCATCAAAAAAACGTCATCGCTTGAATCCCTTGTTTTTGTAGGGCTCCCTGTTGCACGTACAGAGGGCATCTACAACTGTGCGGCTGCAATATTCAAGGGGAGGCTTCTGGCCCTTTATGCCAAATCATATCTTCCGAATTACGGTGAGTTTTATGAAAGACGGCATTTTACTCCATTCCAGCAGAACATGGAGACACGCTTCATTAGTTTTGCAGGTTTTGAGGATGTGCCATTTGGAACCGACATTCTTCTTCAGGATGAAGATGATCCCTGCCTGACTGTTGCATGCGAGATTTGCGAGGACCTCTGGGTTCCTGTTCCACCGTCAAGCCGTCATGTTCTGGCGGGTGCCACTGTGATTGCAAATCTTTCTGCCGGAAACGAGATAATCGGAAAAGCAGAGTACCGCCGCAGTCTTGTTAAGTCTCAGGCTGCACGTTCAATTTGTGCCTATCTTTATGCAAATGCCGGAATGGATGAGTCAACCCAGGACATGGTTTTTGCAGGCCACAATCTTATTGTAGAAAACGGAACACTTCTTGCCGAAAGCAATCTGTTTACAAGCGAGCCGATTTATGCAGACATTGATGTTGAGCGTATGTGTCAGGAAAGGCGAAGGACAACAAGCTATGGTTTTTCTGCGTGCAACAATAATTTTGACCTTGATTACACAACCGTATATTTTAGGCTGAATGCCGGTAAGGGCGATGATTTTTCACGTTACATTGATCCCCATCCTTTCGTTCCGCATGATCAGGAGAAACGTACACAGCGTTGCCTTGAGGTCATAACGCTTCAGTATCAGGGGCTTGCAAAACGTCTTCGTCACATAAACTGCCAGTCTGCGGTGATAGGTCTTTCTGGTGGCCTTGATTCAACTCTTGCATTGCTCATTACTTGCCGTGCCTTTGACAGTGTGGGAATCAGCCGGGATAAAATCACTGCAATCACCATGCCATGCTTTGGAACAACAGGACGCACTTACAACAATGCCTGTGCTCTTGCGAGGGAATGTGGTGTTACGCTAAAGGAAATACCTATTGCGGATTCTGTACGTCAGCATTTTAAGGACATAGGTCAGGACGAGGCCGTTCATGATGTGACATACGAGAACTGTCAGGCCCGCGAGAGGACACAGATTCTTATGGACTATGCGAACAAGACCAACGGAATGGTGATAGGAACAGGTGACCTGTCTGAGCTTGCCTTGGGATGGTGCACTTACAACGGTGACCACATGTCGATGTACGGTGTGAATTCCTCAATTCCAAAAACTCTGGTACGTTATCTTGTGCAGTGGTTTGCTGATGACAAGGATTCTGATGTTCTTCGTGACATTCTTGATACACCTGTTTCCCCTGAGCTTCTGCCACCTACTGACGGAAAGATTTCTCAGGTAACGGAGGATCTTGTGGGGCCTTACGAGCTGCATGATTTCTTCCTGTATTATCTTCTTAGGTTCGGTTTCCCGCCGTCAAAGATTTTGTTCCTGGCAAAACATTCTGATCTTGCAAAAAGCTACAGTGATGATGTCATGCTCAAATGGCTCAAGACTTTCTACCGCAGATTCTTCAGCCAGCAGTTCAAGAGGAGCTGCATGCCTGACGGTGCAAAGGTCGGAACAATCAACCTTTCTCCACGCGGTGACTGGCGCATGCCCAGTGATGCCATGGTTTCCGTGTGGATGCAGGAACTGGAGAGCCTCTAATGGCAGACTCTGCACTCTAGGGATTCAGGCTTTTACACTTGCGGATATGACGGACTTGATGTATCATTTAGGTAAATCAAATTGTGAGGTATATATATGAACAGTATTGTTGCGGCGTTGAAGAATGTCGGTGTGTTTTACATTGCTACGATTGACGGTGAGCAGAGCCGTGTGCGTCCTTTTGGTGCGGTAGAGGAGATTGACGGAAAAATCTGCCTCATCACTTCAAACCAGAAGGATGTATTCAAGCAGATTATGGCACATCCGTGTGTAGAGCTTTCCGGCATGAACAAGGACAATTCATGGATCCGTGTAAGCGGTCGTCTTGTGCGTGTTGCTGATGATAAGGTTGCGGCTACATTCCTTGACCTGGAGCCACAGCTTAAGGGCATGTATGCGGCTGGTGACGGTAAGGTGGAGATACTTGAGCTTACAGAGGCAAAGGGCATGCTCTATACGTTCGGCGGTGAGCCAAAGGCCCTGTAATCAGTTCATCTAAACTAAGAATTTATCCTCGAACTCTTTGATCGGGACAGGCTTTCCGTAATAATATCCCTGGATTTTCCTGCAGCCAAGATCAAGGAGCTTCTGGACCTGTTCCTTGCGTTCCGCCCCTTCTGCCAGACATTCAAATCCAAGCTCTTTTGCAAGACTTATGATGTGTCGCGTTACGGCGATGTCTTCTTTCTTTTCGTTCTCAATTGCGATTTTATCAACAAAGCTCTTGTCAATCTTAAGGGTATCAAGAGGCATCTGTGTCAAAAGAGAGAATGATGAATAGCCTGTTCCAAAGTCATCCATGGAAATCTTAAAGCCTTTGGATTTCAGGTCTTCAAGTACCTTTATCATCTGTTCCGTGTTGTCGTAGGCGGCACTTTCTGTCAGCTCAAAATCAATCAGCTCATGCGGGATTCCGTATTTGTCTATTGATGCCGTAAGGTTTCCTGTGAGTGTCTGGTCATTAAGCCTGCTTCTTGAAAGGTTTACGGAGATGGGGATGAGTTTCTTTCCCTCGCTTTTCCATTCAGCAAGCGTCTTGCACACCTTGTTCAGAACTATGTCATCAATTTTTCCGATAGAGCCGTCACGTTCAAAAAAAGGAACGAATTTTCCAGGCGGTAAAAAATCACGATTCCTGTAATTCCACCTTATGAGGGCCTCGGCACCGCATACTGTGTTTTTTGTGACGTCAAACTTGGGCTGCAGGTAAACGACAAACTCGTCATTTTGAATTGCCGTCTCAAGGTATGCCTTGATGAAATTTCCCCACGAAAGATCATCGTGCATTTTGTCTGTGTAGATTGTTATGTCAGTCTGATTTGGGGTCCTTCCCATTGCCTGTGCCATTTTCGCCGCATCCGCAACACGGTTTCCCAGCTGCATTGATTTTTGCATTGGAACGACACCACATCTGTAATAGATTTTGTAATTGGGGTCTTCCTCCAGCACGGAAAGCTTTTGATAAAAGTCTTTGAGTTTCTCTATCGTTTTTTCCAAGGGCATGTCTTTTATCATCATTGCAAAATTGTCATTGTGGCATCTGGCACTCTCATAGATGAAGTCCGCTTCCTTCATGGCATTTACGACGTTGGACAAAACCTTATTGGCAACGATGTGACCGTAGACCTCGTTTATCACCCTGAATTCCTTTATGTCAAAGTGAACGAAGGTATAGTCATTGATTCCATGGTCCATGGGCATCTCAAGGTATGCAACTAAATGATTCCAGTTATAGTGCCCCGTAATCTTGTCGAAAAAAGCCTGGATGTAAAGATCCTTTTTATCAAGGTGCTCGGGATCCTGGTTGATTACAGGCAGTGCCCTGTCCTGATATATCTTTCCCTCGTATAAAATGCGGTTCTTCTTGTAATCTGCAAAGACACTGATGATGCTCGGGTCGGACATGATAATCAGGTCCGAGTAGATTCTGTGGGCATCGTCATCCTCGGCGATTTTCTTAAAGAGGCTGTTGATTTTTTCCGTGCTCAGCTCAACCTCATTGTCGATTTCAACTGAATAAAAATAAGCCTCTTCCAGGGGCATCTGCTTCAGGTCATCAGGATAGACTGTAAGCGGATCATTCATGCGGAATTCAATTCCAATTACAGGATGCTCAAGTGACTTCAAATAGAACAAGCCGGGATTATCATATGTGCCGAAGAAATTGGAGTATTTCCTTACAGCCTCAGGAATAACACCCATATAGAAATCGTTGAGCTTTTCGTCATCTGCCTCGATATAAAAAAGAGTTCTTTTGGGTTTATACAACTGGTTCAGCTTGTTAATAAACATACATGCTCCTGTTTTTGCTTCAGTTTATTCCATGCGCATCATTTCTACTATACCACATTTTTTGGAAAAAACCAGTCTTAATGGCTCTGGCCGAATTTTTTTTGTTGATTTTCCTTCCGATAATGTAAATAATTTACAAAATATTCCTTTTATACTATAATAAGCCTTCTGGAAACTGGATTATGGAATTTTTGAGAAACCATCAGCTTAACATAATGCTCTTTTTGAGCGGTGTCTGTGCTGTTCTTACTGTCCTTGCTTTTTTTACTAAATCGCTATCTAAAAAAAGGAGGCTTGTTGTCGGACACCTGGAGGCATTTTCCAGCATTCTTCTTCTGGCAGACAGATTCGCTTACATTTACCGCGGGGATCCCTCTGTTCTTGGCTGGTGGATGGTCAGGGTCTGCAATTTTCTGGTATTCCTGTTGAGCCTTTTAATGGTTTTTGTTTTTAACCAGTATATAAAGGACCTGGTTTATAATGAGGGCAAGGCAAAACACAGGCTGGTGCGTCTTCAGTGCGTGGACATATTGTGTGCCGTGGGGATTTTTTACCTGGTTTTCTCTCAGTTCACAGGCATTTATTATACTTTTGACGAGATGAACTTTTATCACAGGGCCAAGGGATTCCCCCTGAGCTATTTTTTCCCGCTTCTTGGGCTTTTGCTTCAGTTCTCAGTTACCCTGCAGTATTCAAAAAGATTCTCAAAATATATACGGTATCCGCTGCTTCTGTTCTCCCTCACTCCTATGGTCGCAACAATAGCCCAGGTTTTCACATACGGCCTTTCGCTTACAAACATCACGATCGTAGGTACTTCAACATTGATCTACGTGTTTGTGATTATTGACCTGGACAAGACTGTAGAGGCTGCCAAACGCAGGGAAATTGAATTCCTTAAGCAAGAGCAGAAGAACATGCACATTATGTTCGAGCAGACGGCAGAGGCACTTGCAAACGCCATTGATGCCAAGGATAAATACACTCACGGTCATTCGTCCCGTGTTGCCGAGTATTCAAAGAAAATCGCGGCCCTGTCCGGTAAAAGTGAGCAGGAATGCGAGGAGGTCTACTTTGCGGGGCTTTTGCATGATGTGGGAAAAATCGGCGTTCCAAGCAGCATAATCAATAAGGACGGAAAGCTTACTGACGAGGAATTCGCAGAGATAAAGAAACACCCGTTGATAGGCTCTCAGATTCTTTCCAGCATAACCAAGTCTCCGTATCTTGCCGTAGGTGCCCTGTACCATCACGAGCGCTACGGTGGAAGGGGATATCCTCATGGACTCAAGGGGGAAGACATCCCGGATATTGCACGCATAATCGCGGTTGCCGATGCCTACGATGCCATGAGCTCAAAGCGAAGTTACCGTGATCCCATCCCTCAGCAAAAGGTACGTGAGGAAATCGTAAAGGGAATGGATACCCAGTTTGATCCGAAATATGCAAAGCTGATGCTCCAGCTTATTGACCATGACAGCGATTATCACATGAAGGAGCACGACGAGCTAAAGGAGCTTGCGGGTAAGAATGAGCTTGATTGCAGGGTGTTGAAGGAGACCGCCTCAGAAGGAATTCAGATTACAAGGGGATATACAAGGATTCATCTGCACAGTCAGACGGACGAACGGTTCCTTTCCGAAAGTTCCATACCCTATTTTGTCATATTTGATTCTCTGGACGCGCATATCCATACAAACGAAAAAAAGGCAAAGGACATGCTCTATCTTGAATTTGCCACAATCAGGGGCGATGGTGATACAGTCTGCAAAGAGGCACGGAAGATCCAGAAGACAGTGGAGACATACAAGAGCGTTCCCAGGAAAGAGCTTCTTGCCGCATACAAAGACGGAATTGATTATGACATAGAGGCCGTCAAATATGAAGATCACCTTATGGTAACGGTGACGACAGAGTTCCTGCAGATAAGGGAAATAATCGCCCTGAACGACAGCGCGCATTATGCATATCTTGGGCTTACTGGAGAGAACTGCCTTATAACCAATGTTGACATAAAGAAACTGGACATGAAGGCGGATGAGGACACGATTCCTCGTATTGCAGAAAAGCTCAGTTATATAAATGTTCCGCAGGGAGATGTCCCGAACATTCAGATTGACAACTGGTGCACTGCCTCCACAATTGGAATCCCCCTGGAGAATGAGCTTGATATATCGTTCCACACGAGGAGCCTGCCTACTGCACGTCTTGTCTGGCATTGTCCGTTTATAAGCATTTTCTATTCAGCAGACCGTGTTTTCCGCGGAGACAAGTACATGGAATTTGCAGTTCTTCGTCTGGATGGAGAGAACTGGGAATCCTATGAGTATGTTGACAACAAGATTTACGTGAATAAGCTGGAAGATTTCGAAAGCTGGGACAAATGGAAGGAAAAGAACAAAAATGGATATGACTGTACGGTTAACCTGAAGCGCATAGGCAATACCGTGACCATGACCACGACAAACTGCGGCATCTCCATCAAAAGCATCACTACGATTCAGACAAGCGTTCCGGAGATCCTGATTTCCATTACCGGTGACCAGTGCGCAATTACCGACATCAGGTATAAATCTTGAATCTTTAGCTTTTTCTGTTGCGCAAGAGGATAAAAAATCTTTACGGCTCAAGGATTCTGTGGTAAAATATTTTAAAAGTCGCTTGGAGAATTTTCAAAAGTCATCAATTTTTTTTCTGCGGGGTGTCCTATGCATTATTTGATTTTGGCTTTGGTTTCGCTTGCTGTGACTGCGATTGGTTTCAGGTATTACATTCATTTCTTTTCGGTAGGTTATGGATTTGCAATTTCCGCAATTTCGCTTACCTTGTTCATTTTGTTTTTGCCCATAATCACGCTTCCAAACATATTGATGGTGCTGCTTCTGTTTGTGTACGGCATTCGTCTTGGCGGATATCTCTTGTACCGTGAGCATAAGGCTCCCGCCTACAACAAGCGTGTGGGTGGGGAAATAAAGGAAGGAAAATCAATGTCCATCGGTGCAAAAATCGCAATGTGGGTCAGCTGTGCGGTCCTTTACCTTTTGATGACAAGTCCGCTCCTGTTCCGTTTTGAATGGGGTCCGCTGATGTCATGGGATGTGGCGACGATAATCGGAATTGCCCTGATGGTAATTGGCATCCTGCTTGAAGTCTTTGCCGACCTGCAGAAGTCCACCGCCAAAAAGAAGACTCCCGGCCGTTTTGTGGATACAGGCCTGTACAGAATCGTGCGCTGTCCAAACTATCTGGGTGAAATCCTCTTGTGGACCGGAGTGTTTGTCTGCGGATGTCCTGCTATGCACGGATGGCAGTGGATTGTTGCGGCCCTTGGACTCCTGCTGATTTACTACGTCATGTTCAGCGGTGCGCGTCGTCTTGAGCTGAGGCAGGACAAGTCCTACGGCAATGACCCGGAATATCAGAGCTATATAAAGAAGGTTCCGATCATCCTGCCGCTCATTCCATTGTACAGTGTCGTTAAATACAAATTCCTTGTAGCTTAAATGACGGACGCAAGCTGTCGCTTGCTAACGAGTTTTCACTTGCTCGCGAAGGCTCGCATTTTTTGCTATCGCAAAAAAACGTGAAAACTCGTATATATTTTGTAATCTGCTGTTGCTCGCGAAGGCTCGTCGCAAGCTGACGCTTGCTCTTCGAGTTTTCTCTTGCTCGCGAAGGCTCGCATTTTTTGCTATCGCAAAAAAACGTGAAAACTCGTATAGTTGATTTCATGTTCAATTTTTTTTGTAAAACGACATAATTTTAGAGAATGTCACGCGGATTCGAAATTTCTAACGCAATTTCCTTCGGGGATTTTAGGAGACCTTTAATACCTCCATCTTCCCCAATCCCACCAAGTATAACTGATGTTGTCTTTTGATACTTTTCGTATTTTTACTATCATTTTCATGAAAGACCCGTTTTCCGAGAAAATATTAACTTCATATACTTCTTCTGGTTTGAGATCATATTGACGTAAAGCTCTAATTAATATTTCCTTTTCTGCTTTTGATAATTTTCCTGTTCTTGGAAAAAACTCTGAAACTCCAAAAAAGGAACGAAACATAC
The DNA here is from genome assembly GCA_017960765.1 of Treponema sp. Classification (GTDB taxonomy): domain Bacteria; phylum Spirochaetota; class Spirochaetia; order Treponematales; family Treponemataceae; genus Treponema_D. The sequence continues at coordinate 14,985 of JAGCYQ010000140.1, forward strand.
AGGAATTAACAAAAAAACTTGAACTACTATCCGACAGAGACTATGATTTTGTAAACCGCATAGTGAGCTGATGCTACAATAAAAGTAGACACTGAAGGGCTGAAAAATTCGTTAATAATGATATAATAAACGAAGAAAGGCCCGTGGAGGTGTCGCATGGGAAAACAGTTGAATCCGCTTGAAAAGGAATTCCTAATCAGGACTTACAG
>JAGCYQ010000141.1 GCA_017960765.1 Treponema sp.
ACAGCATGAACGAGATTTCATCTCCATCCGGAACAATTGTAAGTCCGTCAGGTTTATTGAGGCCTGAGCATATTTTCGCTATGTACATTGTGGATGCGATGCCCACGCTCACGGTTAATCCTGTCTTTTCCTTTACTTCATTCTTGATTCTTCTTGCAACATCCTCAGGCTTACCGAAAAGACGCTCCGTGCCGGTCAAGTCTATAAATGCCTCGTCAACCGAAATCTGAGTCACATCGGGGGAATATTCCGAGAAAATGTCCATTACAGCCTGTGATTTTTCCTGATAATGATGGTAGTTTCCCCTCACATAAACGGCATCAGGACAAAGCTCCACAGCCTTTACAAGAGGCATGGCAGAATGAACTCCATATTTCCTGGCCTCGTAGGAAGCCGTAGAGACAACCGCACGCCTGTCCCCTGGGAGTCCACCGACGATCACCGGCTTACCCCTGTATTCCGGGTGCTCAAGCTGTTCTACGGATGCAAAGAATGCGTCCAGGTCAACATGCAGGAATACCTTTTTCAATCTTTGTTTTCCTCCGGCATGCAGTTAAGGCTCAGTTTCCTGTGCTTGATGTTCGATTCCTGATCCATAGTGTAGGCGGATATGTCAAGTGAATAGATGGCATCCTGCTCTGTTGAATAAGTCAATGTAACAGGACCGTCTGGATAGTCCGTGAATGTGAAGCTGCCTGTTTTTTCGTCAAACGGGACATATTCATAATTTGAGTTGTATATCGGTGTTTCGTTTGCGGAGATGACGGCAATTGAAAGCCTGATGAGTTTCTCGCTGCAGCTTACGGTTATTTCATTCAATGTCAATTCCATGAACGGAGATGTCTTGCGGTCTACATTGAGTATTCCTTCCTCCAATGTCTCGCTTATCGGCGGGTGAGCCTGTTCCGTTTGTTTGGAGAAGGCTGGGGTAAAGGCATTGATTACCAGATAGAAAGTGAAGCCGACGGCAAAAACAGAGAAAAGGGTAATCAAGGAATAAGCTATGAACTTTATCGGCGGATATTTTTTTTCGCTTGTGAATAAGTCCATGGAAATCCAGATACGGTTCATCTGCATGAGCGGCGGAAAAAGCGTAAGGGCAAAGATAAAATCCTTGAGCCATGAAAAGTGCAGGAAATTCAAGAGAGACGGAGACCATCCCTGCTGCAAGAAGTTTACCAGGAGGATTGCCAGAGGAATTATGGGCAATATGAAGGATATTATGAGGGCCGGTGTTTTACGGCATCGTTCCGCTATGTAATAAAGCAGGTATTCCAGGAAGAAAAAGTATAGCAGGGTAATTTCGATTGACGAGTAAATGAAAAAATTAATGGCCGCGACAAAAAGCATCAGGTAACCGGAAGCCTTGAGCGAGACGAAAAAGTTAAGCCTGATCTGAATTATGTAAAGGGCATTCAGGGCAAGCATAGTGATGATGATTTTGCTCGAAAAGAAAAGGAGCGGGTTTTTGACTCCAATGCCTTCAAGAATAAACTGATTGAGGTGCAGGAGCAGGGTGGAAAGCACGATGGTCATTGGAATCAGGAACCATGAGCGCAGGATGTCACGGGCAAGGGCACGGCTTCTGTTTGTTCCGGTAAAGGTCGTAAAGCTTAATGCAATCAGAATCAGTATGCTTAGGATTATAAATCCCAGTATGAACACGGCTTCACCGGGCCAATAGGCTTCCTGTCCCACCTTGAAGAACAGGTAGTGGCGGTCCCAGTTGCTCTTGTTCAGGTCAGAAAGCGTCGCTGCTGTGTATTCAAGTATGTCAAGATCGTCATTTCTGGAGAAAAGCGAGAAAGCGGCAGCCGGAATATTGGACTGCAGGAAGGGTCTGAGTCGTGAATTCGGTATCTCAAGCCCCATTTTCTGCGACAGGGGACTGGTCAGCTGAAGATTGCTGTCAATGCCTTTTTTTTCAAATGCAATGTTCATTGTACGGACAAGCCATAGAGGGGCAACCTCATTTCCCTCTCCAAGGATTATTGTACGCTTTGTCACTGCCTTGTCGATGATGATGGCACAGGTCCTGTCGTCATAGCCCATGCTCTCCACATAGCTTTCTGTTCCGGATGGGTGGCTGGAATAGTCCTCAAGATAGTCAAGATTCTCATCGTTTGCACACAGAAGGATGATGCTGTCGTAGGAAAGCTGGAGATTTTTCAGTCTCTGGATGAATTCTAGCAGGAAATTCGGGTTTTCCGCGGCAAAATTCTGGGTAAACGAAAAAATAATGCAATTTATTGAGGAGTCAAGCCAATTTTTGTTCTGTCTGTTTTCGTTTTCTGCCGATAATGTAATAGTCAGGTTCTGAGGGTAATTATATGAGTCCGTTATGGAAAGGTCTTGTCGCTGAACTTCCAGTCCTGAACCGCTCAAAATGTCATATAGATAATCACACAGCTCCAGTCCCTCCAAAGGCTGGCTTTGTGCAGAAAGTGTCTGACTGACTGAGAAAAGGACTGTAAAAGCGGCAAATAACAAAAAATGCCTTTTCAATTTCTGGAATATCATATATAATATTATTTTAGATTATTGCTGTTTACATTGCAAGACCTTTACTGTACAATGGACGGCACACAGGAGATTTTAATAAAGTATGAGTGCGGCAGGAAAAAAATTCTATTTGGATCTTCCTCTTAAAGTTGTTCTTACGGAAGAAGGGGCTTCTCATTTTATAAGCCATAAAAAGAAGCTTCTGAGGTTCCGCCTTGCAGATAACCAGGAAGAATATGGTATCAGCATGGATCATTTTTCTCCAATGTCCCTTCAGAACATGATTCTGGTGGATTATGTATCCAAGCTGGAAATTTCCATGTCAGAATTTGTTTCTAAAAGGCAGGAAATCATGGACCTGTCAAAGGTCATAGTCTATTCAATCCTGTACAAGCAGTTCGACCGCGAGATTTTTGCCGCTTTGATTCAGTGTGATTGTGTCCGCCGTCATAACAGGTCAAATCCAGGACAGCTTATCGACGAAAAGACTAATATCTCAGACAAACAGCTGCGTAACCACCTTGCAATGAAGGAAAACATAATCCAGGCGGCACGTCAGTCCATACTTGAGCCGGTCTGGAAGAGCATAATGGCCAACAAGGATTACACCCCGGAAGAAAAGAACATCTATCTCCTGATGACAGAAAAATTCCTTAACCGCCTTAGCCTCATGAACTGGTACATCATCACGAAATTCTACAAGGCAGACGGTTTCATTCAGATCATGAGCGTTATCCGCCAGTCTCTTGCCAGCTACATGGACAAATCAAAGGTAGCAGAATATATCTCCGTTATGGTGATGGAGCTTGCCTTGAACTGCGAGAACACCAACATGCGCAAGGAAGCCCGCATCCTGTATCAGGGAATCGAGAATTCCGACTCACTCATCTATGACCCGGACATCCGCTCAAAAATCGTCCAGGAGCTTGTAAGAAAGCACGAGGTTGTATTCCTCTCATGGAAAATCGGTGGCGGCTCAACTTCCATCGGTAAGCAGGGCAGCTTGAACATAACCCTTTACAACAAGGATGATGAATTCCAGGAAGTCAAGGAAAACATCGAGAACAAGATGGCCGCAGACCTGAACAAGAAATCGCTCATTGACTTTTACCGTCAGATGCCTGAAGGTGAGGAAGGTACTGATCTGGGACTTTATTATCTTTCTTACCTGGATGATGCCTGTAAGAAGGTCAACGTCAAGTTTGAGTCTCTGGTCAATCAGTTTACCGCAAGCGATCTTACGGTTATCAGCTTGAAATTCAACTTCTAGACAATATGAAAAGCTTTCGTGCCTTTGCAATGCGTTTATTATCTTCACTTGTAACAGGCACAATCCTTCTCTTTTCTCTTCTTTCATGTTCCGAATCAGACGTTCACATAACGGGATTATTCTCTTCTGTTGTTCTTGACTACAGTGACTGGGATTCTTTTCCAAGCTCAAGGTTCTCAGTTTTTGTTGAGACTTCACTTGATGAGCGGGCTGTCAGTGAGATAAGGGCTGTTCACAACCAGAGCGGCCTTGAATGGCACTGCAAGAATCCAAGGATAATCTCAACGACAAAGAGTTCGACATGGGCAGGATATACCAATTTTGTGGCGGCATCCGGCTCTACCATACCACAGGGAAACTATACGCTATATTATGAGGATTTGGCAGGCGAGGAATGTCAGAACATATTCAGCGTGTCATATCCCGTGGAATTGCTGGAAACCTCTGCAGCTGACTTTAGGAACATGAGGATCGACAGGGAAGAAAACATCGCCCTGTATGATGCAGACGGCCTTTTGCTCTATTACGGAGAAAGAAAGGAATCATGGATAACTAATTCAGATATCAAGAAGGAATATGGCGTTGCGGAGAAAATCCGTATATGCTATCGCTTATACAACGGACATACGGTGTGCATGATGCCCGAAGAAAACCTTTAAGGGGAAAATAATTGAGTGACACTGAGAATCAGAGTGCCGGAGAGTCAAACAATTTTCATCGACCAGTAAAAACCTTCCAGATCCGGATAGGACGCATGACGGACAATGAGAAAAAATGCTACAGCGAGTTGAATTCCCTGTATTGCGTTCCGTATGAGGACAAGTTCCTGAATTACGAGGAGCTTTTCAAGAACAATAATCCCGTGACAATGGAGATCGGCTTTGGAATGGGACACGCAACCGCAGAGATTGCCCAGAACAATCCTGACATGAATTATCTCGGCTGCGAGGTTCACAAGCCCGGTGTAGGACGCCTTCTTGGAGAAATACACAAAAGGAATCTTAAAAATCTTCTGATAGTTGAGCATGATGCCCTTGAGATTCTTGATGAGATGATACCCGATGCTTCTCTTGAGGCTTTCCACATCTTTTTTCCGGATCCATGGCCTAAGAAAAAGCACCACAAGCGAAGGATCATTCAGCGGCCTAGGACGGATCTCCTTGCCAAAAAGCTGAGATCAGGCGGATACCTTTATTTTGTCACGGACTGGGCAGAATATGCGGATTTTGCCCTTGAGGAGCTTAATGCCACCTCAGGAATCCACAACAGATACGACGGATTTGCACCCCACCAGGAATGGAGGCCAAGGACCAAATTCGAGCAGAAAGGAATCGATGCGGGACGAGATATATTTGAGCTTATGTTTGAAAAGGATTGAGGTGCGGGCATGGAACTTTTTGATGTTGATGATGCACGGAAAAAAAGTGATGACTCAAAACGAATAAAAGAGCTTGAGAAACTGATTAAACGCTATCAGGATTCCTACTACAACGGGGAAGCCGAGGTAAGCGATGCAGAATTCGACAGATTGTGGGATGAACTGCGCTCACTTGATCCTGAGAACAAAATACTGCAGAAAGTCGGAGCTGACAGCGGAAATTTCCCCAAGTACCGCCATGTAATGCCGATGGGAAGCCAGGAGAAGGCCGCAAGCCCGGAAGAATTCATGTCATGGGCAAACAAGCATGTCTACGATGAGTACCTGGTTGAATACAAGCTGGACGGTGCAAGCCTGGAGCTTCAGTACGAGGTCGGAGATCTTGTCCGTGCAGTGACCCGTGGTGACGGAGAGATAGGAGACGTAATCACTCCAAATGCCCAGAAGATGAGCGGCGTTCAAAAAACACTCTCAGATAACGGCAAAAAGGTTTCTTTTACCGGTGGAATACGCGGTGAAGTCATAATGACCCATGAGGTACACAAAAAATATTATTCAGATAAAGCCAACTGCCGTAATGCCGCCAATGGCCTTATGAAAAGAAAAGACGGAGAGGGCTCTGAAAACCTGAGTGTGATAGTCTATGACGTGTGGTCAACCCAGGGGGAGCAGCCATACTCTGATGAGGAGGAAAAGCTCCTGTGGCTTAAAAAGCTCGGTTTCAATACGGTTCCGCTTTATATAGCAAAGTCAGTGCAGGATGTAATCGATTACCGTGCAAGCGTAATGGAGATGCGAAAGGATCTTGATTACGACATTGACGGTCTTGTCATAAAAGAAAGAAAAGTAAACCATGAGGACTCACTCAGGAACAGGCCGGACAGGCAGATTGCATTTAAGTTCAGCCTTGAGGAGGCGGTTTCAATAGTCCGCAAAGTTGAATGGAACGAGTCTGGTGCTACATATACCCCTGTTGCCATATTTGATGCAGTTGACCTGAACGGAACGACAGTGCAGAGGGCAAGCCTTGCAAATCCAAATACGATAAAGAATCTTGGCCTGCAGATCGGAAGCCATGTAGTCGTTGTAAAGCGCGGTGAGATAATTCCAAAAATCGAAAGGGTAGTCGCAGAGGAAAAGCCAGGACCACTTTTCCCGGTAGATATGCCTTCTAAATGCGGAACTTGCGGTTCTGAACTTGTAAACGAGGGTACAAGACTCTATTGCCCGAACAAAAACTGCTCCAAGCGGATTCTGCACCAGCTCTTGAAATGGGTGGCAGTTGCAGACATAAGGGACCTTGGAGAAACTCTGGTTACGGCCCTGTTCAATGACGGAAAGCTTAAGTCAATTTCGGACCTGTATTCGCTTACCGAGGAAAATCTCTCACCATACTTCTTGAATCAGGAAAGCCTCTTGCAGGATAAAAAATCCCTTGGCGCACAAAAGGTATATGCCTCGATCCAGGCCCACAGGGAACTGTCCTTGAGCAAATATGTCGCAGGTTTTGATATAGAAGGCATAGGGGAGACTGTCGTGGAGAAGCTGATGGCGGGAGGTTTTTCCACACTGGAAGCAATATTGAACGCAACGGAAGAGCAGATAGCCGCAGTCTACGGATTTGCAGACCTTATGGCACACACTCTTGTTCAGGGACTGGCGGAGAACCGTGCGGAAATGGAAGCACTTGTAAGTGGCGGGGTAATCACAATCAGGCAGAGTACCGGAGGCCTTTTGGAGGGAAAATCCTTTTGCTTTACCGGCGAACTTGTCAGCATGAAGAGGGCCGATGCCCAGAATCTGGTTAAATCCAAGGGCGGTTTCGTAAAGACATCGGTGGTCAAAGGCCTTTCTTATCTTGTCACAAATGATACCTCAAGCGGATCCTCAAAAAACAAAAAGGCCGCTGAACTGGGAATTCCTGTCATAAATGAAAAAGAATTCCTTGATATGATTTCTTGAAGTTGAATTTTTTCCTATATTACGGTATAATTTAACTTGATTGTTTGGAGAATTATGATGGCAGATAATAAGGCATTGTTTAAAAATATTGTTGCAGAAGCGATAAAGACTTATGTTCAGGAAAAAGGCATTGAGGCAGAGCCTGTTACCGAAGACAAACTGCATGTAGAAAATCCTCCAAAACCGGAGATGGGAGACTTAGGAATACCTCTTTTCGTGCTTGCCAAGGCATTCAGGATGGCTCCTCCGGCAATAGCGCAGGAACTTCTTCCAATCATTAACCGTAATGCAGACCAGAGCTTCGGAACATTCCTTGCAGCGGGACCTTATATCAACGTAAAGCTCAACAAGGCAAATTCAGTAGTTTCAATCATAAAGAAAATTGAAAGCCAGGGAGACGAATACGGTTCATTCAATTCAGAAGGTGAAAAGTTCCTGAAAGGCCGCAAGGTCATGGTTGAATACTCATCACCAAACACGAACAAGCCGCTTCACCTTGGCCACATGCGAAACGATGCCCTTGGTGAGTCAGTCAGCCGCATACTTAAAAAGGCAGGAGCAGAGGTTTTCCGCACGAACATCATCAACAACCGCGGAGTCCACATCTGCAAGTCAATGCTGGCATACAAGCTTTTTCACGAAAAAAATAACGACACACCGGAAAGTCTCGGCATCAAGGGAGACCATTTTGTAGGCCAGTGCTATGTTGAATTCGACAAGTATGCAAAGGAACATCCGGAAGCCACAGAGCAGGCAGAGGAAATGCTTGTAAAATGGGAAAACGGAGATCCTGAGGTACGTGCCCTTTGGCAGAAGATGAATGACTGGACCCTGGGTGGTGTTAAGGAAACATACGCCAGGACCGGAGTTGATTTTGAAAAGCTTTATTTTGAAAGCGATACATATCTTCTTGGAAAGGAAATGATCAAGGATGGCCTTGACAAGGGAATCTTCTACAAGGCAGAGGACGGATCTGTAAGGATTGACATTACGGAAGCCGTTGGAAAAGACCGTGACGGAAACAATCAGAGCAAGGTGCTTCTAAGAAAGGACGGAACATCTGTTTACATAACACAGGATCTTGGAACTGCAATCAAGAGGCACGACGACTGGCAGTACAACCAGATGGTTTATGTTGTTGCAAGCGAGCAGATATATCACTTCAAGGTTCTGTTCTACATCCTAAGGAAATTGGGCTATACCTGGGCTGAAAAACTTTATCATTTGAGCTATGGACTTGTAAACCTTCCTTCCGGACGCATGAAGAGCCGTGAGGGAACGGTTGTGGATGCCGATGACCTTCTGGATAACCTTCATGCCGATGCACTTAAGGCAATCAACGAGAGGGGCCGTGACGAGGAAGTAGGTGATGCGGATGATGTTGCTGAAAAAGTAGCCCTGTCTGCACTGCATTATTATCTCCTTCAGGTTACTCCGATAAAGGACATGCTCTTTAACCCGGAGGAAAGCCTTTCGTTTAACGGCAACACAGGACCATACCTGCAGTACATGGGTGCACGCATTTCATCAATTCTAAGAAAGACTGAGGAACAGGGACTTACTCCCGATTCAGGCGAGGATGCATTGAAGCTCCTTACACACGAGAGCGAATGGGAATTGCTAAAGACACTTGAAAGATATCCGTCGGTGATTGAAAAAGCCGCAAATGACCTGGATCCAAGCATTGTAGCCATCTATTTGTATGACCTCAGCAAATCGTTCAGTTCCTTCTATCGTGATTGTCCGATTATTGCAATTGCAGATAAAGAAAAGACGCTTGCTGAAGCCAGGCTTCAACTTGCAAAATCAACTTTGACTGTTATTAAAAATGCTATGGATCTTCTTCTGATTCCATATTTGGACAGGATGTGATGATGAAAGAAAAAGCAAAAAAACGGAATCCGGATCTTCTGCCTCTGACCATGCTCCTGCTGACTCTTTTGTTGCTGCTGGGAGTTACGCTCTTACGGCAGCATGGAATCTACAAGGAAAGGGTTTCTGTTGTTCTTGTAAACGGGCATACAGAAGGTTCTGATGTTGAGGTTTCATTTCTTCGGAATCCTGAAAAGCAATGGTATGAGTCTGACGGTGTCACGATAGGCGGACAGTATGACGGAAAAATTGAAAGCCTGAGGGAATATACTGCAATCACAGATTGGAAAATGTCCATAAAGATACAGGGAAAATTCTGGATAGACTCAGACCCGTGGAACGGAATTTTCGAGATAAATAATAATATTCTCCAAGTAACGGAGCCGCGTCAAGGTGAGGAGGCAAATGCCCAGGTATACGACTCTGATTATTCTGTTGAGCCTATGTCACACAGAACCTTCGGCTGCATAATGTATACCTCAAAGCTGTTCTACCCGGAAAGTGTACCGCTTACTTTTGAATATACTCCACACATTCTTGTTGACAGGATTCCACTTGTCCGTGCACTTCAGGTCTTCCTGTTTACATTTGCTGTGTCCATGATATCTGTCTTGATTACGATATACATAAGGCAGGGGGAATACCGCACGCGTGAAAAGAAGGACAAGGAGTTTATCGAAAAGACACTCCTGCTTTTTGCCAATACAATCGAAGCCAAGGATTCATATACAAGGGGTCATTCACTCAGAGTTGCAATTTATTCAATGGAACTTGCAAAACGAATGGAATTAAGCGAGGCAGACCAGGAAATAGTCTATTACTGTGCGATTCTTCATGACGTTGGAAAAGTTGGAATACCGGACAGCATCCTTCATAAACCGGGAAAGCTTACTGACGAGGAAAGAAGCGTAATCCAAAGCCATACAACAATCGGTTCTGACATTTTCCGCGGATTCCCGTACATTCCTGATATTGAGACAATAGTCCGCCATCACCATGAGCGTTATGACGGCAACGGTTATCCCGATCAGCTGAAAGGAAAGGCCATACCGTATTTGTCCCGTATAATCTGTGTAGCAGACTGTTTCGATGCAATGACGAGCAACAGATGTTACCGTGATAAAATCAATATAGACAAAGTCAAGAAGGAACTGGTAGATTGTGCAGGAACTCAGTTTGACCCGGAGATAGTTCCATTCATGCTTCAGATGATTGAAGACGGTTTTGCACCTACAGAAGAAGGAAACGTGTAGTTTTTTTATGGGTTCAATCAAAAAGAAGGCCAAACAGATTGGAAAGTACTCAGGGGTGGCTACATTCAGTACAATAATCAATATTGTTGTCCGTTTCCTGCTTTCTCATGTGCTGAACTTTCATATAAGTGTTTTTATCGCCTATTTGGTTGGGTCTGTAATCAACTATATTCTTTCCGCTTTCTTTGTGTTTCACTATAAGGAACGTTCTCATCACCTTACATGGAAATCCTTCTGGCGCTTTATGATGGTCTCTATATTCGGCTTTATTGCAACGCTGCTGTTCTCTGCTATTGCACGTTATATCCTGTTCTTGTGCTTCCCGCAGGACTCAAAAAGCCTTATTGAGTTAACCGCCCACCTTATTGGACTTGGAGCTTCTTTTGTTTGTAATTTCTATGGCCACAGCTCATTCACTTTCCGGAAAAAAAGCAAGAAAGAGAACAAGAAAGAGGATTAGAGGAATTTATATCTTACAAAAGCAGTTGTGTTGTTTGTAAACTGCGTGTAATTCTCCAAATCATCATAAAATGCCTGCCTGAAATAGAACAGGGAATTAACTGCAAAATAAAGGTTCTTGTAGATCTTGTGCTCATAGTCCAAGGAAATGTACTCAATCATCGAGAATCCGTCAGATCCTTCCGTCTGTACAGTTACAGGAATAGTTTTGTAAATGCCCGCATAAGTATCAAGCTTGAAATTACCTATCGTTGGGTTATTGAATGTGAATCCTGCACTATTTGCAATACCGATGCCAAGGTCATAGAGACGTTGCTCCCGTCCGTATGGGTCACGTCTTTTTCCTTCTCCTTCAACCAGAAGATAATGGCAGTCATAACCTGTCAAATACGCAAACTGCAGCTGTTCCTTCCATTCAATTGAGGTATCATCATTTATGTTGATTTTTTGCTGGATTGTTGCACCCAGGGCATTGTTGGAGAAATTCAATTCCCCAAAGGCCTCATAATACTGATACAGCATGTCCAATGACAGGGCAGTGGGATTCTTGAAGTCAGGAATAAATGAAAGCAATAAACCGTCTCCATTCAGGAAGACAAGATATGTAGAAGGAAAATTCAGCCCTCCAATTGCATCAAGAGAAAAAGATTCAAGAGGAACAAAAGTAGATTCACTGTAAACATCCCCATATTTCAAAATGACATTCAAGTCAATCTGAGCGTTGTTGAGTCTTTCAAAAAGAGGATTGGAATTATTCTTGAACGTATTGTAAAGTCCTGCACCGGCTCCAAGTGTAAACACCTGAATGTGACTGTGAGAGTTGTTTGGACATGGTGTTCCTGTAATGAAATGATTCAAGGCAGATTGAGGAGCGATTAAAGCCGGAAGAACAGGGATTTTGCCTGTAGTGTCAAGATAGATTCTATGCAGAACCTCACCAAACAAGGCTCCCTGAACAGGTGTTATGATTATGTCATTGAAAGAAGGTGTTTCATTTTCCATAAGGAGCTCCCATGTTAGAGAGCCGAATGCAGCCACCGCAAGAGATTCATAAAAGTTAAGTCCATTTGCTCTTGCCCCCTGGAAATACATAGAGCCCTGATAAGGATGACCTGCTTGATTTATGTTAAATTCATCATCATCCCACACCCACGGATTTGTGATATTGTGCCACATAATGTCAAGATTTGTAGTTGCATATGCTTGAACAACTATGGTTCTGTTGTAAAATGAAAGGAAAATATTGTCAGCCTGTGTTGTAAGATAAGAAAGAAGATAGTTCCTGAATGTCGGAACAAAAATCTCCTGTTCGGTGTTTGAATCAATGTCTGAATCTGTATTGCTTTCAACAGTTTCTGTTAATGCAGTTTCGTTGGTATCGGCAGCCATTTCTTCCTGTTGGTTGGGGTAAACAGTTGTAAAAGAGAAGGATAGGAACAATGACAAAATTAAAATTAATTTATTTTTCTTCATGGGAATCCTTGTTAAAATATATTAAGTGTTTTTCCTTACAGATCAAGTTTCAATATCATCAGGGAAATGGCTGTCTGCCTTCTTCTTCATCTGTTCATAGTTTTCGTATATGCGCTGCTTTAGGCTGGAACTGCTGATGCCTGAGCCATAAGGGAAATAAACAACGTCTACCCCCTGTTCTTTGAGGTAATCGTATTTTCCCGCCCAATCATCACCGACGACAAAAACGTCAAAATTCAGTTTTTTTACCTTATCCGCATGATTGAGGGAATGTTGTGGAATTACTATATCGGGATATTTTAAGGCTTTTACCAATGCGATTCTTTCGTCAAAAGGAATAATCGGTGTTGACGTATAGCTTGCCACAAGTTCATCCGTATTTACGCCCACAATAAGAATTTCTCCCAGAGATCTGGCATATTCAATCCTCTTGATATGGTTTGCATGGAGCATG
>JAGCYQ010000142.1 GCA_017960765.1 Treponema sp.
ATGGAAAGGCTTTAACAAACCGGAAATAATGTAATTTTATTTGAGAATTCCCGCCAGTTGTGATATGATATATTCAAGTGCAAGGTATTCACGACTGGAGGATGGTATGAACAGATTCAGGTTGCCGGACAGGCTTTTGGTTGAGGAAGGAATTGCCGCAAGAATTGGAGAGGCACTCGGCAAGCAGATGCCTGGGGTAGAAAAGAAAAGGGCACTTCTGGTTACTGATGAAACCCTGAGCAAGATTTACACGGACAAGATAAAGACAATCTGTGAAAGCTTCACCAAATGCGAGACTTATCTTGTAAGCGACGGAACCTTTGACCAGGCCGTTTCCCTTGCAAAATACATCGTCATGAACGAAATCAGCACCGTAATCGGTTTTGGTGGCGGAAGCGTTCTGGACATGGCAAAGTATGCGGCTTTTGTAAGCAAATCGCTTTACATCTGTCTTCCCACGACCCTAAGCAACGACAGCCTTGTTTCTCCTGTTTCGGTTTTGGGCACCGAGGGGAAAAAGAGAAAGACATTCCGCTGCACGATTCCTGATGCAATCCTGGTTGACGTCTCCATAGTCACAAGCGCACCACAGATTCAGCTTTTGTCGGGCATCGGTGACACAATCAGCAAATACACCGCATTAAAGGACTGGAAGATTGACGCAGAAATCTCCGGGAATGCAATAGATGACTTTGCCTACATGATGAGTAAGATGGCATTCAACGCAATCTGCTTTAACGAAGAAAAGAACATCACGTCAAAAAGCTTTATAAAGGTCCTGGCTCAGGTTCTTGTGATGGGCGGACTTGCAATGGAGATCGCGGGTAATTCAAGGCCTTCATCCGGATCAGAGCATCTTTTCTGTCATTCACTTGAAGAGAACTTTGAGGAGATAAGGATTCCTCATGGCATAGCGGTTGCAATGGGAACTTATGCCGCAACGGTTTTTCATAACGGCAACATGGATAAAATCAAGAGGATACTGCATCAATACAAGCTTCCTGTGCGTCCAAGCCAATGGAACATAACAGAGGACATCTGGATAAAGGCATGGAACAGTGCAAGCGCAACACGTGCCGACCGCCATTCAATTTTGGACAGTGCGGACCTTAGCCCTGAGAATTTAAGCCGCATCTACAACGAGATGGAGAAAGAGTTTTCTGAATAATTTTATTGCAGATTGATTATATTATGGTATAATCTACTTGATGAGCAACTTTTTATATCCAGACGGTGCTGCAAGTTCGTCGGTATCTGCAGTAATTATTTCCATCTCAATTATCCTCATGTCGGGTTTCTTGATGACCCGGCTCACAAAATTATTACGCTTACCAAATGTCACAGCCTACATCGTGGCAGGCATCCTTATCGGGCCATTCTGCCTGAATCTTGTTCCACAGCCTATCATAACGGGAACTGAATTCCTTTCTGACATTGCCCTTGCGTTCATCGCATTCAGTACGGGACAGTTCTTCCGTCTGGACGTGCTTAGGAAAAACGGTGCCAAAGTTGTTGTGATTACGCTTTTTGAGGCATTTACGGCTTCCATACTTGTTTTTGTTCTCACCTTCTTTGTCCTGCACTTGAACCTGGCTTTCTCCATTGTCCTTTCTGCCCTTGCGTCCACCACGGCATCTGCTTCAACCATGATGATAATACGGCAGACCGGTGCAAAGGGAAACTTCGTCGAGACACTTCTGCAGATTGTTGCACTCGACAACATCATAGGCCTGCTTGCATACAGCGTGTCCATATCAATCGCGGTACATTCAACTACGGGAGAGGCATTCTCCGCATGGCGTATAGCTGGCCCTATTTTAACAAACCTCCTCGTCATTTTCCTTGGGGCATTGTTCGGCCTGATTCTTTCATGGCTGGTAAGGCCCAAGACACGTACAAGCGACAACCGCCTTATCATCTCTCTAGCACTTATGTTTGGGTTCTGTGGCATCTGTACGATTTTTGACGTCTCTCCCCTTCTTGGATGCATGTCCATGGGAATGGTCTACATCAACATCACAAACGACGACAAACTGTTCAAGCAGCTGAATTATTTTTCTCCGCCATTCCTGCTAATGTTCTTTATGAGGTCCGGCATGTGCTTTGACCTTAAGGCACTTTTGACAAACAACGGCTCCATCGGATCTTCTCCGTTAATTCTCATCAGCGTGCTTTATTTTATTGTCAGGATTATCGGTAAATGCCTTGGCTCTTTCTCCGGAAGCATGATTGTAAAGATGGACAAGGAGATAAGAAATTACCTGGGACTTGGACTTGTGCCACAGGCGGGAATCGCAATAGGACTTGCCGCCCTTAGTGCCAGAACTCTTGGGGGTGAGGCTGGAAAAGCCCTGGAGACAATCATACTTGCATCCAGTTTCCTTTATGAGCTTGCAGGACCCGCGTGTGCAAAACTATCGCTTTATCTTTCAAAATCATACTCAACAAAACTTGAGGACCTTGTAAGCGTAAACGAGACATCCCCCGACGGAAAGGAGAAAACTCAGGTTGAGCTTTTGATAGACAGGATTCAAAAAATACAGGAAGAGCTTCCCTCCCACACAATCAACGAGGCAGAGGAAGCTTTTACCGAGGCAGCCGAAAGTCAAAACTCCGGATTCTGGGGAGACTATCATAATCCGACATTCAGGCAGCGTTCAAGGAAAAGGAGAAAATGATGATAAAAGATCCTATCGCACAATTACTGGGAGAATGGTCTGTTAACCTTGGCATATATTCAATCTTGCTCCGCATAGGACTCTCGGTGTTCTTGTCCGCACTTATCGGATGGGAACGCTCAAGCAAAAGGCATTCGGCAGGTTTCCGCACGTTCATAATGGTAACGCTGTCCGGCACTGTGGTCATGCTGATTGATCTGTGGCTCAACTCACTCTACGACGGAAAACTTTTCCTCCTGTCTGCAATAGCACTTGTCTCTGCATCAAGGATTGCCACGCACACGATTTTCTTTACGTCAAGAAATCAGATAATGGGAATTACAACCGCGGTATCACTTTGGGGAAGCTGCATACTTGGCATGACAATCGGAGCAGGCCTTTACACGATTACGGCGGTGACATTCGTCGCGTTCCTGTTCTGTCTCTCAAAACTCCCTGACCTTGAGTATTACCTTAAAAACCGTTCAAATCATTTTGAGATTCATCTTGAATTAAAGAACAGCCTTAACCTTCAGAACTTTGTGACCACAATCAGAAAGCTAGGCCTCACAATCGATGCAATAGAAATGAATCCCGCTTATGCCGGTTCAGGACTCAGCGTCTATTCAATCTCTATCTCCATCTCAAGCCAGGAACTCAAGAAATACAAGACGCACAAGGAGATAATTGAGGCACTCAGCACACTGGATTACATTTATCATATCGAGGAAATCTAAAACCGTATCCTGCACTTGAACTGACATACTCTATGTGATAAGCTAAATGATATGAATAAAAGAAAGAATTTATTTATTATCGTTTTTACTCTTTTTCAGGCACTCATGCTTTTTGCACAGTCTCCAAAAGATTTTGTATGCCGTGTTGTTCCAAGTGAGAACGACAATACCTATAAAATGCTACAGTCAGCTCAGTCAAGGTTTGAGGAATACAACTACAAATATGAGGCGGATAAGATCAAGAGATTCCTGACCGACACAGGAAACACCGGTGTCATAATCCGTGATGACGCAGGCAAAAAATACGTGCTTACATCCGGGGAAGAGTCTCTTTCTGATTTTACTACATTTGACATTCAGTTTGCTCCTGACAATCATTCTGAGCCTGCTGTCCTCCATGGATTGAAAATCTCCGCACTGGATACGGAATACAATTTTCTTCTGATTGAGCTGCCCGACAACTATTCTGGCAAAGCCCTGCGTGTTACCAATGCATCTCCTGTACAGGGACAAAATGTTATCGTTCCTGACTTCTCCACAAGTCATTGGGAAGAGCACTATGTAACGGTCAGCAATGCATTCAATGATCGGAATTATTTCATCCTGACATACAAAGATGCTCCCGTGGGAAGCCCAGTCCTGCTTCAGGACAACAACACAGATTCTGCTTACACAGTTCTTGGTATTAATCACAAAGACAGAAATGGATTAGCCCAGGCAGAGAAAACCCCGGCAATCAGCAGCTTCTTGAACAACTGGCGTTACATGAAAAGCGATGACCCTGAGTTACCGTTGAATCTATTCATCAGCATGATAAACAAAAAGGTCTCCAATTCCAACACAAAATCAATCGGCTCAGCAGACACCACTGTAAGCCTGGAAGAAATCGGAGACACATTCATTTCTAAAGAACTGTTGCGAAAACTTGGAGCAGACCTTTATATCTCGAATTCCGGAAACTCAAAATACGGAAACAAATACAGTAACGATCCATACAGGGGCATTCTTTTTGTGACAGCAGAGATCATAAAGAATCTTTTCAATAATAATTCCAGCCTTTCAGTTGATTCAGTTGTCATCAACAAGGACTATGCAAAGGTTGTGTTTGAAAAAGACAGTGGGCCGATTCAAACTGAATGGATAAAGGAAAACGGATCATGGAAGCTTTCCAGTGTTGAAGGTCTCGAGCAGAAAATCAAGCTTAAGAAATACAAAGAGAATGTCTGGATAGACGATCCTTACTACGGTGATCCTTTTGTAATCAACATCAGAGGTTCCCTTCTTGTTCCAACAGAATACTCCAGGGCTGACAACAAGGGATTTGACATCACGGCATTGGGAACATTCCAATACATCGGTGCGGGATTATTCTTTCAGCAGGAAAAGCTTGTCATGGATTACAGCGGTGGAACTGGAGAGCACAGGGCAAGCTCATTCGGTGGCCTTATACGCTTCCAGATTCCAATCAATGCATGGCGTTTCATGCTGGTTCCATTTGTAGAGGGACGGCTTGGTTTTACAAATGTATCCGAGATTTTTGATGACAAAAGCGCACGCCTTTTCTTTGGTTCAGATTTTGGTGTTGATCTATGTTTTGTAATCAACGAATATGTTGCACCCTATGTCACATTCTCAGGCAACAATGTATCATACAGCAACACGGAGCATACCAGCAGCTTCGAATTTTCAGCAGGCATCAGATTACTGGGAATCCTTGACTATGATACCTTCTGGTAATATGTTGATGGGTGTGGGGGTGACTTTTTTTATTCCACACCTTTCCAATTTGAAAAACAGAAGGACTCAGACTCTGTCCAATAGACTTTTTTCCTGTTTTCTTCTATCATTTGGGGCATGAAAAACTCAGCATCAATTTCAAGACTTATATTTTCTCTTTTGATATCATTCACTTTGTTCTTTACATCATGCATTAACCAGGGAGACATGTACATTCAGCGGGGATCGAACTATCTGCAGAAAGGACAGTATGACCCCGCAGAAGAAGCTTTTATGAAGGC
>JAGCYQ010000143.1 GCA_017960765.1 Treponema sp.
AGAACATCAGCGACACCTTTGACGACTCGCTTTTACGTGAGGCAGAATCACGCCTTGGGGTTCTTGTGGCATCATGGAAAAATGAAAAGCTTTATCAGGATGGCCTTCGTGTTGTTCTTTGCGGAAAAACCAATGCGGGAAAATCCAGTTTGTTCAATTCACTTCTAAAGGAAGACCGTGCGATTGTAAGCGACATAGAGGGAACCACACGTGACTGGCTTGAGTCATGGGTAAGCTTTGACGGACTCCCTGCAAGAATCTTTGACACTGCTGGACTCAGAAAGACTGACGACATAATTGAGGCGGCCGGAGTTGAGCGCACAAAGGACCTGAGCAAGGAAGCAGACCTTATTCTTTATCTTGTGGATTCAACTGCGGGGCTTACGGACGAAGACAAAGCCTTTATGGAGAATGCAGGTGACCTGCCTGTGATTCTTGTGTGGAATAAATGCGATTCAAGTGAAAGCAAGCCTATGCCTCAGGGTGGCCCGTGGAAAAATGCCGTTTCCCTTTCTGCAAAGACTGGAAGCGGAACTGCAATCCTGGCTCAGGCGGTTAAGAAGCTTCTTGAGGACGCTGAGAGTACAAGCCGGAGCGGGGCTGCCCTGGGTAGTGAAAGGCAGAAGGATTCTGTTGCGGAGGCGCTTGAGCGTGTAAGCCATGCCCTGAATGTCGCGGGAACAGGCCTTTCGATGGATGCAGTGGTTCAGGACCTGGAGGACAGCCTGGATTCATTGGGCGAAGTCACGGGTGAGGTCAGTGCCGACGATATCCTTGAAAGCATTTTCAGCAATTTCTGCGTAGGAAAATAATATCCCCGTCATTCCGGACTTGATCCGGAATCCTGGAGTTACATATAAAGATGCTGAATCAAGTTCAGCATGACGAATTTCCACTTTCAACTTTCACTTTGACCAGCTTGATTCTTGGGGCCGTATTTTGCCTGGAACTTGGCGGCTTCTATGGCTTCTTCCTCTTCCTTTCCTGCCGTCGTAAAGACTGTGTGCAACAGGTTCTTGGTCCGTGTCGTTACAATCTGATATATTTTTTGTGAGAGCCTGTGCTCTGAGTCGCTGTCCAGACCGTTTGTGCCGTCCTTGCGTGTAAATACGAATATGTTAAGGACGCCTTCCGGTGTGTTTCTCTGCATCAGAAGGGTTCCGTCCGCATGAATGTGGAGTCCGTTTACAACCAGCATGAAGTCTGAGATTTTGCTTGATACCGGGATTACATTATCCGTATTCTGGAAGATGCATGAAAAGTGGTTCAGGCTGATGTCGCAGATTTTTCCCTTGTACTGGTTTTTCTTGAATTCAAATGTGATCTCGCTTTTGTCGTCACAGATGGCACGGACGGTCTTGCGTCTTCCACCGGCCTGATTCACATAAAGTATGCGGTCAATCAACGGGAAATTCTTTGCGTGCTGATACTCAAGCGGAATGCAACCGCAGGGAATACCAACGTCAAAAAGATAAAAACGCTCAAGCCTGCTTTTTTCCTCATCGCTTTTACGCCTTGAATACAGTACGCCGATAAGGACCTTGTCTCCGTAAGTACGCTGCAGCTGATAGATGTATTTGGGCCATTCAATTCCATTTATTGCGGCATCAATATAAAAGAACAGAATAGAATCGGTAAAGAGTGAAATGATGAGCTCGACCTTTCTGCGCATGGAGCAATAGCGGTCGTCGACAATAATGTAAGTTTCATAGCCATGATTTAAATACTCTTCCATATAGGCCTCTGGAAGAAGCGACATGTCCGGGGCGATAAAAAATGTTTTGCGTCCTGCAAACAAATCTGCAGACAAATCACTCATGGAAAACCTCCTTTTCCAAATATTGAGCTCGCAAAACTTTTATGTAAATGATCTCCAATTAAGAATAACTAAATTATAAGATACATGGTGATAAAAGTAAAGGGGGAAATTGCTTTCCCCCTTAAAACTAAGTTTGAAATGTTTTTACGCTACAGAGATGGCGATTTTCTTCGCTTCACTCACGGCTTTGCGCGGAATCTGTACGGAAAGGACACCGTTCTTGAAGCTGGCGCTTACTTTCTCGCTGTCGATGTCCTGCGGCAGTGTAAAGCGGCGGCAGAATCCACTTGACCTTCTTTCATGGATGAGCCACTGTGCCTCTCCTTCCTTTTTATCCTTTGATTTTTCTTCCTTTGTTTCCTCTGTATGGGAAGCAATGGTAAGAACATTGTCCTTAAGATCCACGTCAACGTCTTTTTCGGTACGTCCGGGCAAATCCATTTCCAAGGCGTATGCATCTTTGGTTTCCTTTACGTCAACCTGCGGAACTCCGAATGAGCAGTTCTTTGGGATAGCTGGGAAAAATCCAAAGTCACCGTCGTCAAAAAGTGAGTTGAAAAGTGAAAGTTCGTTCATAATATTACCTCCAAAATGGTTTTGTTTGATTTATTACCGGTTTAACCCCGGCACTTAACATATAGCAAATTCCGTGCCAAGTTTTTTTAGTCGTGTCACACGGATTCGAAACGTCTAACGACGTTTCTTTAAAGTTTGTGGTGTTTTCATGAGATTTTGATATGCTTTCGAGTAGTCTACTGGTAAAGGAATGCGTGATAATACACGAAAGATTAGAATTAGAGGATACAAAAAACTAATCCTTTTAAAGAAATCACGTCAGTGATTTCGAATCCGCGTGACAATATGAATGCTGATGTATCAATTTGACGCGGTTTTTTCCTGCTTAAAATGGGAATCCTAATCAAATTGACGCATTTTTCCTCTATTATGAATGGTTTAAATACTTCCCTAAAACTTAAATAAATGATACAATAATATAAGCATAAAAAGTCTGAGGGTTTCTTTGTTTATGGTTGACTGTGTTTCACAACTTTTTCTCTTCATTAACGGGGCTTTTCCAGAGCTGCCTCTTCATGTTCTGGTGATTTTTTCCCTTGTAGTTGTGTATGCACTTGTCATAACAGTCCTGTACGTCAAGAAATTCGTAAGCGGCAAAAAACACGACAGGCTTACCGGAATGCTCAATCTTCAGGGCTTTGAGTCTTCTGCCGAGCATCTTTTCCGCATGGCAAAAAACCACAAATTCCTGTTATCCGAGCTGAACGTAAGGGATTTTGCATTTGTAAACCGCATTTACGGGGCAGACAAGGGCGACTTGATCCTGAAAAGCATAGCCAAGCATCTGTCACAGATAAAGAACCAGTCTCCCAACGCAATCATCGCAAGGGGTTACGCCGACAACTTCTATATCCTGCAGCCGATAGACGGTGATGAGACGGATTTCATCACGGCAATGGAAATCACACAGAACAACCTTCAGGAGCAGGTAGGAAAGGAAGAGGATGTCCACATCATACTCAAGAGCGGAAACATAGTCTGCTTTAATCACGGACGCGAGACAATCGACCTCAGGGACATGATAAGCAAGGTTGGTTATGCCCGCCGACTGACCCAGGACAGCGTAATCGAGAATTTCTCCATGTACGACAGCAACATGCGCATTCAGCATGAAAACGAGGAGCGCATAGAAAACGGCATAGAAAAGGCAATATCAAACAAGGACCTTCTTGTCCTCTATCAGCCCAAAATCAACCTTGAGACAGGAAAGATTCAGGGTGCGGAAGCCCTTGTGCGATGGAAGACAAAGAACAATGCCCTGATTCCGCCGGACATTTTTATTCCCGTGCTTGAGCGTAACGGTCTTGTGGGTGTACTTGACCAGTACGTCTACCGCAAGGTGTTCTCATTCCTTCGTTCCCTGGAAACCGAGAATATCCCACAGGTGCCTGTTTCCATGAACATTTCACGTCTTTCACATAATTCCCTGGAGTTCATAACCGAGCTTGATACGCTGCAGATTCAGTATCAGGTTGACAAGAAATACATTGAGCTTGAGATAGAAGAGCGTTTTGCCGGTGCGGGAGATGATTATGTAAAGGATTTGATCCACCGCCTGCATTCTTCAGGTTATGTCGTGAGCATGGACGATTTCGGAAGCGGACAGTCTTCCCTGAACATGCTTTGTGAGATGCCAGTTGACGTCGTTAAGTTTGACCAGCGTTTCCTGCATCAGGCTGAAGGTTCCCGGGATGCACGCGTAGTCCTTGCCTACATGATTAAGATGGTGAATGAGCTTGGCAAAGTGTCCCTCTGCGAAGGCGTTGAGACCAAAAAGCAGGTAAAGATCCTTCAGAACATAGGATGCAAGGTTGCCCAGGGTTACTATTATTCACGCCCGATAGACGAAGAGACATTCAAGAAATACATCGTAGAGCATCTGTAATAAAATCAGGTACGCTATTTCCTCATTGTCCTTACAAAGGTTTTTAATTCCTGTGCAAATGATTCCATTGCCTTTTCATCGCTGAACGCGGCCTGGTCAAGAGGTGTGAGCGGGGCATTTGTGGCGGCGATAAAAAAGCGTACGTCATCAGAAAGAATGTCCGGGGGCTGGCACTGGGCGTCAACAGGTGCGAGTCCTGAACCGAATGCAAGGTCTGCCTGGAAATTCTGTGAGAGCATCGTTTTGACAAGATCCGTCAGGAATTTGTTTTTGGTAAGCGGAACTGCGGAAATGACTGAGCCTGTAAGATACCTCTCGCTGGCTGGTCTGGAGGAGGGGAAGAATCCCACAGAGTTTCCTCCGTTTCCAAGAGCACGCGGAAGTGTTGTAAAGCTCTTGACTGCCTGTGTGCTCAAGCTGCGGTGGTCGCTCAGCGTCATGATTGCTACCGAGCAGTAACGGCTTTCCATGTAAATCTCCACATCGCGTTTTGTCATGTTGAATACGTTGGCGGTCAGCAGGCCTGAGCTGATCCATCGGGCAAGTGTTGATGCTGCGGCGTAAAGCGGGGATTCCGGAGTTTCGGCAATGGTCCTGATAAATTCCGCGGTTTCGTTGGGGTCTGGGATGAAATCCTTTCCATCAAAAAAACTTGAGATTGCGTCCACGGCTTCCTGATATGCTTCTTTTCCTGAATATGATTCGGTCAATGCAGTGAACACGTTGAGGAGAGTCACTGGATCCGCACCGGCAAATACAATTGGATATGGAAAAAATTCCTGTGAGTCGGCGGCAAAAGTCTCTATGTCCTTCCATGTCTGAAGCTGCATTGTGTCCGTCATTGCGATGGCATTGTTTGAAACCTCAAGCTCCACATTGTCCATGAGGAGAGGAATTGAGATAACGTTGCCGTCCATCTGGATTGCCTTCTGGCGTACGGATGATGTCGTATTGCTCAAGACGGAGAATGCCAGGGATGGATTTTTCTTTTTGGCTGTATCTATTGTAGAAATCAAGTTGTCCTGAATCTTTCCCATAGGCATCAGTATCAGGTCCACGGAGGCATCTGTCTGGTCAAGATGCTCAAAGCTGATGGCGGGTGCCTTTTTATCTTCCTCGTAGGACTTCCTTATCAGTTGTACAAAAAGATCCTCGGTGGCAGGGTCCAGGTCATAAAAACCTACCTTTACGCCCTTGGTCCTGTTTCCAAGTGAAAGTGCGGTAATTGTTGCAGCCATAGCCAGGAATAAAGCTGCTCCGATTATGATTAGAATTTTTCTGTTGATTCTCATGCCAGAAAGTATATAACATCGGCACAAAAGATTAAAGGGGAGTAAAAGGAAACCTACAATATAAATGTCATTGGAACCAGTAGTCTTCCACGGGGTGCATTCCGAGCCCCTTGAGCCATTTCACTGTGTCGTCGTATCCAAGCTGAATGTTCCGCACTGTCCATTCCCTTGAGAAATCCAGCATGCCTCCAATCCATCGCATTTCATCACTGGGAACGATGTCTATCACTGTGTAACCCGGCCATTTGCCTTTCTGAAGCTTAGGACTCCAGGCACTCAAATGCACTGCGATGATTATGTCCGGCTGGTACTTGATGACTGGTTCAACCGGCGTATTGTCTGCGGCGCCACCGTCACAGTAAAGCTTTCCGTCACTCAGGCGAACAGGATCTGTAAGTGCAGGATAAGCGGAGGTAGCAAGCATCTTTTTGCGTATCTCGTCCTGTGATTCCTCGTCATTCAAGCGGAAGCGGTAAGCATAGTCAAAAACCGATTTTGTGGCCGCTTTTGCGATCTGAACTCCAACGTCAAGAAGCCCTCCCACACCGTCTTTCCATGAATGGCAGCAGGTCACATAGACATCCGGCACATTTTTCTCGTTAAAGGCATAAAATGAAAGTCGGTTCATTATGTTCATGAGGCCCTTTTGCGAGATAGCCTCACCGTCCTGATTGAGTTCCGAGGGTACCTGGTTCAGCCAGATGTCCTCGATGCGGTCCATGGGGGCAACGGCAAAGAGACCTGCGTTCAGGCCACCTACGCTTGTGCCGGATATTACGCTCACTTTTTGTGCAATGCCGTATTCGTTCAATGCCTTCCACACACCGACCTCGTAACCGCCTTTTCCCCCTCCACCGGAGAGCACAAGGGCATAGTTCTGGGCAAAGAGGTTTATGGTACAGCACGAGAATATGACGCACAGGAAAACAAGGAGCCTTTTCATACGCTATTCCTTCCAGTAATCACGGGAAAGATGATAGATTTCGTCGTCAGCATCCAGGTCTTTGAATACCTTTGAGTCAAAGCTCATGGCACCGGTTCCCTTAAGCATTTTTCCGTCAGACAAAAGAAAAAATGACAGGTTCTTTTTTGCAATGGATGCCGGTAAAAGAAATTCCAGCCGCCTGTATATCCTGAACGGTATGTCCTTGTCGTAACGGCGTGAATAGTCAGTGCGGAATTTCAGTCCTATCTGTGTTCCGTTTTCATCTGCAAGAGGATAGTCCTTGCCATAAATTGCACTTATATAAGAGAAACGGTGGTTCCACACATCCATGAAATCACGGTTATGAAGTTTTGCGTATGCTACCCAGCGTTCAGTATCGTCGTTTTCCGCCCATGCATAGCGGAGGTATGTCTTGCCGTTCAGTTCAAAAGGCCATTCGTATACGGCTCCGTCGTCCGAGATCCAGAGGCCTGTGAGCTGGCTGATATTTGAGACCGCTTCCCACTTTGGCTCCTGTCTTGGGCCCTGAACTTCAATTTCAGGTTCCTTCGGCTCTTGAGGCTTGGGGACAGAGGCGCATCCTGCCAGAAAAATGAGTAATCCCGTGCAAAACAAACTTAATAAACTTCTTGTTTTATCCATAGTGTAAGTATACGTGTTTTTTGTGTTGTAGGTCAATTGAGGGAAAAGAATTGGGGACTATGCAATTCCTTACAAATTTTTTAATCCATGCCTCTTTTATGTCATATCTGACGAAACTAATTTGCAAATTCACTTGTTTATAATGTATAATGATGGGGTAAACACTCCAGGAGGAAAGTATGATTAATAGAAAACTGTTCGCTGCTTTTATGGCCTTGGTTTTGATTTCCAGCATGGCTTTCGCAGGTGGAAGCAAGGAAAAAAAATCGGACAGGGATTCAGGCAAGGAAACACAGGGAATTGACCGCTGGCACAATATTTACAACCAGCCTTATGACCCGGATGCCGTGATTGATTCTTCAAAGAACGGTAAGAAAATCGGTCCCATGTCAATTATTGTTGTGGCACGTGACGGCTGGCTTTTTGTACGCGATCCAAAGAAAAAACAGCTGGGTGCCTACAACCTAAAGTATCAGTGCTGGAACACATATTCACCTGTTCTTGACGGAGTGGATCTTAACCTTGAGCAGTTCTACCGTTCAATTGACCTTTCAAAGACAGACTTGAACCGTGACCAGTACGGAAACTTCTGCGGATACACAGGAGCTCCCCTGCCAGAGGAATATCAGGAAAGTGTTGCAAGCACAAAAACAGGAACAGGCTCAACTTCAAGTGGCAGGACTTCTACAACAACGACCACCGCTTCAACAACTGCCTCATCAACTACGACGACAAATACCTCAGCAGGCAAAGGCTCCTCAACGACAACAGCCTCAACCGGAACAAGCACCAGCACATCAAAGACAGGTACCACTTCAAGCTCAACGACGGCTTCTTCTGGAACAACAGGCTCTGCAACGACAACAGCCTCAACCGGTACTACTTCAACTTCAACAACGGCTTCTTCAGGAAAAACAGGAACAACAGGCTCTGCAACCACACCTAGGTTGACAGCCGACAGCCCGCTGGTACTTTCTACAAGCACACCATGGAGTCATCTGTCATATCCGAGCGCCACATATACTTATGGAACGGAAACAAAGAACAAGAAGCTCCTTACGCTTAAAAAATCCATCAGCGCTAAACGTGGCTCCAACGTACGTCAGGTTAATTTTACAACGCCTTCAAGAGACAACGGAACTACATTCAAGCCGAAAAAGACACCAGCCGCAAAAGAGGATTTTTCTTCCATAGATTCGTATGTCGAGAAACTTAATCTTTCGACAACCATGACGCTCGAGAAAGCCGCAAAGGAAATCACAAAGACAGCTAAGACCGACAAGGAAAAAGCACGTGCCTTATTTACATGGATCAAGAAAAACATCTCTTATGATTCTGCCTCTGTGGGAAACCCTGACAACTTTTCTGACAGTTCTCTTGATGCAAGAAGTGCCGAGGGAACATTCAGGAACAGAAAGGGTGTATGTGACGGCTATTCAAGCCTGTTCTTTGAGTTCGGAATCTTTGTTGGACTTGATGTTGATTATGTGACTGGAATGGTAAAATTGGATTCCTCCTATAATAAAATGAATGAGCTGACAGACGAAAAAAATGCCCATGCATGGAACTGCGTACATACGGATAAAGGTGATATTCTCCTTGACTGCACATGGGGATGGTTTGACGTGGATCCTGCATATATGATTTTCTCTCATTACCCCAACGGTGATAATTTCCAGAATCTTTCCACAGCCCTTACTTACGGACAGTTCAAGGATCTTCCTTATGTTGATCCGTCAGTGGAGAGCTATGGTATTGACGGTGCAGAGCTTCTTGAATTCTTCTGGTCACATACAACAGCGTGGATGCCTGCCAATCTGAGTGTGTTTGCTCCGGATGCAAGGGTAAACGGTATTTCCATGGTGAGTGGCAATTATGGTAGCATGAGGATGGGGATGAATCTGGTCGATGCCAGTGCAGTTATGCAGATGGCCGGGGATTATTCCATTGTATACTACGATGATAAGGCTGAGTATGTCAAAAGGGTTCCGTTTACCAGCAGTAATTATCAGGTAAGCAATGTTGGTGGTTATTCGTTATGGTTCACTGAACCAGGCAAGAACGTCTATGTTGGAAAACGGTATGCAGATTTTGATCTTCGCTATCAATATTGGATAATAAGGGATGATTCATTCAACTTTGACCGAGATGTAATAAAGCAGATGTTCACCAAGATTGATCCGTCCATAGACCTGACAAGGGTAAAGACATGGAGCCGTGATGAGGATATTGTCCTTGTTCCGATAAGCCAGAAGAAGGAGTACCAGAATGCGCTTGAGAACTATGAGTGGACGCGCGACAAGGAATTCTGTGAATTCGTTGAATGGATGATTGACCGTGGAGTAAGCGAGGCCGTAATCCAGAGTTACATAAGGAATGCAAGTAACCCGGCTGTAAGAGGATGGCTCACTGTGGAGTCTTCTAGTCAGCAGGGATGGCAGCAGGGAATGTTCTTTGACGCCTATGACTACCCCGATATTCTTAATCCCGAAGCTTGGAAAAATGTCCAGTTCAGGGCAGGGGGAATGGAAAAATACTTCCAGGCACGCAAGCTGCTTGA